>NC_016027.1:1890000-2190000 GCF_000182745.2 Komagataeibacter medellinensis NBRC 3288
CCCGGCTCACCAATCAGAACGGGGTTATTCTTGCTGCGGCGCGCAAGGACCTGAATGGCGCGGCGGATTTCCTCGTCACGGCCGATCACGGGGTCCAGCTTGCCCTGAAGGGCAACTTCCGTCACGTCACGCGCGTATTTTTTCAACGCGTCAAAATTGGCTTCGGCGTTTTCGCTATCCACGGTACGTCCCTTGCGGATGGTGGCAATGGCTTTTTCCAGCGCCTGCGGTGTCGCACCGCCCGCACGCAGAGCCTGCCCAGCAGGTGTTTCGGACGCGGCGATGGCGGCCAGCAGGCGATCCTGCGCCACATATTCATCACCTGCTTTCTGAGCTGCCTGCTCGGCCCCGTCCAACACGCGCACCAGTTCACTTGTAGCGGTGGGCTGTCCGGCACCGCTGCCCTGCACCTTTGGCAGCTTGGCAAGGGCGGCCTCGTTTGCCGCCGTAATGGCAGGCACCTGCCCGCCTGCTGCGCGAATAAGGGAAGATGCAGCCCCCTGCTCATCATCCAGCAGAGCCTTGAGCAGATGCTCCGGCGTCAACTGCTGATTGTAATCGCGCATGGCAATGGTCTGTGCAGCCTGCAAAAAACCGCGCGACCGTTCTGTAAACTTCTCGATATTCATATGCTTTCCCGTCCCTCTTGATCAGGCGACAAAATAGGTTCCGCCCTGCGCCGTCCCTCAACAGGCAACGGCATGGCGCTGGATTCCAGATGGGTTCAACTGGATGTTATTACAAGATATCGGAAGCGAATTCCTTCCCCTGTATCCTGTCGCGCGCATGAGGTCATGGGCGATGCGGAACAGGGAATAACTGATCATTGGGAGGCGGTTTCCAACCTTGACCCAGATCAACCTTGCTGTGCCTTCTTGGCGCAACGGCCATTCGTCCAGCGGTATGCAATCCTCACCAAGGGAAAGCAGCCCGACGGGAAACGGCTTTCAGGCAAACCTCTGATAGAAATGATGGACGTTTTTGGGTGCCGCCTTTTTTCAAAAAGGCGGCGTTCTCTGAAGCTTTTTTGGAAAAAAGCCTCACCCAAAACTTCCTTCCGCTGTTTTATTGCTTCTTCTTTGCCAACGTCGGTCCAAGCAGCAGCAGGTCGGCTGCGGAAAGACGATCCGACGCCGTACTCGCCTGATGCCAGAAGGGATAAAGGATCGGCGGGGCGCTGGCTTCATCAAGGCGACTGATTTCTTCCACCGTCAGACTCAGGTCAATGGCCTTGAGGTTATCGACCAGTTGCGCCTCGGTCCGGGCACCGATCAGGACGGATGTCACGGCCGGCCGCTGCGCCACCCAGGCCAGCGCCACCTGCGCTGCGGAGATGCCACGGCTTTCGGCAATGCTGACCAGCACGTCTACCACGTCATACAGTTTTTCGATGTCATAGACCGGGGGTTCGCCCCATTTTTCGATCTGGCGCGTACCTTCGGGCTGTGGCTTGCCACGGCGGTACTTGCCAGACAGCAGGCCGCCCGCCAGCGGGCTCCAGACCTGCACACCAATGCCCTGGTCCACGGCAACGGGCAGAAGTTCATATTCCGCCTCACGCCCCTGCAGGGAATAGTATATCTGCTGTGACACAGGTGCGATCAGGCGGTTACGCTCCGCCGTGGCGAGGGCCTTCATGATATGCCAGGCCGAAAAGTTGGAAACCCCGGCATAACGGATCTTGCCCGCGCGCGTCAGGGTATCCAGCGCCTCCAGCGTTTCATCCAGAGGGGTCTGGCCATCCCATTCATGCAGGTAATACAGGTCGATATGGTCACGACCCAGACGCTTGAGGCTAGCCTCGCACGCACTGACAAGATGATAGCGTGACAGACCGGCATCATTGGCGCCCGGCCCCATGTTAAAACGCGCTTTGGTAGTCACCATCACATCGGCGCTGCGGCCCTTGAGGGCAGCACCGAGAATTTCCTCCGATACACCGGTCGAATAGATATCCGCCGTATCGAACATGTTGATCCCGGCATCAATGCACAGATCGATCTGACGGCTGGCCCCGGCAAGATCGGTGTTGCCTGTCTTGGCAAAATTGCCCTTGCCGCCAAATGTCATGGTGCCAAGGGTAAAGGCTGAAATCCGCAGGCCGGAACGGCCAAGCTGACGGTACTGCATGTTTCTGATCCTTCTACCTGACAGGGCACAAAGCCCTGGCACCCCGCCACGCAGGCGCGATGGGGTGCAATAATGATGAATGCCGGAACGTCCATGCGGCAGGTCACGCATACGGGTACCGCAGCCTGACAGCCTGACGGACGGGGGGCCGACCAGATGCCCAGCCCCATCCATGAACCTGAACCTAGCCGGTATAGGTCACGTTCAGTTCGCCCACACCGGCGCAGTTGGCGTGCAGCACATCCCCACGCCTGACCGGCCCCACGCCAGCGGGCGTGCCGGTCATGATCAGGTCACCCGCACCAAGGGAAACGAAACGGCTGAGGCTGGAAATGATTTCCGCAACAGACCAGATCATATCCATCAGGTCACCTTTCTGCCTGGGCTCTCCATTCACGCTCAGCGTAATGGCCCCGCGTTCGGGATGCCCTATGGTTGCGACGGGCACGATGGATGAAATGGGGCAGGACTGGTCGAACCCCTTGGCCAGATCCCACGGGCGGCCCGCCTTCTTGGCTGCCGCTTGCAGGTCGCGGCGCGTCATGTCCAGGCCAACCGCATAACCGTACACATGGCCCAGCGCCTTTTCCACGGTAATGTCGTGGCCATCGCGGCCGATCGCAGCCACCAGTTCCACTTCATGATGCAGGTCGGACGTGCCGACCGGAAATGGTAGCAGCCCGCCGCCGGGCACCACCGCATCACCCGGTTTGGAAAAGAAGAAGGGTTCGGAACGCTCGGGGTTGCTGCCCATCTCGCGGGCATGGGCGGCATAATTCTGCCCCACGCACCAGATCCGCCGAACGGGAAAGACACCCCTACTCCCCTCCACTGGCACAACGGGCGGGCTGCAGGGGGGAATCACGTAATCCGTCACGGTACGGTGCTCCTTCAGGTTCTTTCCGGTCGCGCATGGTGGCACCCGTTCCCCATGCCTGTCACGGCAAATACGGACGACAATGCGGCTGGCGGATATAAAAAAAACGCCAACCGGAACATTTCCGGCTGGCGCATGCAGGCTGGGGGGTAACGACTCACCACCCAAAAAGGCGGCACCCAAAAAATTTTATTCTTTTTTTATTAACGGGAAATTTTTAGTTACGCGACTTGTCGACCAGCTTGTTCTTGCCAATCCACGACATCATGCCGCGCAGCTTCTCGCCAACCTTCTCGATCTGATGTTCGTTGTTGTGCGCACGGGTGGCCTTGAAGCCGATATTACCGGACTGGTTTTCCAGGATGAAGTTGCGCACGAAGGTGCCGTCCTGAATGTCGGTCAGGATCTTCTTCATCTCGGCCTTGGTTTCCGGCGTGATTACACGCGGGCCGGACACGTATTCACCATACTCCGCCGTGTTGGAGATGGAATAGTTCATGTTCGCAATGCCGCCTTCGTAGATCAGGTCCACGATCAGCTTCATTTCGTGCAGGCACTCGAAATAGGCCATTTCCGGCGCATAGCCTGCTTCGACCAGCGTCTCGAAACCTGCACGGATCAGTTCGACCAGGCCACCGCACAGCACGGCCTGCTCACCAAACAGATCGGTTTCAACTTCTTCCTTGAAGGTCGTCTCGATGATGCCTGCACGACCACCGCCGTTGGCGGAAGCATAGGACAGCGCGATTTCCAGCGCATTGCCAGACGCATTCTGCGCCACGGCAACCAGGGACGGCACGCCGCCACCCTTCTGGTATTCGGAACGCACCGTATGGCCCGGCCCCTTGGGCGCGATCAGGAACACATCAAGATCAGGGCGCGCTTCAATGATGCGGAAATGGATCGCCAGACCATGAGCGAAGGCAAGGGCTGCGCCCTGCTTGAGGTTCTTTTCCAGCGATTCCTTGTACAGCGCGCCCTGGCCTTCATCAGGCGTCAGCACCATCACCACATCCGCCCATTTGGCAGCGTCGGCAGGGGTCATCACCTTGAATCCGGCGGCTTCGGCCTTGGCGACGGCGGTGGATTCAGGACGCAGGCCGACCACAATGTCGGTCACGCCAGAGTCCTTGAGGTTGTTGGCATGGGCGTGGCCCTGACTGCCGTAACCGATGATGGCGACCTTCTTGCTCTTGATCAGGTTCACATCAGCATCGCGATCATAATAGACGCGCATGGTCCTACTCCTTATGGATGAAAAAAGAATTGATCGGTAAAAACGCGACCCTTACAGGATTGCCGCCCCCCGGGCGATGGCGGCAACACCCGTGCGCGACACCTCGGCGAGGCCAAGGGGACGCATGAGGTCGATAAAGGCATCGAGCTTGTCGGTCGCACCCGTCAGTTCAAAGACGAACGATGTGGCCGAGGCATCAACAGGATGGGCGCGGAAAGCCTGCGCAATGCGCAGGGCGTCAGCGCGGCGTTCGCCGCTGGCAATCACCTTGACCAGCGCCATTTCGCGCGCAACGTGGGGTTCTGCCGCCGTCATGACCGACACGCGGTAAACCGGCACCAGGCGTTCCACCTGCGCGCGGATCTGTTCCAGCACGCGCGGGGTCGCGGTGGTGACGATATTGATACGCGACTGGCGGCGGGTTTCATCAACCGGAGCCACGGTCAGGCTTTCAATATTATATCCACGGCCGGAAAACAGGCCGATGACACGCGCCAGCGCACCGCTTTCGTTTTCGACCTGAATGGAAATGACCGCAGAGACCGGGCTCTCCTGCTGCGTGGTCATGATGGCGTTTCCTGACTGCTGAAGATACTGGCATGCAGGCTGCATGCCAGCAAAAGGTACGAAAAACACCCGGCAGGAAAACCCACCGGGACTGACGGGCGATCAGACCAGCATGCGGCCTTCGGCGCTGATCTCGTCATCCTGATCGGGACCGAGCAGCATCTGGTTATGCGCTGCCCCCGACGGGATCATAGGGTAGCAGTTTTCATCCTGTGCAACACAGATGTCGGCCACGACCGGACCGGGATAGGCCAGCATTTCCGCAATCACGCCATCCAGTTCACCCACGCAGGTCGCCCGCAGGCCGCGCCCATGGAAGCTTTCCGCCAGTTTCACGAAATCCGGCAGCGCTGCGCTGTAGCTTTCGGAATAGCGCGATTCATGCAGCAGTTCCTGCCACTGGCGCACCATGCCCATATACTGGTTGTTCAGGATGAACACCTTAACCGGCAGACGGTACTGCGCGATCGTGGACAGTTCCTGAATGTTCATGAGCGTCGATGCCTCGCCCGCAATGTCAATCACCAGCGCATCGGGATGGGCCACCTGCGCGCCAACGGCGGCCGGCAGGCCATAACCCATGGTGCCAAGCCCGCCCGATGTCAGCCAGCGGTTGGGTTTGTCGAAGCCAAAATGCTGGGCGGCCCACATCTGGTGCTGCCCCACCTCGGTCGAGACATAGGTGTCGCGCCCTGTGGCGGTCGCCATCTCATGCAGGCGACGGATGGCGTATTGCGGGCGGATGATAGCCTCGGGCGCCATGTCCTGCGAAAAGCCGAGGCTGTCGAGCTTCCGCCATTCATTGATCTGGTGCCACCACTGCGCAACATCGATCGGCTGGCGGGTATTGGCGGGCGTGCAGTCCCACTCCTCCAGCATCATCTCGATCACACGCCGTGCATCACCCACGATACCCACATCAACCCGTACGATCTTGTTGATCTGGCTGGGATCGATATCCGCATGGATCTTGAACGAACCGGGCGAGAACGCATCCAGCCGCCCGGTCACCCGGTCGTCAAAGCGCGAGCCGAGTGCGATCAGCACATCACAGTCGTGGGTGGCCATGTTGGCTTCGTACGTACCGTGCATGCCCAGCATGCCCAGGAAGCGGCGGTCGCCCGCAGGCATCGCCCCCAGCCCCATGAGCGTGGACGTACAGGGAAATCCGGTCTTTTCCACCAGTCGGCGCAGCGCCATGGAGGCTTCCGGCCCGGCATTGATGATACCGCCACCAATATAGAACAGCGGACGGCGCGCGCCCTTCATGGCCGCCATCGCGCGGGCGATCACATCGCGGCCCGGCTCGGTCTGCGGCTGATAGGACGGATGTGGCGTGCGCGGTGGCGCCACGTAGGGCGCGGGCGCGACCATGAGGTTCTTGGGCAGGTCAACCAGCACCGGTCCGGGGCGGCCACTGCGTGCGATATGGAAGGCTTCGTGCACGCTGGGCGCAATCTCGTCCGCGCGGCGCACAAGGTAATTGTACTTGGTGACGGGGCGGGTGATGCCGGTCGTGTCGGCTTCCTGAAAGGCATCGGTGCCGATCAGCGGCACGCCGACCTGCCCGGAAAAACAGACCACCGGAATCGAGTCGAGCATGGCGTCGAGCAGTCCGGTCACCGTGTTGGTGGCACCGGGGCCGCTGGTCACCAGCACCACGCCCACCTTGCCGGTGGAGCGGGCATAGGCTTCCGCCGCATGCACAGCCGCCTGCTCGTGGCGGACCAGCACATGGCGAATCGCGTTCTGGCGGAACAATGCATCGTAAATGGGCAGCACCGCGCCACCGGGATAGCCGAAAATCACTTCGACCCCCTGCTCACCCAATACGCGCAGAAGAACCTCGGCCCCGCTCAGGACAACAGGCGTGTCCTTGCTGGTGGCATGAAGTTTCAGGTCGGTCTGGTGCGATGCTGCGTTCATGTTCCTGCTCCTTCGCCGTGGTGGCCGGAACAACCGGCCTGCCATGAGTGGCGAAATCCCGGGCCGGGTTTACGGAAACCCTTGGCCCACGTCAATGCGATTAATAACAAAAGAAATGATTTTATTGTCACATCTTTCCATTTGTTGCGTACCTGAGGGATTTTCATAACGCTTTTCATGCACATACGTGTCTGCGGGTGCCGCCAGTGCATGATGGGCGAACCATGTGGCCTGGCGCTTGGTGTACTGTCCGGTCAGCGTGATCGCCCGCGCGGTGGCATCAGCCAGGGTCATGTCGCCACGCAGCACGGCGGCCAGTTCGGGCACCCCGTGGGCGCGCATGGCAGGCAGGGTGGCAGGCAGGTTGTGTTCCAGCAGATGGGCGACCTCCGCCACGGCACCGCATTCCACCATGGCGTGAAAGCGCTGTGCTATGGCGGCGCGCAGGTCTGCCCGCGCCGGGTGAAGGCGCACGGCAATGAAGCGTGCATCCAGCGCAGGCAGCACCGCCTCGCGCCGCCACCATGCCAGACCATGGCCGGTAGCCAGATACACTTCCAGCGCGCGGGCAATACGCTGGCCATCGGTGGGGCGCAGGGTGGCGGCCGTCTGGGCATCGAGCGTATGGAGTTGCGCGTGCGCGCCCTGGGGGCCCAGAGCCTCCACCATGGCGCGCGCCTGTGCACGGATGGCATCGGGTGGTTGGGGAATATCAGCCAGCCCATCAGTCAACGCACGGAAATACATTCCCGTCCCGCCACAGAACACCGGCACGCGCCCTGCGTCCCACGCCGCCTGTGCGCACGCCATGGCCTGTTCGCGCCACCAGGCCACGCTACCGGTCTGGGCCGCAGGCAGCACGCCATACAGCGCATGCGGAACGCAGGCTTCATCGCGCGGGTCGGGGCGGGCGGTCAGGATACGCAGTTCGCGGTACACCTGCATCGAATCCGCATTGATGATGGTGCCACCCACCCGCTGCGCCAGCGCCAGCGCAAGTGCGGACTTGCCCGAACAGGTCGGACCCGCCACGATCAGCGCCACGCGCCCCTGCCCCACAGGCGGATGCGTGTGTGTCCCACCCCTGTTATACCCGGACCCCATGGCTGATTCCTCTTCCCTTACCCATACCCTTGTACTGGTGGCCGCGCGTGATGCCACATCCCTTACCCCGGTTGATATCCAGGCCGCACGCGACCTGGTGCGGGGAGCCGCCCCCAGCACCCTTTCGGTAGGGGAAGCCGTCGAGATCGCCTGCCCGGCACCCGAAACATGGGAACAAGCGGGCATAGGGTCCGTACGCACCGCTTTTGCAAACCGGGGGCTGGATGTGCTGGTAACCCCCACCCATAACCGCCGCAAGCGCCTGCTGGTAGCAGACATGGACAGCACCATCGTCAACTGCGAAACGCTGGATGACATCGCGACGCATGCGGGCATTGGCGAGAAGATTGCCGACATCACGCGCCGGTCCATGAACGGGGAGATCGAATTCGAATCCGCCCTGCATGAACGCGTGGCCCTGCTGGCGGGTCTGCCGGTCAGTCTGCTGGAACGGGCGTGGAAAGATGTCAGGCTGAATGCCGGCGCACTGGAACTTGTGCGCACCATGCGGGCCAACGGCGCGCGCACGGCACTGGTCTCGGGCGGGTTCACGTTCTTTACCAGCAAGGTGGCCACCCTGTGCGGCTTTGATGAAAACCACGCCAACACCCTACTCACCCAGGGCGAGACGTTAACGGGCAAGGTGAGCGAACCCATTTTAGGCCCGGACGCCAAGCTGGCCCACCTGTGGCGGCTGGTAAAGGAAAGCAGGCTGGACATGGATGACGCCATGGCCACGGGCGATGGCGCAAATGACCTGGCGATGCTACGGGTGGCGGGGGCAGGCATTGCCTTCCATGCCAAGCCTGCGGTACGGCGCGAGATTGAAAATCAGGTCAATAACACCACGCTGCGCACCCTGCTGTTCGCCCAGGGCTACCGGGCGGACGAATTCGTCACGGCGTAGGCACCCCCTCCGTGGCAGCCGTGATGGTGGCACTGGTGGGCTGGGCATGGCTGTCCTGCGCTTCAATAAAAACACGGGTGACTTCGGGGTAAGCCTGTTTGATCTGCCGCTCCAGCGCGCTGACCACGATTTCCACCTGTCCTGCCGTCAGGTCATTACGGAAATCAAGGCTGATCACCACCAGCACATCACGTGGGCCGAAATGCATGGAGCGGATTTCGTTCAACCGCTCCACCCCCTGGGCCGCCAGCGCCATGCGCCGCAGGGCGGCCAACACTTCCGGGGCCACGCCCTCACCCGTCAGCAGTGACTGGGATTCGCGGGCGAGAAACGCCGCCGTGACCGCCAGGATGCAGGCAATCACGATGGAGGCCACGCCATCGAGAACCGGCATGTCCAGCATCTCGGACAGGATATTGCCCAGAAGGGCCACGGCCAGGCCGCCCAGCGCCGCCGTATCTTCAAACAATACAGTAAAGACGGTGGGGTCCTTGCTCATCTGCACGGCTTCCACCCAGCCACGCCGCCCCTTGCCCTCCTTGCGGAAGGCGCGCAGGGCCAGCAGCCAGACCGACCCCTCGAACACGATGCTGGCCACCAGCACGGCATAATTGACCAGCACATGCGAGACCGGCTGCGGATGGATGATGTGGATGATCCCCTCATACAGCGAGACACCCGCCCCCAGCCCGAAAATGAGCAGGGCCACGACAAAGGTCCAAAAATAAAGTTCCAGCCCGTAGCCAAACGGGTGCATGGCCGAAGCCGGGCGTATGGCGCGCCGCATGCCCACCAGCAGCAGCCCCTGGTTGCCGGTATCGATCAGGGAGTGGATGGCCTCGCTCAGCATCGAGGCGCTGCCGGTCAGGAAAGCCGCCCCAAATTTGGTGGCGGCCACCAGAAGGTTGCCTGCAAGGGCCGCGAAGATGACAGTTCGGGAAGAGGAAGAATGTGCCATTGTTTTTTCAATACGAGATCTGCCCGCATCCTATCCCCCACCCATGACTTTTAACAGGGCCGCACGCATTGGCGGTGCCTGTTGCGGGCGCGGGGGCGGCTGTCCTATGGTCTGGGGATTATCCATGGAGTACCTGTCCTGATGCGCACCACTGTCATCCAGATGGCGCCCGGCGCATCCGCGCCCGAAAACATGCACCATGCCCGCGCGCTGATTGCCGCCGCCACAGGTGCTGACAAGCCCGACCTTGTGGTCCTGCCCGAAATGTGGAGTTGCCTGGGCGGGACACGGGACATGAAATTCATGGCCGCCGAGTCCCTGCCAGCCCCCGATGGCACGGGGGAAGCCGGGCCGCTGTACCGCTTCCTGTCCGACACGGCACGCGCACACGGCATCATGCTCCATGGCGGTTCCATTGGCGAACGGCATGGGGACAGGCTGTTCAACACGACACTGGTATTCGATGCCAGGGGCCGTGAGATTGCGCGCTACCGCAAGATTCACCTGTTCGACATCACCACTCCCGGTGGCGAGGGCTACCGCGAAAGCGATACCTACGACCCCGGTTCGGACATCGTGACCGCCCCGCTTTCTCCCGATTTCACGGCGGGGCTGGCCATCTGCTACGATATCCGCTTTCCCGCCCTGTTCCACGCCCTGCGCGCCCGTGGCGCCAACGTGCTGCTAGTACCCGCAGCCTTTACGGTCGAAACCGGGCTTGCCCACTGGGAGACCCTGCTGCGCGCACGCGCGATCGAAACCCAATGCTGGATGGTCGCCTGCGGCACCACCGGTACCCATGTGGATGAAAGCGGCCAGAAACGCCGCACCTACGGCCATTCCATGATCATCGACCCGTGGGGCACCATCGTGGCCCAGGTATCGGACGGGCCGGGCTGGAGCACAGCGCGGCTTGATGCAGCAGTGGTGGAAACCATACGCGGACGCATGCCGGTCATGGCGCATCATCGCCTGTCCGTCCACACACCATGACTGAAATGTCGTATCCCGGCTGGACCGACGGGTACATCCCCGAAAGGCTGCATTTCTGCGCCGCCCCCAATGAAAGCGCCCAGATGTGGCTGGCGCGGCTGGTTGCGCAGTATGGGCAGTACCCCACCACCGAAGCCGATGCCATGGTCTGCCTGGGCGGCGACGGGTTCATGCTGGAAATGCTCCACACCACGCTGGAACGCACACTGCCGGTTTACGGCATAAACTGCGGCACGGTGGGGTTCCTGATGAACCCCGCCGTGCCCGACAACCTGCCCGAGCGGCTGGCGGCGACACAGGTGGCCATCCTGCACCCGCTGCGCATGGAAGCCACAACACGCGATGGCGCGTGTATCCATGCGCTGGCGCTCAATGACGTGTTCCTGTTCCGCCAGACCCGACAGGCGGCGAAAATCCGCATCAACGTTGATGAGCGCGTGCGCCTGCCCGAACTGATTTGCGACGGGGTGCTGATCTCCACCCCCGCAGGTTCCACAGCCTACAACCTGTCCGCCCATGGCCCAATCGTGCCGCTCTCGGCAAACCTGCTGCCACTAACCCCCATCAGTGCCTTCCGTCCGCGCCGGTGGCGGGGCGCGCTGCTGCCCTCCACGGCGCAGGTGCGCTTTGACATACTGGAAACCGACAAGCGCCCCGTCGCCGCCGTGGCCGACTTTACCGAGGTACGCGACGTGGTTTCCGTCAAGATTACCGAAGCACGCGAACTGCACACCACCGTGCTGTTCGACCCCGGGCAAAGCCTGTCCGAGCGGATCATTGCCGAGCAGTTCACCGCCTGAAGCAAAACGATCAAAAGTCTTTGGTGAATCTTTTTCCAAAAAGCTTTGAAAGACGCCGCCTTTTTGAAAAAAGGCGGCACCCAAAAACTTCTGTCCCTTTTATCTGTTTTCAGGCTGGCACTATCCGATGCAGACCGGCGCCATTGGCACGCAGCCACTTCTCGGCCTGGCGACGGTGGGGGGTCAACCGATCCACCAGCAGCCAGAAGTCAGGACCATGATTCATGTGGCGCAGATGCGCCAGTTCGTGGGCGATGATGTAGTGCTGGACCTCCTGCGGAGCCATGACCAGCCGCCAGCACAACATGATGGTGCCATCGGATGAACAGCTTCCCCACCGGCTTTTCGTATCGCGCAGCCTGACCTGCACGGGCCGCAAGTCGGCCTGTTCAGCCTGAAGGCGCAGGCGCGCGGGCAGGAGCACCTGTGCCTGCGCACGCAGGTAGGCCCCCACACGACGGGCAATAAAATCCTCCGCCCCACTGACATGGAGCCTGCCATCCTCCAGCCACACACCGCGCCGGGCCTCAGGCGCATGGCGAATCTCAAGGGCTATGCCATCAAGCAGCACCGTGCCGCCATGGCGCAGTTCAGTGGCAGGCGGCAGACGTGACAGGCCGGCTGCAACCCAGGCGGAATGCGCGCGCAGCAGCGCCAGACCATCCGCCTTGCGCGCGCCACGCGGCAGGGTGATGATGACATGACCACTGGCCGGGTCGATCCGCATGGAAATGCGCCGCGCCTGCCGCGATGGGCGCCAGCGCACCGTAACCGTGCCCGATGCAATGGGCACGACCTCCAGCATCCTGTCGCCCGCGCCGTCAGCCATCAGCGCGACCGGGGGCGGCTACGGCAGAATGCATTCCGTGGCGCTTCACCAGGCCAGTCGATCACGTGATCCTCCAGCATGCCGGCATGACGTTCGCTGATGACCCGGCCACTGACGGATATACCGGCCTCATGCACCGTCTCGGTCGTGCCGGACACCAGCGGGTGCCACCAAGGCAGCGGCTCCCCATCGCGCAGCAGCACGTAACCACAGGTGGGCGGAAGCCAGTCGATATCGGCCAGCTTGTCCGCCGTCAGCGTAATGCAGTCCTGCACCCGGCTCTGGCGGTGGGCGTAATCACTGCACTGGCAGGTTTCGGTATTGAGCAGACGGCAGGCGACATCGGTGAAGAGCACGTCATCAGTTTCATCCTCACGCAGCTTGTGCAGGCAGCACCGGCCGCAGCCATCACATACCGCCTCCCATTGCGGGCGGGTCATCTGGTCGAGGGGCGTCGTTTCCCAGAAGGGTCGGGTCTTGTCTGTCATGATCGTGGTCCTGACGTGTGCAATCCATCAATACAGTCTACGGCCATGCCGCCGCGGCCATGGCGCACAACATGACCATGGCGGCACAGCAGGCCACAACACCGGCCAGCGGCCCACCAAGCAGCGGCAGCCACAAAAGGCGCAACCGGGCCTGCGCATCCGCCCCCAGCCCGCTGGCCGTACGCGCCAGGGTGGGAGGCATGCGCTGCAGCACGCGCAAGAGCGGCCACATGGCGGCAGGGGTCATGAACACGCCCTGCATCATGCACACCGCAACCGATGCCCCGCGCATGATATCTGGCCACCAGAGCGCCAGCGCCAGCCCGGGCAGCATGCACGCCAGCATGCACCCGCGCAGCACAATACCCAGCCCCGACCGGGCACGACGGAGCATGGCATGCCCCCCCAGCACCACCAGGCAAGCCAGCCCCAGCCCCAGCGCCGCATACAGACCATCCACCGCCACCAGGCCGGGGGGCTGGCCGGTCAGGGCAGGCAGCATCAGCCAGCGCCCCGCAGCCATATGTCGAAACGGTGCGACAGAGTGGCATAATGAGCCTGCCAGAACTGCACGTCCATCGGCAGGACCCGGGCGGGATGACCCGCATCGGGGCGGGGCGTGGTGGCATAATGGGTGGTAAAATTGTCCCGCCTGTCAGGCTGCACGATAAAATGCAGCAGTTCGCGTGACTGACCCAGCCGGGCCGCCACCTGCCCGGCCACAACACCCCATGACAGACCATAGGACAAAGCCATGTCAGTACTGACACCGATGACGCGCCGACCCTGCGCGGGGGACATCATGACTGCATCACTGGGCGCGCTGCTCATGAGTACCTGACCATGGGCCAGAATACTGGCAGCCTGCTGGGGGGTAGACCACCATGTTATGTAAGGACGCAACTGGCTGAGCTTGCGAAAGGCGCGGTCCACGCCTGCATCGGTGGAAAGCTGGGCATAGACATCCCCTGGTGCCACACCATCGGCCATCAGCGCGATCTCCAGCGTGGTACGCGGGTCACGACGCAGGCCGCGCTTGCCGGGAAAGCGCACGACGTCCCAGAAATCCCCCCATTGTGGCGCCACCTGTCGCCATGTCGGATCCCATGCCACAACCACCTGCGTGGTCAGGCCCGGCACGCCACAGCCATCGGGATTGGTCGCACTGCCCGCCAGACGCACGAGCAGGCCGTCCATGCAGGCGGCACGGATGGTGCTGTCTTCGGTAAAGACCAGTGACCATGTATCCGCCGCTGCCGCGTGCAGGCCATGGCGGTCCAGTTCGGTCAGACTACCATCCCAGGCCCTGTGCGTGACCGACAGCCCCGATTCCTGCATAAAGGGCCGGAAGAAGACGGCATCCTGCACCGGTTCGAGATGTGACTCCGCACTGGCCACCACAAGGGCCGGTCTGTGCCGCACCCGAACGGCACCCTGGGCCGGTATGGCCTGCGCCACGGACAGCATGGCCATGGCGGCAACCAGGCAGAACAGGGCAAAACGGGCAGGGCTGCGGATTACGGGCTGGAACACGGACAGGAAACAGTCTTTCAAGCATTGGGCGGCACGATGGCCGGACGCTACCCCATTTCCCCCCGGAACGGAAAGGCAATTGCCTGCCCCGGCTGCCACGCCAGCACCGCAACCTGCCCTGGTGCCACACGTTGCAGAGCGGGGGTAGGCGGCCTGCGGGCCAGCAGTTCCTCCCCATTCGCCAGCCGGAACCGCAGCAGGACATGGTCACCCATCTGCCGCAGATCTGTCAGCGTTGCTTCCAGCAGGGGCGGGGCATCGGGATCATCGGTCACAGGCACAGCACGGGTGGGAAACAGGACCGCAATCCGGTCAGGACGGATGCACAGCGTGGCCAACTGGTCGGCCACCACACCGGGCGCAGCCATGGCTTCGACCAGCAGGCCACCGGGCAGGTGGGCACGGACCACGTCATCCTCCACACTGGCCACGCGCACCGTCAGGCTGTTGGCATGGCCAAAGCCGGTGGCCACGCGGTCACAGGCCGGGCGCTCGAACAGGTCCAGCGCCGTGCCCTGCTGCACGATTTCCGGGCCTGACATGTAGGCAATCGTATCACCCAGCAGCAGCGCATCCTCCCGCGCACGGGTAAGCAGCACCACGCACAGCCCCCGCGCGCGCACAAGCCGGCCGACAAGACGGCGCATGGCCGTGCGCGATGCGGGGGGCAGCGGGGTGAAGGGATCATCCAGCACCAGCACCGGCGGCTCGGACACCAGGGCGCGACCGATCATGACACGCAGCACCTGTTCTGGCCCGAGCCGGGCGGGACGCAGGTGTCCTACCCCGTCAAGCCCCAGAAGCGCCAGGATGGCGCCCACCCTTGCCGCCACCACCCGTGCATCCACCCCGCGTGCCCGCAGCCCGAAGGCAAGGTTGGCCTGGACCGTCATGTGTGTGAACAATGGGTCGCGCCACCCTACCGCTACACACAGGCGGCGGGGCGGTGGCAGGCCAGTCACGTCGTGGTCATCGATCACGACCTGCCCCGCATGCGCCGCCACATGGCCCGCCAGCATGTCCGCCAGCGTGGAAAGACAGGCTGCGTCGTCATTCACTACCGCCAGGCATGCTCCCGCTGCGGCGCGCAGCGAGAGCGCCGGCGCGCCGGGAACAGCCGTAAGCGCGTTGACAACCAGCCGAGAGGAGAAAGGAGACATGCGATAACAGAAACCTGACTGGGGGGATAACGCGTTATAAGCAATGGTTACCTCCTTACCAGAGGATTATCCGCACTTTACCCGCAAAGGATACGATCATGAGCAAGACCGACTCCATCAAGAATGTCACGCATGAAGACCTGCAGGCCCTGAAAACCCATGTCGAGAACCTGCTGCATACCCATGGCAAGCAGGCCCTGCACGACGTGGCCAGCAAGGCCGAAAAGCTGGCCGGGCAGGCCCGCGAAAGCCTGGAGGAGCATGCCCCCAAGAAAAACGGTTCACGCGCTCGTTCGCTGGTGGCTATCGCCATTTTCTCGGCAATCGGGTATTTCCTTGGCCGTGCAACGAAATAGGGCATTATAGCCTGCTGCAACCAGAGGATATGCGAGCATCATGAAAATAGGCGAACTCGGTAAAACCATCATCGAAGGGGAACTGACCCTACGCAAACTGATGGCGATCCGTCTGGGGCGTCAGGCCGCATTTCTGATTGTGGCAGCAGTCTTTGCCTTTTTTGCCGCCATTACCGGCCATGGGCTGCTGTGGGCGCTGTGTTACCAGACCTTCGGCTTCAGCGCCCTTGGCGCGGCGGCAACGGTTTTTGGTTTTGACGTGCTGATCGTGCTTATGGGGCTGGTCATGGGGCGGCGTTCGTACATGACACCGGAGGAAATCCGGGTACGATTCGCACGCGAACACGCCATGAATGAACTGCGCCAGAGCCTTGCGCTGTCAGCCGTCGCGGCCACGATGGCGGGTCCACTGACCCGCCATACCGGCCGCGCGGTATGGAACCTGTTCCGCGGCCGGGCTAGATAAGGCCACCGGCACAGCCCATGCCTGACTATCTGGCAATGATCCACCTCATTGCCAGATAGTATCCATGCTGAAATTGCATTGGCTCACATTGTCGTTTTCTGGAAACGTGCAGCTTGTGGATATACTAAGCACGCAAATGGTTTGCATGCTTATTACCTGTATGTCCCCCGCTGGCGGAACCCGATGCCCGATCTGGAGCGCAACAAGAAGGAACTGTCGTTTGGTCGTCGCCTTGCCCGGCTTGGAGCAGCTTGGCGCAGGCAGGTCGACCACGACCTGCGTGACTATGGCCTGACCGAGGCCACATGGCGACCCGTGCTGTATCTGGGCCTCCTGCCGCCCCCCGTGCGCCAGACCGACCTTGTACGCGCCCTGGAGATCGAGGCTCCGTCCGTTGCCCGTCTTCTCGATGTACTGGAACGCCGTGACCTGGTGTTCCGTTCCCCCGATCATACAGACAAACGCTCCAAGCTGGTCAGCCTGACCGAAAAAGGCGAACGGACCGCCCGCCAGGTCCGCCATGCGGTGGAAGCCGTATCCAGCCGCCTGCTGCAGGGTATCTCCACGCCTGAACTGCTGGCCTGCTATTCCGTATTCGAACGGATCGAGGCCAATCTGTGCAGCAGGCCCGTCCCCCCTGCAAACGCGGCACCCCAGCCATGAACGTGTGCGCCCCCACCTGCATGATGGCGCTGCCGCGCCCGGGCACCGGGTGCCAGGACTTTGCACCTGCAGGTGTGGCATCTTTGCAGTTTGGGGTCATTGCCGGTTTCTTCATGGCACATGGTCCGCTACAGATAGCACCGGACAGGTACCGCGTGCGCACCGGCCTGCCCGTGCCTGCTTCCCCTCCAACGGGACCGTTCGGAATGAGAACCGCCTGATGCTGAGCGAATTCAACCTATTCGGTGTCTTCATGGCACCGATTGTCGTCTATGCCGTGGCCGCGCTGCCTGTCACCATGCTGCTGCGCTCGCTGTTGTGGTGGTGCGGCATAATGAAGTGGTTCTGGCATCTCGCCCTGTTCGAGGTGGCGCTATACACTTGCGTCCTCTGCCTGATGATCCTGTACATCTGACTGTCCCAAAAAGGTTCGAGAATCCCCATGCCCCTCTTGCGCACCCTGATCCGTGTGGTCCTGACCCTGGCGGTCGTGACGATGGCCATCGTCATGGGCGTCACCTTATGGGACACCTACATGATTGCCCCCTGGACTCGTGATGGGCGTGTCCGTGTCTATGTGGTTGACGTGGCGCCGGAAGTCTCGGGCACGGTGGTGCAGTTGCCCGTGGTGGACAACCAGTTCGTGCATCGGGGGGACCCTTTGTTTGTGCTTGACCCCGTGCGCTTCCGTCTGGCGATCCGTGAGGCACAGGCCCGGCTGGATGGCGCGCTTGAAGACCTGAAGCTCAAGCAGAACGACGCACGCCGCCGCATGGGGCTGGGTGGCATCGTGTCGGCGGAAGAGCAGGAAGTCTTCAACTCGAACGTGGCAACCCAGATCGCATCGGTCGATGCGGCACGCGCGGCACTCGACCTTGCCAAGCTGAACCTGCAGCGCTCCATCCTGTATTCCCCGGTCAACGGCAACATCACCAACCTCAACCTGCGGGTGGGTGACTACGTGACCGAGGGCCATGCCCGCCTGGCGGTGATCGATTCCGATTCCTACTGGGTGAACGGCTACTTCGAGGAAACGAAGATGTGGGGCGTGCATGTAGGTGATGAGGCCCGCGTCAAGCTGATGGGCTACAAGGACATCCTGCCCGGCCATGTGGTCAGCATCGCGCGCGGTATCAATGACCAGAACGGCAAGCCCGACGGGCTGGGACTGCAGGATGTCAGCCCGATCTTTACATGGGTGCGGCTGGCGCAGCGTATCCCGGTCCGTATCCACCTTGACCATGTGCCCGACAGCGTAACCCTTGCGGCCGGCATGACCGCAACCATAAGCGTGGGCCCCCAGTCCCGTACCCAACGCGGCCGTCTGACGACATGGCTGCAAGACCACCTGTAAGGCGCGGGCACGATCATGAACATCAATTCAGTTACCCGCCGGACCGGCCTGTTGCTGACATCGGCCATTTTCCTGGCCGGTTGCACGGTGGGACCGCGCTACCAGCCCGACCGGATGAAACCCCCGGCCAAGTTTACCGAGGATGACCACGCCGCCACTCCAGAAGAGATTGAGGAGACCAACAAGGAACTCAAGCAATGGTGGCACCTGTTCAAGGACCCCGAACTCGACAAGCTTATCGACAAGGCTATTGCGGGTAACTACAATCTGCAGGTGGCGGGCCAGCGGATCATGGCCGAACGCGCTATCCGTGACGTGCAGGCCTCACAGTGGTATCCGCAGGTGGATGCTCAGGCGGCGGCGGGTGACGTGCGGTATTCGATCAATATCGATAACTGGCCCCTGCGTCCCGGCAACCCGGTCAATCATCCCGAAGCGTCCTATCTTGGCTACGGGTTCAGCGCGAGCTGGCAGATTGACGTGTTCGGCCGCATCCGCCGCAGCGTGGAAGCCCAGAACCGCGCGGTGGAAGAATCGATTGAGGACCGTCGCGCCGTGATGGTGATGATGCTGTCCGAACTGGCGGGCGACTACATGATGCTGCGCGACCAGCAACTGCGGCTAAACATTGCCAACAACAACATCCATGTGGCGCAGGATGCCTATGACCTGACCAACCGGCTGTACCTGGAAGGTGTGGGCAACACCATGCAGATCGCGCAGGCCAAGGCGGAACTGGATTCACAGACTGCGGCGCGCGAACCGCTGAAGACCCATATCTCCCAGATCACGCATGCGATTGACGTGCTGATGGGGCAGATGCCCGGCACGTCGGAACTGGAACTGAAGGTGGCCAAGCCCCTGCCGCCAGTGCCGGAATTCCCTTCCACCCTGCCCTCCATGGTCATTGCCAATCGGCCCGACATCCGCAAGGCCGAACGCACTTATGCCGAGGCAACGGCGCGCATTGGCGTGGCGGTGGCGCAGCTGTACCCGAACTTTACCATTCCGCTGAACTTCAACCCCAATGCATCGGCCATGTATCAGGTGTTCCAGATGGGGGGCATGAGCTGGCAGTTCCTGATGATGGCCTCCCTGCCGCTCATGCACGGGGGCAAATACACCTCACAGATCCGCATGGCGCAGGCAGCAGCCGAAGCCAGCCGCCTGGCCTATCGCCAGTCTGTCCTCAACGGCTTCAAGGAAGTCGAGGACGCGATGGCCGCCTGGCATGACGATGAGGAACACACCGAATTGCTGGCCAAGGCCGCTGAAGACAGTGCCCTAGCCAGCGAACGCGCGCGCAAGCTTTATGCGGCGGGTCTGGTCGGTTTCCTTGAAGTGCTGACCACCGAACGCACCACCCTGAACGCCCAGAATGCTGAGGCCATGGCCCGGTTGGAACGGCTGCAGGATGCCATCAACCTTTATACGGCACTGGGTGCGGGCTGGCAGGGCATTGCGCTGACCAATACGACCCTTCCCGTATCGCTTGAAAAACAGAACATGCTGGCCCGCGCTTTCCAGCAGTAATATCTCCCCAGTGACCGGGTGCCTCCCGATGGCGTCCGGTCCCGGTGGAACAGCCTGCCTGCACGGAAAATAGATGGGACGGACGACCAATAAAATCATGGCAGATGATTGTCCTATGCGCAGCATATGCTAAACAGGACACCATTGGCGAACTTGGCGGAATGGTAGACGCACGAGACTTAAAATCTTGCGCCCGCAACAGGGCGTGCGGGTTCGAGTCCCGCAGTTCGCACCACTCATAACATATTGATTTAATTGACTTTTATGGTCTTCCCACAACCATAAAAGCCGAACCTTCTACAATCGGCTTCTATAATGTGAGCCGTCTGTATGTTGATCCGTCTCCAATCCGGGTATCATTTCCGCAGGGCTGTGCCTTCACATATCCGTGATATTGTGGGCAAAAAGGAGCTATGGTTCTCGCTTGGCACTAACAAACGCGAGGTTGCCAAACCATATGCGTGTGCAGTTTTCGCAGAGACCGAAAGGCTGTTCCGTTCCGTAATGCACCTCAAAACAGAACTCAGCGAAAACGAAAATTTTATCAGGAATGAACTGCCTGAAGACGCACAGGAACTCTTTGACCTGCTTATTCAGGACTACCAGCACAGGATTGCATCCTTACAGACGCAATATGACCATCAGAGACTCAGACATTCCATGGAAAGTCTGGAACAGGTGGAAAAGCTGGAGAAAGCCAGAAATCTGACTGGCAGAAGTGTGCATCTGCTGGAACGCACTGTTACAGACCTGAAAAAGACCAAAGCCAGCCTTCCAGCCCTGACGGATATTCAAAGCCAGATTAAGGACATGAAAGCCTTTCTGGCTCCGAAGGAAAAACCTTCTCCCCTCTTTTCAGAAGCGATTAAAATTTTCCTGGAAAGCAAGGACACCACAGTCAAATCCACTGTGGTCAAATCCTACGAACGCACCTTCAAACGCTTTCTGGAAGTTTGTGGGGATAAGCCTATGCGGGATTATACCGGGGCAGATGTCGGGCATTTCAAAGCCCTGATGGAACAACTACCGGAAAGTTATGGCAAACAGCGTAACGACACCCGGACAGTTCAGGAATTTGTGGCAGATGGAGGGATCGAAGAACCGTTGATTGGCGCGCGTGGTTCCTGATTTCAGGCTTTTGTCGTGCTGATTGACGGTTCTTGGGGTGACTTTTGATCTGCGTCTTGAGCAGATCGGACGCTGTCGCCAATGGGATAGCTACGCGGCCGCGTTCAACCTCTCGAGGAAGAGGAAGCGGCGCATGTTGTAGACGATATTGGCCAAGCCAATCCTCATGGTGGCCCGGGTAATGCCCACGGTCCGGACGAACAATCCCGTCTGCGATTTCTGATCGGCAAAGACATGCTCGACGCGGGATCGGATGACGGACTTCCCTGCGTTAGAGCGCTGGATATGGCGAGGCATGGGCTTGAGATGCGGCTTTTTCCTGTGAACCTTCGAGACGAAACCCTCTTTGTCCATGAAGTCCTCATTGGCTTTCGAGCGATACGCGGTGTCGGCCCAAACGCTTGAGGCCGTATTGGTTTTATCGAGCAAGCCCTCGCGCAGCCTGGCACCATCACTGGCGGCGGCATCCGTCGCTTTCCATTTCCGGATCAGTCGAAACTTTCGATCGATGGAAATATGCGATTTGTAGCCAAAGAACGGGATGGCGAGGTCCGTGGACGGGAGCGTCCCGTCCTCCTGCCGCTTTGCCTTCGTGAACTTCAGTGTCCATCGCGCATGGCGATCCTTGTGGGACAACTTGGCAGGCTTGTCCTGCCAGTCCTGCGGAATGCGGCCTTCCCGAAGATCAACTTTCTCCGCGTTGGTATTGCGCTGCTTTGGCGCCGCCACCAGCGTGGCATCCAGGATCTGGCCGGACATCGGCAGATACCCGGCGTTTCGCAGGGTGGCGTCAAAGCGCTCGAACAGCTTCTGGATGGCGCCAGCCTCGGTCAGCCGTTCACGGAACAGCCAGACCGTTTTGGCGTCAGGCACCCGGTCCGATAACGCCAGGCCGAGGAAGCGCATGAAGGACAGCCGGTCGTTGATCAGATACTCCGTTCGCTCGTCGGAGAGATTGTTCAGCGTCTGGATCACCAGGATCTTGAACATCAGCACCGGATCAAACGGGGGACGGCCACCTTTACTTCCGTCCGCATAGGCCAGAGCCCTGTCCAGATCAGGACGGAACACCTCAAAATCCACAGTCCGAGAAAACGCTTCGAGCTGATCGCCAAGGCCACTCAAACGGGCTAGTCGCTCGTCCACATCAAAGAAGCCCGGCTGCTTCATGAGCCATTCCCTCAATCATCACAGAAGAGAGGGAATCACACACAGAGGGCCAGAACCAGGGGTTTTTCGAACCCTCCATCTCAAAGGCAAGAACAAAACCGAAAGCGCTTTTCAAATTCTCCAAATCTTTGGTCTGGATTGACTTCTCTAAAACTTCATTACATCCTACAAAAATTAACTATTTATAAGGCAACCCTGTTAATGAAAATTAAAAAAGTTACCGCAAAAAATTTTAGAACCCTTCAAGACTTTGAAGTCTCTTTCGACAATACATATTCTGCCATTTCAGGAAAAAATAATTGTGGGAAATCAGCAATATTTAAAATTCTGCAACATTTTTTAATTAAAGATGTTCGTGATTCTATTTTTTCCGTCCATGAAGATATAACATATGAAGAAGATCTTACAAAATGGTTGCCGCAAGATAAGCAAGAAAAAATAGAAATAGAAGTTGATTTGGAAATATCAGATGAAAAAGACCCTGAAATTTTCTTTTCAATTAATTCTTATGCGGGAAAGCTAGTAAAAGGAAAAATTATTGAACTAAAACTTCATCAAGAATTTATAAGCGCAAACGAATCTAAATTAACATGTAAAATTGATAATGCCGTTGTAGAGGATCGATCTTCAGTAGAAATACTTAAAAAACTAAGAAATTCAAATGCTTTAATATTTCATAATTCTGTTAGCCCCGGACGTTCTTTTTTCCTCGGTGGACAAGGGATATTAGAAGTTGTTGAAGCGCATTTTTCTGCCGATGATTTGAAAAAAATTACAGCAGCTAAAAAAGCTCTACAGACCAAAATAAAATCAGCAACTAAAGCTCATAAAGGAGAAATTGATAAATTATTAGGAAAGCTAAATGATAAATATCAAGTAGAACTTTCTGCTGTAGATGGAAGTAAAAATTCGTCATATTCATTAGATGTTAGGCTGGCAGATAAAAGTGTCGCTGTGCCTTTAAAAGACTGGGGAGCGGGCACTCAAAATCGAACTAGACTTTTAATGACAATACTTGAGGCTATTAGGAAAAAAACAAATTCTAATGATCAGGAAAGACTTTCGCCTGTCTTGTTAATTGAAGAGCCCGAAAGTTTTTTACATCCTTCCGCTCAAAGTGATTTTGGACATGTGCTTTCTAGCTTATCTGAAGAATATGATATCCAGATGGTCGTTAATACGCATAGTCCGTATCTGTTAAATGTGAAAAAGCCGGATGCCAACATACTACTGGATAGAAAAACATTCAGAAACTCTTTGAGAGAAACATCTATCGTACCTACAAATGGCGATAAATGGATGCTGCCTTTCTCAAAAATTTTGGGTGTAGTTCCAGAAGATTTTGATGGATGGTCAAAAATTTTTGGCACAAAATTCGGAAAAATCATCCTAGTAGAAGGCGCAATTGATGTTGAGTATTTTCAATTCTTCAAAGAAAAATATCCATCAATTTATCAAATTGATTCATCGATAGGAATACTTCCCTACAATGGAAAGGATGCTCTAAAGAATACTCAAATATTGAAATTCATGTTAAGCCGAATGGATCAGTCTTTTATTACGTTTGACTTTGATGCCAAAGAGGAAATTCAGAAAAAATTGGAAGCAATAGATTTATTAGAAGATGTCGATTTTTGTGCTGTAGGAAGAGCAGAAGCCGGGGCTGGGTGTATCGAAGGATTAGTACCTAAACAAATAAAAGCGAAAGTCTACGCTGAAAATGTTGATATTGTTCAGGCACTAACGTCTGCGAATACGAAAGAGAAAAACGATGCGAGAAATAAAATAAAAGCAAAAATGTTAGAAGAAACAAAAAAACCTCACTCCCTGAGAAAGATTTTTCTGAATTTAAGAAATTCTTTTCGAAAATAGATAAATCTTTTAAAGATAAAGGATAATATTATTTTAAATGATAATATTCATTAAATGAAAGTTTCTTACATTTATGAAAACAAAGGGGCGATGGGAGAAACTTTCTTCATTACGTGCTACTCAATCGGTCGTCATTGAGCATTGCTAGCCCCTTTTAAAAACAACCTATCGAAACAGACGGTTTCTTATTCTTCTCTATTATCAAAATATTTCACGAAACTTATTTTTATCACCCAAGCAGCAATCTGATACGCTGCCGGATGGCCTCAAGCTCTTCTGGTAAAACTTTGCCTTTGAGCTTTGCCTTTCTCACGCGCCAATCCAGACTTCTGAGCTGATCTGACAAAACCACACTGGCAGTTTTTCCAGTCAGAGCCACTTCAAAGGGGTAGCCTTTGATTTTGGTCGTTGTCGGACAGCACAGCATCATTCCAGCTTTAGCGTTATAACTGGCGGGGCTCAACACAACAGCAGGCCGGTGTCCTGCCTGCTCCCTGCCCGCCTGCGGATCAAATTCCAGCCAAACGATGTCCCCGCAATCAGGAACCCAAGCAGTCTTTACTTTGGCACTCACCAGCTTTCACCACCAACAGATGGACCGAAGTCCATTTCATCATGGCGGTTCTCGGCCGTAATACCTGACACTAATTCTTCCAGTTTGAGAGGAACTGCTTTGACTGGCTCAATGATAATCCGTCCATCTTCTTCCCGCACATCGACGGCCTGATCGATCTTCAGACTGACGGCTTCAAGCACACCAGCGGGAAGACGAATGGCTGCACTGTTTCCCCATTTCCTGACAACGCCTTGCATGATGACATTCCTTACTTAAAGTTTATACGTCGTATATACATCATATTCCCACCAGAGCCCAGACAAATCCCTCTCTTGACTGCCCCACGGGTTTGCCCGCAGAGTGAACCCGCAGTCACCATGCGAAGGATGATTTCATCTGAAATTATCGTTCTATTTCAGTGGTTTGCCTTTCTGGTTGCGACCAAGGGGAGCGGGTTCGAGTCCCGCAGTTCGCACCACTCATAACATATTGGTTTAATTGACTTTTATGGCCTTCCCATAACCATAAAAGCCGAACCTTCTACAATCGGCTTCTACAAAATGAGCCGTCTGTATGTTGATTCGTCTCCAATCCGGGTATCATTTCCGCAGGGCTGTGCCTTCACATGTCCGTGATATTGTGGGCAAAAAGGAGCTATGGCTCTCCCTTGGCACTAACAAACGCGAGGTTGCCAAACCATATGCGTGTGCAGTTTTCGCAGAGACCGAAAGGCTGTTCCGTTCCGTAATGCACCTCAAGACAGAACTCAGCGAAAACGAAAATTTTATCAGGAATGAACTGCCTGAAGACGCGCAGGAACTCTTTGACCTGCTTATTCAGGACTACCAGCACAGGATTGCATCCTTACAGACGCAATATGACCATCAGAGACTCAGACATTCCATGGAAAGTCTGGAACAGGTGGAAAAGCTGGAGAAAGCCAGAAATCTGACTGGCAGAAGTGTGCATCTGCTGGAACGCACTGTTACAGACCTGAAAAAGACCAAAGCCAGTCTTCCAGACCTGACGGATATTCAAAGCCAGATCAAGGACATGAAAGCCTTTCTGGCTCCAAAGGAGAAACCTTCTCCCCTCTTTTCAGAAGCGATTAAAATTTTCCTGGAAAGCAAGGACACCACAGTCAAATCCACTGTGATCAAATCCTACGAACGCACCTTCAAACGCTTTCTGGAAGTCTGTGGGGATAAACCCATGCGGGATTATACCGGGGCAGATGTCGGGCATTTCAAAGCCCTGATGGAACAGCTACCGGAAAGTTATGGCAAACAGCGCAATGACACCCGGACAGTTCAGGAATTTGTGGCAGATGCGAAGAAACGCAAACTGGCCCGTATTTCCGGGAAGTCAGTCAAAAACCATTTCACCAAGCTTTCGGGACTTTGGAAGCATTTCCTTCTGCGTGACCTTGTGGATCGCAATGTTTTCACAGGTGGCTGGCAGTTTGACACCAAGTCCAAAACCAATCGTGTGCGCTGGAGTGATAACGACTTAAAGGCCATTGCGGGTCAGCCCTGGCAGTTTGGCACCATCAGCCATAAGACAGCATCCATGATTGTGGGGATTGCCTCTTACACAGGGATGCGACTGGAAGAAATCTGTCGTTTAAGACCACAGGACATTCAGGAGATTCAAGGTATTCCCTGCATTCTGGTGCAGGATCACCCTGCCCTGAAAGGTAAACCCTGGATGGAATGGAGTGCGAAGACAGAAGCCGGGAAACGTGTTGTTCCCATTTGCACGGCCTTACAGCAAGCTGGTTTGCTTGACCTTGCCCAAAGAGCCATGAACCAGAAACGTGGAGGGATCGAAGAACCGTTGATTGGCGCGCGTGGTTCCTGATTTCAGGCTTTTGTCGTGCTGATTGACGGTTCTTGGGGTGACTTTTGATCTGCGTCTTGAGCAGATCGGACGCTGTCGCCAATTGGATAGCTACGCGGCCGCGTTCAACCTCTCGAGGAAGAGGAAGCGGCGCATGTTGTAGACGATATTGGCCAAGCCAATCCTCATGGTGGCCCGGGTAATGCCCACGGTCCGGATGAACAATCCCGTCTGCGATTTCTGATCGGCAAAGACATGCTCGACGCGGGATCGGATGACGGACTTCCCTGCGTTAGAGCGCTGGATATGGCGGGGCATGGGCTTGAGATGCGGCTTTTTCCTGTGAACCTTCGAGACGAAACCCTCTTTGTCCATGAAGTCCTCATTGGCTTTCGAGCGATACGCGGTGTCGGCCCAAACGCTTGAGGCCGTATTGGTTTTATCGAGCAAGCCCTCGCGCAGCCTGGCACCATCACTGGCGGCGGCATCCGTCGCTTTCCATTTCCGGATCAGTCGAAACTTTCGATCGATGAAAATATGCGATTTGTAGCCAAAGAACGGAATGGCGAGGTCCGTGGACGGGAGCGTCCCGTCCTCCTGCCGCTTTGCCTTCGTGAACTTCAGTGTCCATCGCGCATGGCGATCCTTGTGGGACAACTTGGCAGGCTTGTCCTGCCAGTCCTGCGGAATGCGGCCTTCCCGAAGATCAACTTTCTCCGCGTTGGTATTGCGCTGCTTTGGCGCCGCCACCAGCGTGGCATCCAGGATCTGGCCGGACATCGGCAGATACCCGGCGTTTCGCAGGGTGGCGTCAAAGCGCTCGAACAGCTTCTGGATGGCGCCAGCCTCGGTCAGCCGTTCACGGAACAGCCAGACCGTTTTGGCGTCAGGCACCCGGTCCGATAACGCCAGGCCGAGGAAGCGCATGAAGGACAGCCGGTCGTTGATCAGATACTCCGTTCGCTCGTCGGAGAGATTGTTCAGCGTCTGGATCACCAGGATCTTGAACATCAGCACCGGATCAAACGGGGGACGGCCACCTTTACTTCCGTCCGCATAGGCCAGAGCCCTGTCCAGATCAGGACGGAACACCTCAAAATCCACAGTCCGAGAAAACGCTTCGAGCTGATCGCCAAGGCCACTCAAACGGGCTAGTCGCTCGTCCACATCAAAGAAGCCCGGCTGCTTCATGAGCCATTCCCTCAATCATCACAGAAGAGAGGGAATCACACACAGAGGGCCAGAACCAGGGGTTTTTCGAACCCTCCACCTGTTGTGACTGAACGGAACAGACCCAGGCTGGAGCGCATCAAAACAAAATATGATACGGAATTTGGAGCTCTGGCCAAACCGAAAAAACGTGAAGACTGGCTGAGCAAGCAGTTTGAGGCACAAAGCCGGACGCATCAGAGACAGATTTACGAGTGGAACGAAAAACACCGCCCAGCCAAGGAACAGGCCCGTCGCGACATGTCCCTGTTTCGGTCTCTACTTCACAGCAAGCCGTTTTCTGCCGAGCGGGCAGAATTTACAAAACTGGCATCACAGATGCCTGTTGAGGACGGCCTGCTTCAGGCACTACAGAAACCTATTCGAAGCCGAAGCAAGCAGCACTTTGGAAGACAATCCTCTTACCAGTGATATCGCCTTTTGGGGTAAACGGAATGTCCGTTCGTGACGTATAACTCAAAATACCGGATGTTCGTTCAGGCTAGCGTCGGCTTGGTGGTTTTATTTATAATTCCCACTCGATTATAAATTTTTGAAAAAATATCATATTTATCAATATGTTAATTGAAATACGAATCTAAATGCCATGAAAAATACCATGCGCCGCTAATCCGCAGTCATTCAGGGTCACGCACGTCTAACGCGTCACTCCGGTGCCGGGCTATGGCTTCAACCACGTTTGGCCTCGCGTAGCCCGTACAGGTCGCGGGCGTTGGAGGTAGAGATGAACGCAGGCAGATCATTAGATGGCCCTTCGCCATTCAAGAATGCAAACTGATCTAGAATATTAGACATGCGCTCTCCCCTCAAAAATATCCACGTTCAAGCACAATCTCCTCAGAATCATGCTCCTCAGCAGGAAAACACTCGTTAAGATGCCAAATCAACCTCTTGAACCCATCAAGACTGAGAGGATATTTATCAAGATAATCACTATACCACTGACTTTTTTTCTGACGCCCTGCTGCTGTGGAAAACTCTGAACGTTGATTAGAAGCTATGCGCTTAGCGCGTCGAAGCACAATTACTTCATCCATCGCTGTTAGTTTTGTGTTGATTGGTGTCATATCCAACCATTCGCAGAGTAAAATATATTTTGACCCTGACGACACTCTTTTCAGTTCACCAGCGGTAGCAGCCGCCTCCTGGAACATAGTCTTATCGAGATTAGTCTTTATTTCCGTAGCGAAATAAGAAACATGGAAATCTTGTTCAAAAATATCGTTTGGATTAGAGGGAGTCGTGATTCGCATTTTATGCCTACGAGTCACAGAAAAATCCTGATCTTTTCGCTTGATATAAACTCCTCCGCCGGACAGCGCAAGCAACGGACTTTCGAATGACAACCCAGCAAAACTAGCTTTCGGCCCGCACTCAAGGCCATTTTGCCTAGCAAAACCCGGAATAAGCCGAGCATCGAACAATCGAGGCAAAAATTCTTCAAGAATAGTGTTATCTAACTTGAGCTGTCCCTTTTGCCGGTAAAGAAAATTTTCCTCAGAGCAAAAAATAAGGTCAAACTCTACCGTTTTCTTGTATGCATTAAGGAGGGTCACCAGCTCTTCCAGGAGTTCATCGCCCTCGCTTGTAAGAGAGTCCATGCTCTCCACCCAAGAGGCATAAACCTGGAGTTGATTCTCTACCATGGGCTTATCACTGTCAGGAAGCTTAGCGTTCTGCGCTAACGCATGAAGTTTATCTCCATGTGCCCGAACATAGACAACATCAATCATTGGCTGCGTCCCCAATCAGTGGTGATGGCAAAATTTTATTTGCTGAACAAATTGCTTCCGAGATTTCTTCCCGCCTCTCTGCTGGGCAATACTTCAAGGCATTTTTTAACGCCTGAGCACCTACAGCACGCCCAATCTCCACAGCTTTATCGAGGCTGAATTTCTGAGGCGTCATTGTAAGCACATCCTCAAATATAGATTCTCCAAAACGATTTATAAACTTTCGCTCATTCCATTCAATGAGGTCATACCCCATCCCTTGGCAAGCAACAGCACTAATCAACTCTCCGTTCTTAAACGATACAGATCGAACATTAGACTCTCGCCCGAGCACTATCGTTATTTTTGCCTGATCCTTTAGAACGCGACTTGCCTCTATAAAAAACTGCGCCATATCCATGCAGTACTGCACAACAGTCATGTACCTGTTCTGACGAAATTTTCGGTTAGCACCAATCTCAGACCTAGCGGCAGAGAGCGGCTGATGACCGAGAGCCTCAATAACAGGGCGATAGTTTTGATGGTAATTGAATACGTTTATATATGGAGGAGAAGTGACTAGATAATCAAAAGTATTCGGTGGAATATCTACAGACCTAGCATCACCAATCCTCGCAGAAATCAAACACTTATGGGCATAAAAATCAAAAACAACATTCAAATAACGCTCAATTCCTTTTGACAACTTTGCGCCAGAAACTGAATTTCCATTTGAAAATAGAAATAGAAGAGAACCCTCCAATAAAATTCTCTCCTCTTCATTCAACTCTGTATCAACGAGCACTCTTACTGCCTGCTCAACCAAAATAATTCCTTGATTTCTGGACGAGATTAATTGCAGGTTTCGGCAGAACTTGCGCGCACAATCAACAAGCAACTGCCTGCACTCTGGCTCAACCCCTAGCAACTCACTAACTTTGGCAAGGCAGATTGCAGCAGGATTAACATCCATCCCAAGAGAATTAAAGCCGCCCCTCGCTGCTTCGCGGAGAACGGTGCCACTCCCACAAAAAGGATCGAAAATGTAGTCCCCTTCCTTGCAATGCTTTGTAAGTAAGTATTCAATGAGTTGTGGACTGAACTGCCCCCGCCACGGCAAAGCGCTAGTACGCTCCTTTTCGACAATATCTAGAAAATGCTGATCATCGCTCGGCTGCACACGATCAGAAAATGCAGAATAGTTAAGCGCTTTAGCTGCATTGAAATCTTGATCCAGGATTATTTCCATCTACAATCTACCATCTCAAAGATGTAATCCCGTCCCCATGCCTTAAACTCATATCAATCATCGGAACTGTCTGCCTGCTATTCAAAAGGCAGGCTGTTTTGCTGTCTTTGAACAAACATCTGCACATAGTCACGCATGAAGTCACGAATTAGCACGGAAGCTGGACGATCATTCGCCTTAGCAGCCCTAAGAAAAGCTTGTTTGAGATCAACATCGACGCGGCATGTAAAGTTTGTTTGCTCCAAACTGGGCTCCCTTGCAATAACAAAGCACATAACATGCACTAACAGGGTTAGGATAACAGCTATACACCGGCCTGTCACGATAGCTAATACTAATTCCTGTTTGCTAGGCTCAGGACCCATTGATTTATGTAGGGAATTTTGCTTCAGGCTCTGCAAGGAGACTGAAGATGAGTGACCTGTTTTGGCTGACGGATGAACAGATGGAGCGTCTGCGGCCGTTCTTTCCCAAGAGCCATGGTAAACCGCGCGTTGATGACCGCCGCGTGCTGAGCGGCATCATTTTTGTGAACCGCAATGGTATGCGCTGGCGTGATGCGCCCCGGGAATACGGTCCGCACAAGACGCTCTACAACCGTTGGAAGCGTTGGGGCGACATGGGCATTTTCATGCGGATGATGGATGGCCTGTCTGCCGCGAAGGCTGAGCCTCAGACTATTATGATTGATGCGACCTATCTCAAGGCACACCGCACGGCTTCAAGCCTGCGGTTAAAAAAGGGGATCCAGGCCGCCTGATCGGACGCACTAAAGGGGGCATGAACACCAAGCTGCATGCGGTTACCGATCAGAACGGACGACCGCTGAGCTTCTTTATGACAGCCGGACAGATCAGTGATTACACCGGAGCTTCTGCTCTGCTGGACAACCTTCCCATGGCACAGTGGTTGCTGGCGGATCGGGGTTATGATGCTGACTGGTTCCGGGATGCCCTGGAGGAAAAAGGGATCAGGCCCTGCATTCCGGGAAGAATATCCCGCGGAAAACCAGTCAAATACGACAAGCGAAAATACAAAAGACGCAACCGCATCGAAATCATGTTCGGCCGCCTCAAGGACTGGCGGCGGGTCGCAACACGCTATGACAGATGCCCGAACGTCTTCTTCTCAGCCATCTGCCTCGCTGCAACCGTCATCTTCTGGCTATGAGTCCTGAGCCTAACGGAACATGGCCTGACCATGCGCGAAGGAGACCGGGCGGATAAAAGGTCAGGAGCGCACATCATTGAAGATCAGGACGGAAAACTGATCGGCAGCTTTACCCGTCTCACAAAAGTCAAAATGACGGAGTTCAGAAAGCTTCTTGCAGAAGAACAGCACCGCACTGTCAGCAAGTCAGAAACAGATATCAAAAGCAGCCGTTTACTCATCCGCCGGACAACCGCTGATTTTTATGAGGAATACCCTATCCCCAAAGGCCCAGACACTCAGACCGTCCTTAGAAAAAGACCTGTTATAAAACGCCCCCAAATGCGCAAATGGCAAAGAGAACTCTGGCTCCAACGTATGGCTGATGTTGATACGACAACAACAGAACCACTCAGCCCCACATCTTCTATCCGGATCATCAGTGCAGGGGAGGCCCGTTTCCACAAGGAGATCACAAAGGCTATTGTGCAACAACAGGCTATTCTCGACCAGCAAGCCCCGGAAGCAAGCTGGAAACCTCTGGACAGAAACAGAACCATAACGACATGGCGCAGACAGCTTATCCCCTATCAGAAGCAGCTCCGAAAAAGCTATGATCGTTACGCCACGGCAAAACGAGCATGGCAGGAGGCCGAGAAAAGCCGCTTGCAGCGTATGACCGGACGAGCCGGGAAACTGGAAAAAGTCTGCCAGTAACTCCTGCTTAAATTTCTGGACGTCCTGCGCTTTGTCGTTCAAGCCCTCCTTCACATCGTGGGGCTACGCTCCTCGCCGCCAGAACCAGTCCGACATGTTTTGACAGAACGCGACAGATCAGCCCTTGAGGGCTTTCGTAAACAATATGATGCTGAATTCACCGCCATGGCCGATCCAGATAAACTCGAACCATGGCTTGCAGGCCGTTTTAACAGGCTGGTGCAGGCCAGAGCCGACCGCATCCGACGGTGGGACAGGGAACGTCAGGCCGAAAAAGCGCAGGCACGACAGGAGATCGCACGCCTGAGCACTAAACTCGACAGCCCGATATCCACGAGCAGAACGCAGGCTTCGGCTCCTTCCTCGCGAATACATGCGCCGGACCTTGAGTAGAACGCCGTCACGTGCAACGGATATGCGTACGACGACCCATTGATAACTGTCGACTACCACTCTACGGTTTCAGAAATGGAGAAACATACGTGACCCATCCCGGAATGTTTGTTCGCCAAGAGTGCCTTGATCCCAACGGCTTGTCCGCAACCAATACCGGGCAGGTGCTCGGGTGCGACTTCCTGAACGAGCGATCCGGCACTTCGCCGGAGATGGCGCTACGCCTTGAATAAGGCATTCGGCACCTCCGCCCGGCCCAGGATGGAACGGCAAATGAACCACGAACTAGAAACGGTCATGGCCCGCGCCTATGAGATCGACGTCCAGTCATTTACAAAGCGCCCCTCATGCACATGAATCGCGCGACAATTACAGTAGGCAGCAAGTGATCACAGGCACAATCAAAACCCAGATCGACCAGATCTGGAACGCGTTCTGGTCCGGCGGGGTCTCCAACCCGCTTTCCGTGATCGAACAGCTCACCTTCCTCATGTTCATCAAGCGGCTCGACGACCTCCAGATGGGGTGGACGGCCTCCCTGCGGCATCAATGTGCCATGATGGAGGTTCACTGACCATCAGGAGGAGACCGCCCGTATGAAAGCTAGCATAATTGGCCTTGATATTGCCAAATCCGTTTTTCAGGCTCATGGGGCTGACGCAATTGGAAAGTGCGTTTTCAAGCGCAAGCTTGGTCGCAGTGAAGTTTCAGCATTTTTTGCAAAACTTGACCCATGTGAAGTTGTTCTGGAAGCCTGCGGGTCAGCTCATTACTGGGCACGGGTGATCAGCAGGATTGGTCATGATGTCAGACTGGTTCCTCCTGATCGGGTCAAATCATTTGTCAAAAAAGGCAAGAAAAATGACGCTGTTGATGCGGCTGCGATCTGCATGGCGGCGACTCATCCTGATACGATGTGTGTTCCGATCAAGAGCGAAGAGCAGCAAGGTGTCTTGTCACTGCATTCTGCCCGCGCTCTTCTGGTCAAACAGCAGACCATGCTGAGTAATGCGTTACGGGCTCTTGCTTCCGAGTTCGGGCTGATAGCCCCTCTGGGCACACGCCATCTGCCAGAACTGATGGCAAAAATAGAGACATCAGCCGACCTGCCTGCTGCCATGAAGCAGAGTGCCATGTTGTTATTTGAGCATTATGAAAAGGTCGCTCAGAGCATTGATGCTTTGGAAGTGCAGATCCGGGCGCGTGCAAAAAGCGATGACGATGCGCGTCGGTTGATGACCATCCCTGGGGTCGGTCCTATAACGGCTTCTCTGATTGTCGCCTCGGTCGCGGATATTGGCTCTTTCGCCTCTGCGCGCCATTTTGCCGCCTGGCTGGGGCTTGTGCCTCGTCAGCATTCTACCGGCGGTAAAACCCGTCTGGGAAGGATTACCAAAACGGGCAATCGGCAGATAAGAACGTTGCTGGTTCTTGGTGCGACGGCCATGCTTCATCGTGCCCATAAGTGGGATAGCGCTGCGGGTCAGTGGCTATGCGAACTCATGGCGCGTCGTCCAAGGCGTCTGGCAACAGTTGCACTTGCCAATAAAATGGCTCGTATCATCTGGGCGTTGTTGTCACGTAAAGAGATCTATCGTCCGGCTGGTGTCAGTGTTTCAGCAGGCTGACCTGCACCAGCAGAACGATGGACACCGGAGCTTGCTCCGGTAGATCCGGCAGTATGTACGAACCGACGTGATGGGAAGACAGTCATTCAGCAACAGTTCAGGCCATACCGTTCGACCGTCTGTGCCCCTGAGCACGTGATACCAGATTGGTGCCTGACACGTGAGCGCACACCCATGATGGCCAGCGCATAAAGTCGCATAAACAGGCCGGACATAAGAGCGCATCTGACCGGGTCTTCACGTTAAATCGGTATTCATCATCCAGCCGGTAGAATAATACGTTTTAGAAATGACATCGGGAGAACAATGTGAGGTATTGCGCTTAAACGGCCGTCCACATAAGACGGTCGAGGAACGCAAGTCAGAAGACCTCGGCCGACCCATCGCCCGCCGCATCTTCCCCGAAGGCACCGACGACAAGGGCGAGCCCTACGACAATCTTCGCTGGTCCCGCTTCAAGCATTTCGAAGCCAGAGAGATGATGCGCATCGTGGATGAGCACGTCTTCCCCTTCCTGCGCCAGCTAGGTGAGGAAGGATCGTCCTACGGCACCCACATGAAGGACGCACGGCTTGGTTTCTCCAACGCCAACCTGCTGGCCAAGGTCGTGCAGATGCTCGACGAGATCCCCATGGACGACCGCGACACCAAGGGCGACGTTTACGAATATATGCTGAGCAAGATCGCCAGCGCAGGCACCAACGGCCAGTTCCGCACGCCCCGCCACATCATTGAGCTGATGGTCAACATCATGAAGCCCCAGCCCGGCGACACCATCTGCGACCCGGCGGCGGGCACCTGCGGCTTCCTTGTGGCGGCGGGGGAATACCTGCGCGACCACCATCCGGGGATGTTGCGAAAAAAAGAAACGCGCGACCATTTCCACAATCACATGTTCCATGGCTTCGACTTCGACGCGACCATGCTGCGGATCGGCGCGATGAACATGACCCTGCACGGGGTCGAGAACGCCGATGTCTCCTACCGCGATAGCTTGGCCGAGGAACATGGCAGCGACGCGGGTAGCTATTCCCTGATCCTTGCCAATCCGCCCTTCGCCGGATCGCTCGACTATGACACCACGGCCAAGGACCTTTTGAAGATCGTCAAGACCAAAAAGACCGAACTACTCTTCATGGCGCTCTTCCTGCGGCAGCTGCGGATCGGCGGGCGCGCGGCGGTGGTCGTGCCGGACGGGGTGCTCTTCGGTTCGTCGACCGCTCACAAGGACATTCGCAAGATGCTGGTCGAGGAACACAAGCTCGATGCCATCATCAAGCTGCCCTCAGGTGTCTTCCGCCCTTACGCCGGTGTGTCCTGCGCCATCGTGGTCTTCACCAAGACTGGCGTCGGCGGTACGGAGGGCGTGTGGTTTTACGACATGACGGCGGATGGCTTTAGCCTCGATGACAAACGAACGCCGCTTCTGGACGCCGAAAAGCTCGGCGTCTGCCCAGCACATACGCTGACGGACGAGGAGCATACGAAAAACAACCTGCCCGACATCCTCACCCGCTGGGGCGATTGGGAAGCCGAGGCAGCGCGGCCCCGCACAGCGCAAAGCTTCATGGTGCCTGCTGAGGACATCATCGCCACCGGGTCCTGGGACCTGTCGCTGAAACGCTACAAGGAGATCGAGCACGAGGAGGTCACCCACGCAGCCCCCACTGACATCATCGCCGAGCTACGCGCGCTGGAGGCCGAGATCGCCGAGGGACTGGATCGGCTCGAGGGGATGCTGGGATGAGCTGGCCTACAGCAACGCTCGACAGCATCTCCGAGGTGGTTCGAGGAGTTACCTTTAGCAAAGCCGATGCGGAAAGTGATCTGAGAGAAGGACTTTTGCCAGTTTTGCGTGCAGGCAATATCGCCGAAACGCTGAATATTGAGTCAGACCTCGTTTACGTTGATCAAGGGCGCATTTCGGAGAAGCAGAGACTTCGCCCGAAAGACATTGTCGTCTGCACCTCCTCTGGCAGCGCCTCTGTGCTTGGGAAAAGTGCGATGTTGGGGCAAGAGTGGCAGGGTTCATTCGGTGCGTTCCTTGCGACCGTCAGAACTGACTCGCATGTCGCTGATCCTGACTTTGTAGGTCACTACCTTCGGAGCCCCCGCTTTCGGGCATGGGCTAGCAACTCAGCGGGTATTGGCATCAAAAACATCCGAGCTTCTGACCTCAAAAAAATCGAAATCCCTCTCCCGCCACTGGAGGAGCAGAAGCGGATTGCGGGGATACTGGATCAGGCAGTAGAGCTCTGCCGCCTCCGCACCCGCACCCTCGACAAACTAAACTCCCTCGGCCAGGCGATCTTTCATGAGATGTTTGGGGATGTGGCACAGAACTCAATGGGTTTTCGGAGGGGAACCGTCGGCGACCTAGCTGCAGAAACTCAATACGGGACAAGTGAGAAAGCCAGAGAAACTGGGCCGCTTCCAGTACTGCGAATGAATAACCTGACATATGACGGCCGGATGGATCTAGCGTCTCTGAAATACATGGACCTCAAGGCCTCGGACTTTGCAAAATACACGGTTGTCGCAGGCGACATGCTGTTCAACCGCACCAACAGTCCTGACCTGGTGGGAAAAACCGCGGTCTATCGAGGCCAGTCGCCGATGGCCTTTGCAGGTTATCTTGTCCGACTTCGTGCAAATGCGGAGGGGAACACGGACTACATTTCAGCGGTGCTGAATTCGGCTTATGGAAAGGCTACCCTGCGCGGAATGTGCAAAAGCATTATCGGCATGGCCAACATCAATGCTAAAGAGCTGTGCAAAATCTCGCTGCCGATCCCGCCACGCCAATTGCAGGACGCTTTCTCCAACCGACTGTCCGAGGTCGACAAAGAGCGACCCAAGTTCGAAGCGGCAATAGCCGAGAGCAACACCCTCTTCGCCTCCCTCCAACACCGTGCCTTCCGGGGAGAGCTTTGATGCGCGGTGAATTTCTGGGTGTCCAAAGACTGCTGATAACCGAGGTCTTCGAACCTTTGTTCGAGTTCATTGAAGAGAACGAAATCGAGGTCGAAGACTTGTGGCTGGATATCTTGCAGTCGGCGTTGCCAAGACCGATGCCGCCGGTCGCCCCGACATACCAATCGTACAACGACGACGGTGAGCTGCACCTCCCGGAGGACCTTGAGGCACGGGCAACCTACGAAGCGGCTCTCGAACGATATCAAGCCAAGCTAGAAACCTACATGAACGCCAGCATGGACGACGGACTCGCGCAGGATTACATCCACAATTTTTTCGACGATGCGCCCTCGGAACATGCCCTCGTCGAAACTCTTGAGAAGTCCTTTAAACCTTTCGACGATGCCGGCGACGATCAGCTGTCAAACGCGTACTTCGTTGCCGTCCAGACTTTCATTGAGAAGTTCAGCCTTCGCTACGACATCCGCCGACCGTCCTTCAACAGTAGGATGTCGATATATCCAACGCTTCCAGGGCTATTCACCAAGATGCTGCGAGATCTGAGGCTATCCAGCGCTCAAGATACCGCTCTAGCCGCGCTAATGGTGGCCTTCGAGGAGGCGATCCGAGATCTGCACGATGAGCGGTCGCCTCGAAGAGTGAAGCAATGCATTGCGGCTCAGTTCAACCTGCTCGAAGCTATGTTATCCCAGCACCCGAACATACTTGCCTATAATGCCAGTATGGAAAACCGCACTCCGAAAGGCCAGAAGGTGAACACTTTCGGTGCAATGTGCGACAAGGCGGGCGTGTGGCCTCACAACAAGGTCAGGGAAGCCGCAAAAGCCATCTATGGCTTTGCGTCCGACTATCCGGGAATTCGCCATGGCGGTAATCCGGCCAGCCAACTGCGTGAAGTTGATATGCGCGATCTCCTTTCGATATCTGTGATTTTGACAGGGCTTTCCCCTTATTTGAGTCCCTCCATGGATCCAGAGAAGATTTATTTGGATTGAGGATTGCATGACCACCAGTTTACCCGTGCTGCCAAAATTCATTCCGTCCAAAAGGGCATGATTCAGCTCGTGACCACAGGAACAGATTTCCCTCTTGGTCAAGCTATTCCGGGTGAAACGGAATTCAGTTTTGAGGAGGCTAATACATGAGCCAGTTCAGTTTTCTGTCAGCAGACTTTCCAGCCCTCTTTAAAACGGCCAGCAAAGCCGAGACACACGCGTTGTCCGACCCGCGAGGAGCTTGCTTCTGGGCGCGGCTGACGCTTGAGACAGCACTGAAATGGCTCTACCGGACCGACCCAGCGCTGCGGACCGGCTACACCGACACGCTGGCTGCGATGATTGCTGAGCCGAGCTTGGAGGCGCTGACCGGCCCCTCCATCGTCCTCAAGGCCCGCTACATCAAGGACCAGGGTAACCGCGCCGCCCATGACACTGGCAAGACACTGAGCGCCTATGATGCCAGCGCCTGTGTACGCGAGTTGTTTCATGTCTGCTACTGGATTGCCCGGACCTATGCCAAGATCGATCGCCCGGACCCGGCGCTGACCTTTGATGCCGGGAAGTTGGAGAAATCGCTGACAATCACCGCCAGCACCGTGGCGCAGATTCAGAAGATTGAAGCGGACATCAAGGCCGAGCGCAAGCGCGCGGCGGACGCCGAGGAAGCCCTTCGTACCTCTGAAGAGGGACGCGCCAAGCTGGATGCGGAGCTAGCCGCCGTGCGGGCGGAGATGGCCGCACTGCGCAAGGCCAACAGCACAGTGCAGGACGACCACGACTACGGTGAGGCCGAGACCCGCGATAACTTCCTCGACCTGCTTCTGAGCGAGGCGGGCTGGCCTCTCGATCAGGAGCGGGACCGGGAGTTCGCCGTGACTGGCATGCCCAACCAGAGCGGTGACGGTTACGTCGACTACGTGCTCTGGGGCGACGACGGGAAGCCTCTGGGTTTGGTCGAGGCCAAGCGGACGAAGAAAGACAGTCGAACGGGGCAGCAGCAGGCGAAGCTCTACGCTGACTGTCTGGAGAAGCGATACGGTCGCCGCCCGGTGATTTTCACCAGTAACGGCTACGAGCACTGGATCTGGGACGACCAAGCCTATCCGCCGCGACGGATCTCGGGTTTTCTGAAGAAGGATGAGTTGCAGCTGCTCTTACAGCGTCGCGAGAACATCAGCCCCTTGGCGAAGGTCGATGTAGACCCGGAGATTGCGGGGCGTCACTACCAGCAGCGGGCCATTCGCCGTGTGGGTGAGGCCATCGAACGCGACGCTCAACGCAAGGCCCTGCTGGTCATGGCCACGGGCAGCGGCAAGACCCGGACCGTCATCGCCCTGATCGACCAGTTGATGCGTGCCAACAGGGTGAAGCGCGTGCTCTTCTTGGCGGACCGGATCGCCTTGGTGAAGCAAGCCCATGGGGCGTTCAAAGCGCATCTGTCCTCGACGCCCTCGGCCAACCTGCTTGAGCGACACGACACCAGGAAGAACGACCACGCCGGAGCGCGCGTCTGCCTGTCGACCTATCCGACCATGATGGGGCTGATCGAGGAGAGCAAGGGCGGCGAAAAGCGTTACGGCCCTGGTCACTTCGACCTAATCGTGATCGATGAGGCGCACCGGTCGGTCTACCGCAAATACCGGGCGATCTTCGATTACTTCGACAGCCTGCTGGTCGGGCTGACTGCGACACCACGCGATGAGATCGACAAGGACACCTATTCCCTGTTCGGGCTCGAGAAAGGCGTGCCAACCGACGCTTACGACCTTGATGATGCCGTGAGCGATGGTTACCTCGTGCCACCGACCACCATCTCCGTGCCGCTGAAGTTCCAGCGCAACGGCATCGACTACGATCAGCTGACCGACGAAGAAAAGGAAGCCTGGGACGCCATCGAGTGGGACGAGGACGGCACAGAGCGGGACCGCGTCGAAAGTGCCGACCTGAACAAGTGGCTTTTCAACAAGGACACGGTCGACAAGGTGCTGGAGCACCTGATGCTCAACGGGATCAAGGTCGAGGGGGGCGACCGGCTGGGCAAGACGATCATCTTCGCCAAGAACAGCAAGCACGCCCGGTTCATCGTCGACCGCTTTAATGAGGCCTATCCGTATTACAAGGGGCAATTCGCCCAGCTGATTGATTACAGCGTCAGCTACGCCCAGTCGCTGATTGACGACTTCTCCAAGGCGGACAAGACCCCACACATCGCGGTTTCGGTCGACATGCTGGATACCGGCATCGACGTGCCCGAGGTCGTGAACCTCGTTTTTTTCAAGATCGTCAGGTCCAAGACCAAGTTCTGGCAGATGGTCGGTCGAGGAACCCGCCTATGTCCCGATCTATTAGGGCCAGGCAAGGACAAGCAGCAGTTCGTCATCTTCGACTACTGCCAGAACCTTGAGTTCTTCCAAGAGAACCTTAACAAGACTGATGGCCCCACAGCTAAGCCGCTAGGCGAGCGATTGTTCGGCTTACGCGTCGAACTGATCGAGGCCTTGGCAGACGCAGGCGAGCCGCACGAGGCGCTAATCAAGGACATCAAAACTCGGCTCCGTGACGAGGTACTTGGCATGCCGCTGGACAACTTCATCGTCCGGGCCAAGCGGCGGAGTGTCGAAAAGTTCCGCGATCCGAAAGGCTGGGGCAACCTGACCCTCGACGACCGACTGACGTTGATCGAGGAGGTCGCCGGGCTGCCAACGGCCTTCGAGGATGGCAACCTGCCCGCAAAGCAGTTTGACCTATTGCTTTTGACTACGCAGCTAGAGCTGCTGAAGCAGACCGGAGCCTCCACCAGGCTCCAGGTGCGAATCATCAGCTTCGCTTCAGCGCTGGAAAGCATTGACAACGTGCCTCTCGTGGCGAAGGAAATGGAGCTGATTCTCGACATTCAGACTGACGCCTTCTGGGAAGACATCACACCGGAGATTCTGGAGACCGTGCGTCGACGCCTTCGACACTTGGCTGAGCTCATCAAGCCTATGGAGCGCAAGGTGGTCGTCACCGACTTCGAGGATGAAATCGGCGAAGGGACCGAGGTCACCATGCCGGAGGTGGGCAGCGGGGTGGACAAGGCGCGCTTTAAGATGAAGGTTCGTCGCTTCATTGACGATCATCGTGACCACATCACCCTAATCAAGATCCGCCGAGGTGAGCCCCTGACCAAGCTGGATCTCGAAGAGCTGCAGCGCATACTAATAGAGCAAGAGATCGCGAATGATACCCTCATCGCTGGCCTCGACGAGGAAGGAGGCCTCGGACGCTTCTTGAGGTCACTGACCGGCCTGGACAAAGCTGCCGCGAAGGAAGCTTTCAGCACATTCGTGGGGCAACATCAATTGAACGCCGACCAAACCGAGTTCCTCGATTTGGTTATCAATAGCCTGACGGAGTCTGGGTATGTCGATCCGGCTAGCTTCTACGAGAGTCCGTTCACCGATCTGGACGACATGGGCATCGCTGGCGTCTTCGACCGAGATCAGGCTAAAGAGATTATTCAGATTGTGAGAACTCTGAACGATGCTGTTGCTGCGTGATCAACTACTTCTCACTGTCGCATATCAAACACACATCTCTCATGCCTACCAAAGCAACTGCCTCTAAATATAAATTCTGGGGCTATTTACTGTGACACATCAATGCGGCTCTCATAATCACGCACGAACTGGCATCAGAGGGTCACTGTTAGGCTCAGGACTCATAGCCAGAAGATGACGGTTGCAGCGAGGCAGATGGCTGAGAAGAAGACGTTCGGGCATCTGTCATAGCGTGTTGCGACCCGCCGCCAGTCCTTGAGGCGGCCGAACATGATTTCGATGCGGTTGCGTCTTTTGTATTTTCGCTTGTCGTATTTGACTGGTTTTCCGCGGGATATTCTTCCCGGAATGCAGGGCCTGATCCCTTTTTCCTCCAGGGCATCCCGGAACCAGTCAGCATCATAACCCCGATCCGCCAGCAACCACTGTGCCATGGGAAGGTTGTCCAGCAGAGCAGAAGCTCCGGTGTAATCACTGATCTGTCCGGCTGTCATAAAGAAGCTCAGCGGTCGTCCGTTCTGATCGGTAACCGCATGCAGCTTGGTGTTCATGCCCCCTTTAGTGCGTCCGATCAGGCGGCCTGGATCCCCTTTTTTAACCGCAGGCTTGAAGCCGTGTGGTGTGCCTTGAGATAGGTCGCATCAATCATAATAGTCTGAGGCTCAGCCTTCGCGGTAGACAGGCCATCCATCATCCGCATGAAAATGCCCATGTCGCCCCAACGCTTCCAACGGTTGTAGAGCGTCTTGTGCGGACCGTATTCCCGGGGCGCATCACGCCAGCGCATACCATTGCGGTTCACAAAAATGATGCCGCTCAGCACGCGGCGGTCATCAACGCGCGGTTTACCATGGCTCTTGGGAAAAAACGGCCGCAGACGCTCCATCTGTTCATCCGTCAGCCAAAACAGGTCGCTCATCTTCAGTCTCCTTGCAGAACCTGAAGGCGGCTTTGGGTGAATATTCCGCCGGAGACCGCGAACAGGTCGGCATTGACGAAGGCGAGGCCATCCGCGCCTTGCAGGAACGCTACGAAGTTGTGAGGGCCATGTTCAACCCCGGTCAGCCCGGCGGCTTTGACTACCGCCCGGCCTTGCAGGACGGCGCAACACCCAAGGCCAAGCTTTCCATCATGGCGGGAGCGCTTGACCATATTCTGGGCCAGCAGCAACGCGCCATGGCATCCGCCAAAAATGATGAAGAACGTAAGGCTGCCCAGAAGCGCTACCCTGATGCCGTCAAGGCGCTCTCAGTCGCCTTTGCGCTGGCTTCTGCCAGTGATGAGGCCGCCAGATTACGCGATGAAATCGGGTTTTTCGAGGCTGTCAGGGCGGCACTGGTCAAGAGCGTAAGCAATGGCAACGATGGGCGCAGTGCGCAGGAGCGCGAACTGGCCATCAAGCAACTGGTCAGCAAGGCGGTCATTTCAACCGATATTATTGACATCATGGAAGCCGCAGGTATTGGAAAGCCTGATATTTCCATCCTTTCGGACGCCTTCTTGCAGGAAGTGCGGGAAATGCCCCAGCGCAATCTGGCCATCGAAGCGCTCAAGAAGCTGCTGGAAGGCCAGATACGCAGCCGCACACGCACCAACATCACGCAAGCCGAAGCCTTCTCACAACGGCTGGAACAGGCCGTTGCCCGTTATCACGCCAACGCCCTGACATCCGCCCAGATACTGGATGAACTGATCCGCATGGCCCGTGACATGGCCTCTGCCCGCGACCGGGGGGAGGAACTGGGTCTGACACAGGAAGAAATCGCCTTCTATGACGCACTGGCCCAGAACCAGAGTGCCAAGGAAGCCATGGGCGACCCCAGCCTGCGGGTTATCGCCACAGCACTGGTGAAGACCATTCGGGAAAATGCTACAGTGGACTGGACAGTAATGGCCCAGGCCCGCGCCAAAATGCGGACTTCCGTCAAACGCCTGTTGCGTCACTATGGATACCCGCCAGATATGCAGGATGAAGCTGTGCAGCACATCCTGCGTCAGGCAGAGCAGTTCGCGCCCATTTGGACAGATAAGGGAGAAACGCCCCCATGATCGTAATGCTGGAGTGGTCTTTTCAAACGCTCCCTTGTTCGCCCTTCAGAACGGGTGCGCAGTTCCCGCCACCACGCGTGCCTGTATGAATCAGGTCCTGTAATCAGGCTGTTCGCGGTCCAGCTTGCGGCGCAGGGCCTGCCAGATCAGACAACCCTGATCGGGGTCATCATCAAACTGTTTCTTTGTGCGCAGGATCTGCGCTTCGGACGGAATATGCAGCGGCATGCCCGTGGCCTGTGCCGCGATCTGGATACGGCAGGCCTGTTCCAGATAATACATACGGTAGAAGGCATGCGCCACGGTGCCCCCGACCGTAAGCAGACCATGATTTTGCAGGATCAGCGCGCTATGGCTGCCAAGGTCGCGCACCAGGCGCTCACGCTCGCCCAGATTGTCATCGGCGGCAATGCCTTCGTACGGATGAAAGCCAACACTGCCGTAAAATTCCATGTTGATCTGGTTAAGTGGCAGGATATTGGTCTCCTGCGCCGCCACCACCATACCCGGCACGGTATGGGTATGCATGACACACGCGGCATCGGGCCTGCTGCGGTGGATGGCGGAATGAATGACAAACCCGGCCGGGTTGATCGGCCATGATGTTTCCTGCCGGGGCAGGCCATCCGCATCGACCAGAACCAGCGAGCTTGCCGTAATTTCCTCAAATAGCAGGCCATACGGATTGACCAGATACACATGGTCATGGCCGGGCACACGCACGGACAGGTGGGTATAGACAAGATCGGTCATGCCAAAATGCGCCATAAGGCGGTAAGCCGCTGCCAGATCTTCACGCAGGGCCTGCTCGGATATCATTGCAGGCGCAACCGGTACTGTAGACATGATCTTGAAGAACCCCGTCGTTCAGATGGCTGCCTGAAAAGGCAATCCAGAAAATATCTGGTAAGCGTAAAGGTGTGTTCGGTGAAGCTTTTTTCAAAAAACTTCGAAGAACGCCGTCTTTCTGAAAAAAGGTAACACCCAAAATACGTCTTGTCTTTTTTGTCAAAAAGGTTGTTTTCGGGCCCTTCCCGTCACGGCATGAACGCTCATCCCGGCAGCAGCGGGCGCCGGCGCAGCGGCATGGTCATACAGTGGATGCTGCCACCACCTTGCGAGAACTGGTCCAGTTCAGGCTCAAGCACGCGTAACCCTTCGGCGCGCAGCATCTGGTTGATGCGTATGCAGTGCTTCGGGCTGACCACACGCCCCCCGCCCAGGGAGAGCACGTTGCAACCCATGTCGCGCATCGCCTCGGCATACGTGACCGACAGCAGGCGGATGCCCTGCGCGCGCAGCCATGCCACATCCGCACTGTCCAGCGCATCCACCAGCGCAATGGCCAAGTCTGCCGTCACCATGGTAAAGATCACATCAAGATGCAGGTAGTGTTCGGGAAAGCGGATCATGCGGCATGTCCATCCCGCATCCTCGAACCAGCTGATGAACTTGGCCGCACCCGCTTCGTCCGTGCGGCCGCCGCTTACGCCTACCGCCAGCAGGCCGGGGCGGATGATATGGATATCCCCCCCTTCGATATGGCCTTGGGTGCAAGTCTTCCAGATCCCGCCGTCCCCATAGAAATCCCGCACCGGCCCGGTCTCGGCCTGGCGCTCTGGGCGGACAAGACTGGTCACAACAGTGCCGAACGGCGTCGTCTGGGAACTATCGCGGGTATAGACCTGATAGGGCATGCCCGCATGAGGTGTCAGGAAATGGCAGGTGACCTGCTCGGCCCGCAACAGGGCCACCAGACCGTCAAACTGCGCCTTCAGGGCCACATGGTCGAGCTTTGCGCCATTGGCCATGCTCTGGATGGCAATGTCGTTGCTTGGTATCCAGGAATAATGATCGGGCCGACAGAGTAGCACATCCTCCAGTTGCCCGGTTTCACTGTCCATGAACCTGCGGTCTGTCACCATTCCCTCGCAATCCTTGCTCATGATCCAAATAGATTACTCTACCGATCCGAAACGATAACAACCGCACCACATGATAAAATATCAATAGTTCATAGTTTACTTTGTATTTTCGTTAATCCCGCCCTCTCCTGCCCAGCCACGAGACCTGCATGCCAGCACGCCGGGACACAAATATATCTTTTTGATTCTTTATGAACATTTTATGTTTATAGTCTGCATGTGACGGCTCTCGCCTACCTGCCGTCATGATCGTTACAATGCACCGATAATCCTGATAACGAACTGGCCCTGCCTGATAATGAGAAGATCCGCATCCCCCCTTATGGTTTTGCACGGCAGGAAACCCGGTCGCCGGCCGCGCCGCGCCGCGCCCTGCATGCCAGGCATGGGGCAGGACATGCGAATATGACACGACAGTACACATCCGCTCCGGCTACCGCCACATCTGGCCGCCGCAATATGGGGCACCGCAAATCAACCGGCTTTCATGGACAGATTGCCGAGGTGGACCTGCGCCTGCTGCGCGTGTTCCGCACGGTTGCGGAACACGGCGGCTTTGCCGCAGCCGAAGTAGCGCTGGGCAAGAGTAAATCCTCCATCAGCATCGATATATCGGCATTGGAAAACCGGCTGGGCCTGCGGTTGTGCATGCGCGGGCGCGGCGGCTTCGCGCTGACAACGGAAGGGCAGATGGTCATGGAAGCGACCAATGCGCTGTTTTCCGACATCGCACGCTTCCAGCAACGCATAAACGAAGCCAGTGGCATGCTGTCGGGACGGTTCTGCCTGTATGTGCCCGACAACATCCAGATCCATGGCGAAACGGCGCTGGTCCGGGCAATCGGCACCTTTACCGCAAACCATCCGGCCGTTTTCATGGATATCCGCTCCGCTTCATCGCGGGAAGTCGAATTCGCGGTGCTCAATGGCCAGGCCTCCGCCGGGATCACCCTCAGTTCCCGGCACCTGCCCGGCATGCAGACCACCCCGCTGTTCAGGGAAGAGTTGCACCTATTCTGCGGCATGCGCCACCCCCTGTTCAACATGCCGGAAGACGAGATCACACCCGAACTGCTGTCCCACCAACGCATGATCGAGGTGGCGGAAGCAGCCACATCCCCCATGTGGGAAGGGCTGCGCCCACGCCTGAGCTTTGCTGCGGCGGCAGAAAATGTGGATTCGCGTGCGCTGCTGATCCTGTCGGGCAGCTATATCGGCTTCCTGCCCGACCCCTTTGCCCACCCCCTGCTGCGTAAGGGCATGCTGCGCCGCATCGAACTGGGTGGACTACAGTTGATGACGGGCTTCCATTTCCTCGCCCGTCCCTCGGCCGAGACCGGATTGCTGGTCGATACCTTCCGCACCATTCTGGAGGATGCCTGCTGAGACCGCCCCACACCGGCACGTATCCCTTCCTCCACACGCGGAAGAAGCATGCCCTGCCCCCTGCCATGGCACAGCCCGCATGCCGCACGCACGTCTGGCCCATGCTGTGGGCAGCACTGCTTGGGCTGCTGCTGGCCATGGCGGGACATGCACGGGCGGACAGCCCGGACCTGCCAGGATTCATCCACGATGGCACGTTGACAGTCTGTACCAATCCAACCTTACCCCCCATGACATTCGTGAACGGCACGGACGCCAACGCGGTAGACGGGTTGGACATGGACATCGCCCACAGCCTGGCGGCCTACTGGCATGTGCACATTGACATTACCACCATGGAGTTCAGCGGCCTGTTTCCCAGCCTTGCGGCGCAGCGGTGCGCGATGGTGGCCAGCGGTCTCATCCGACTGCCCGCGCGGGAAGAGAATTTCGATGCGATCACCTATCAGGATACCGCCCTCGTCATCGTGGCACGCGCGGGCACGCGGCCCCTGACCAGCATGTCCGACCTGTCAGGTCGGACAGTGGCCGTGCAGGCCGGCACCAGCTACGCCGCATGGCTGGCGCGCGAAAATACCAGCATGGCCGCCCATGGCCGTCCGCCCATTATCATCCAGCAATACCCGACGGAAGACCAGGTGGTGCAGCAGGTCCTCGTCGGGCGCGCCTTCGCGTTCGCCAGTCAGGATGTGGAACTGTACTACCGGCAGAAACAGCTTCACGGCGAGATCAGCATCATCCTTGTTCCCCCCTCCCCCGAATACGGGCATTTCGCCCTGTACATCCGCAAGGATGCACATGACCGGGCCTTACTGGCACAGGCAGTGGCCAGCCTGGAACATAATGGACAACTGGCGACCATCCGCCAGAAATGGACGATCACGCCCGACCATGCGGGTAGCCTGTCCCACCCCGATCCTGCGCCCCTGTTCCGCTGGGGCGTCTTTTTTGGCGCGCTGACCTCCACAGCCTTTGCACGCGGCGCCTTCATCACCCTTGCCATAGCCGTGCTGTCGCACCTGACCGCCATCGTCATTTCAATCCCGATCGCGCTGGCGCTCAATGGCCGCAATACCGTGCTCAGGCTGGTGCTGAAGGGTTATGTCACCCTCTTCCGTGGTGCCCCCACGCTGTTGCAACTGCTATTCATATGGAATGCACTGCCACAGTTCCTGCCCATCTTCCGTGAAAGCTGGTTCACACCCTTCCTTGCCACATGGATTGCGCTCTCGATCAATGAATCCGCCTACCAGGTCGAAATCAACCGCGCGGCACTGGCAGCAGTGGACAAGGGGCAGGAACTGGCAGGCGATGCGCTGGCCCTGTCACGGCGGCAGGTCTACCGGTATGTCATCTTTCCGCAGGCACTGCGCATCGCGCTGCCACCGACCATGAATGCCTTCATCAGCCTGCTCAAGACCACATCGCTCGCCTCGGTCATCTCACTACAGGAACTGCTGGCTGTCACCCAGATACAGGTGGCTCGTACATTCGAGTTTACCGAATATTATGCGGCGGCACTGGTTTACTACCTTGCCATGGTTTTTGTGTTCCTGTTCATACAGAAATGCATCGAACACCGCTTTGCATGGGCCGATCCCCACAGGGTAACTACCAATGCCCCCTGACACCACACCCCTACCCGACCCGGACACCATGATCTCGGCGCGCAACCTGTACAAGCTGCACAAGGATTTCATGGCCCTGGACCGGATCAACCTTGACATCCGGCGCGGGGAAAAAATTGTTGTGCTGGGACCATCGGGATCGGGCAAGTCAACCCTGATCCGCTGCTTCAACCGCATTGCACCGCATGATGGTGGCATCCTGAGCATTGATGGACAGATCATCAATGAACACACCGACCTGACCCGGTTGCGCGCCACAGTGGGGCTGGTCTTTCAGGATTACAACCTGTTCGCGCATCTGAGCGTGCTGGACAACTGTACACTTGCCCCCCGGCTGGTCAGGAAAATGCCCCCCGCACAGGCCCGTGACATGGCCATGCGCTTCCTTGCTCAGGTTAATATTGGGGAACAGGCACATAAATACCCAATCCAACTCTCGGGCGGACAGCAGCAGCGCGTGGCCATCGCGCGCGCGCTGTGCATGCAGCCCGGAATCATGCTGTTTGATGAACCCACCGCAGCGCTCGACCCCGAGGCGATTTCCGGTGTAGTGCGGATCATAAACGACCTGGTGGCACAGGGCATTACCACCGTGTGCGTAACCCATGAAATGGGTTTTGCACGTCATATTGCGGACTGGATCATCTTCATGGATCATGGGCGCATACTGGAAATGACCCGTCCGGCCGCGTTTTTTACCAATCCCACCACTCAGCGTGCCCGTGATTTCCTCGACCAGATGATTGCTTACTGAATACAGGCCCCTGCGTGCCAACCGCATGCAGCCTGCGCCATGCAGTCGGGGTATGCCGTTTGCCTGCCGCCCATGCTGTCAGACACATCCAGATACGATATAAGAATACCCGTCCATATGTCCCTGCCCGAGGTACACTGACTGCATGATGCTCCCAATGCGCCTGATCCGGTTACACGCTCTGGCCCTGATCACCGTGTTCATCACCAGCAACACCACGCAGGCCGGGACAACGGGCCAGCCTGATGCCGTGCTCATGCTCCAGCAGGACATGGAACACGAAATCGGCGCGCAACAGATCCACCGCCGGCCCCGCCAGACACAGCGCGCCATGGCACTGGCTGCCAGCCTACTTGACCAGACTGCTACATGGCCACAGGACACGGAGGTGATCCTGGTGGTGGACCGCGCGCCCACGGTCCAGTGCCTGTGGTTCGTGCTGACCCGACCCGGGACGCACACGCTCACGCCACTGGGCATGGTATCGGTCAGCACTGGCCGACCGGGACGCAAGGAGCATTTCCGCACGCCGGTTGGCATATTCATCAATACCGGGCAGATTCAGGGCTACCGCGCGCAGGGTACCAAAAATGAACACGGTATTCGGGGCAATGGCGAAAAAGGCATGCGGGTCTGGGATTTCGGATGGCAGACAACCGAGGACTGGCGCCGCAAGGGGGCCGTTGCCGTCGTGCGGTTGGAAATGCATGCCACCGACCCCACCTTTCTCGAATCGCGGCTGGGGCAGACGGACTCAGAAGGCTGCATCCGCATCCCCGCCCGTGTAAACAGCTTCATTGATCACCATGGCCTGCTCGACCGCCAACTTGACCTGATGGCGCAGCAGAACGACCCGCAGAAAACCCGCGCCATCCGCGCGCTGCTTGGTGCCAGCCATCATCCTTCCCCGCTGGAAGGGGACCGGATGGTAGTGGTGGATTCATCGGATACCAGTCCCCTTCTGTCCGACCCGGCCCTGGCCCAACGGATGCAGGACAGCTTTGCCCAGTTTCTTGCGGGCACGCAGAATACGGCGCCAGGTACCCCGGCACAGGTTGCAAGCCAACCCCTGGTTCCACTACCCGCAACGACATCCGCAACCCAAACACAACCCATACCGGCCGCCCCGCCTGCTGGAACAGCATTAGGTGCTGCTCCTGCTCCTGCTCCTGCTCCTGCTCCTGCTCCTGCTCCTGCTCCTGCTCCTGCTCCTGCTCCTGCTCCTGCTCCTGCTCCTGCTCCTGCTCCTGCTCCTGCTCCTGACGACTGGGGCGATTGATGCAGCGTTTCAAATAAAAAACGATATTGCAAAATTTTTATATTTATTATTAAGATAAATTGTAAAAGTTTTTGGGTGTCTACTTTTTAGAAAATGGCGACATTCTCCGAATCTTTTTGAAAAAAGCATCACAAAAAACTTCTGTACTTTACGGATATTACAGATGTATTCCGCATATGGCATACCGGGCAACAGCGCATAAAAAAGGGGGCATGACTGCCCCCTTTCCTAACCCATCAACATGACTGGAACCAGTTACGACCAGCGCCAGTTGCGGATCTCGGGCAAGTCCTCTCCATACTGCGCCACGTATTCCTGATGTTCAACCAGCTTGTTGCTGATCGCCTCATTGGCATAGGCTGCCTTGGCCGCAAGGCCCGGCACATGGCGGATCACGTTCTGCACAAGATGGAAACGGTCAAGGCTGTTACGCACCGTCATATCGAATGGCGTAGTGGTGGAACCTTCCTCACGGTAGCCATGCACATGGAAGTTGCGGCAATTGGTCCGCTTGTAGATCAGCTTGTGGATCAGCGCCGGATAACCATGGAATGCGAAGATAACCGGCTTGTCTGTGGTGAACAGGCTGTCAAACACGAAGTCATCCAGTCCATCCGGGTGCTGGGTCTTCGACTCAAGCGTCAGCAGATCCACCACGTTGATTACGCGGATCTTCAGTTCCGGCAGGTGCCTGTTCAGCAACTGCACCGCAGCAAGCGTTTCCATGGTCGGCACGTCACCCGCGCAGGCCATGACCACATCGGGTTCGCCACCCTTGTCATTGCTGGCCCATTCCCAGATACCGATGCCCTTGGCGCAATGCGCCATGGCGGCATCCATATCCAGCCATTGTGGTTCGGGTTGCTTGCCCGCCACGATTACGTTCACACGGTCACGGCTGTCCAGGCATTTATGGGCCGTGCACAGCAGGGTATTGGCATCGGGCGGCAGGTACACCCGCACCGTCTTGGCTTTCTTGTTCAGCACATGGTCAATGAAGCCGGGGTCCTGATGGCTGAAGCCATTATGATCCTGCCGCCAGACATGTGACGTCAGCAGGTAGTTCAGTGATGCGATCGGCGCCCGCCAGGGCACCTCATCAGCCTGCTTGATCCACTTTGCATGCTGGTTGACCATCGAATCCACAATGTGGATGAACGCCTCATAGCATGACAGGAAACCGTGGCGACCTGTCAGCAGGTAGCCTTCCAGCCAGCCCTGGCAGGTGTGCTCGCTCAGGATTTCCATCACGTGTCCATCAACAGCCAGATGGTCATCATAATCGAAGGTCTCGGCGTTCCAGGCGCGGTTGGTCACGTCCAGCACGGCATTGAGGCGGTTGGAGTTGTTCTCGTCCGGTGCCAGCACACGGAAATTGCGCGCGGCCAGGTTGAGCTTCATCACATCCCGCAGCCACGATCCAAGCACACGCGTGGCCTCACCCAGTTCATGCCCCGGCGAGGACACGCTCACCGCGTAATCACGCACATCCGGCAGGCGCAGGTCACGGCGCAACAGACCGCCATTGGCATGCGGATTCGCACTCATCCGGCGGTTGCCCCTGGGCGCCAGTGCCGCGATTTCGGGCATCAGGGTGCCGTTTTCGTCAAACAGTTCTTCCGGCTTGTAGCTGTGCATCCACTCATCGAGCAGCTTGAGATGCTCGGGCTTGGTCATGTCGGTAATAGGCACCTGATGGGCACGCCAGTAACCTTCCGTGCGCAGACCATCCACCGTCTTGGGGCAGGTCCAGCCCTTTGGGGTGCGCATGATGATCATGGGCCAGACCGGGCGCGTGGTGTCGTTCTTTTCACGCGCGGTTTTCTGAATCTCGGCAATGCGGGCAAAGGCCGTATCCATTGCCGTAGCCATCTTCTGGTGCATGGTGTCCGGGTCATCCCCTTCCACCACGATCGGATCATAGCCGTAGCCACGGAACAGGCTCAGCAGTTCCTCGGGCGCGATACGGGCCAGAACGGTGGGGTTGGCGATCTTGTAGCCGTTAAGGTGCAGAATCGGCAGGACCGCGCCGTCGGTCCGGGGGTCAAGGAACTTGTTGCTATGCCACGATGTGGCCATGGGGCCGGTCTCGGCCTCGCCATCGCCCACCACGCAGGCAACAACCAGATCGGGATTGTCAAACGCAGCACCATAGGCATGCGAGAGCGAATAACCCAGTTCACCGCCTTCGTTGATCGAACCCGGTGTCGTGGGTGCGGCATGACTGGGAATGCCACCGGGGAAGGAAAACTGCTTGACCAGACGGGCCAGGCCGTCCGCATCCTGCGACACTTCGGGGAAATACTCGCTGTACGTCCCTTCCAGATAGGTGCTGGCCACCACACCCGGCGCCCCGTGACCCGGACCCGCCACGAACAGGACACTACGGTCCTGTTCACGAATGATGCGGTTGAGGTGCAGGTAAAGGAAGTTCAGCCCCGGTGTGGTGCCCCAGTGGCCCAGCAGGCGCGGCTTGGTATGTTCCAGCTTGAGCGGTTCACGCAGCAGCGGATTGGCCAGCAGGTAGATCTGGGCAATCGACAGGTAGTTTGCTGCATGCCACCATTTGTTGAACAGGGCGACATCCGCTGCGGACAGCGGTGTTGCGGATGCAGTTTCACTCATTTGCGTTCCTTCCGAGATAATTCATCTCTGCCCGGCCTGCATTCAGCCCAGACACATCAGCACATGCCGACGGATTGTTGTTTCCTCATCGGTGGGAATAATACGCACCTCCACGGCGCTGTCGGGCGTACTGATAATTTCCCGATGCGCGGCATTGGCCTGCGCGTCTATCCGGATAGCCGCCCATTCCAGCCGCGTGCACACAGCGGCACGGATGATGGCATCATGCTCACCAATACCGGCGGTAAAGACCAGTCCGTCCAGCCCCTGCAGGGCGGCCATCATGCCGCCTGCCTGCTGGGCAAAGCGGTAGACAAACAGGTCCAGCGCCGCCGTTACCGCAGGGCTCGTGCCCGCATGGGCATGCAGGTCGCGCATGTCATCCGACAGGCCTGAAACACCCAGCAGGCCGGAACGGTGATAGAGGATATTCTCGATCTCCGCGACACCCAGCCCTTCCTCGCGCAGCATGTACAGGAGCACGCCGGGGTCCAGATGCCCACACCGTGTGCCCATAACCAGACCATCGAGCACCGAGAAGCCCATGGTCGTATCCACGCTGCGCCCACCCAGCAGCGCGCACAGGCTGCCACCGCTACCGATATGGGCCACAATAGTGCGCCCCTGCGCCAGATGTGGCGCGCATGTGCGCAGGCTGGCTGCGATATATTCGTAAGACAGACCATGGAACCCATAGCGCCGCACGCCTTTTTTTGCGTACTCGTCCGGCAGCGCCTGCGCCTGCGCAACCGGGGGCAGGGTATGGTGGAAACCGGTATCGAAACACGCCACCTGCGGCAGGTTGGGGTACTGCGCCAGCAGGGCGCGGATGGGGGCCAGGCTGCCGGGCTGGTGCAGCGGGGCAAAAGGGGTCAGGGCGGTCAGACGCGCCAGCACATCGGGGGTGATTCGCACGGGGGCGATGAAATCTGGCCCGCCATGCACCACCCTGTGGCCCACGGCCATGAGATCGACATCACCCAACTGCTTGCCTACCCACTCCATCAGGGTGGCCATGGGGCCGTGGTGGGCCTGCGCCGGCGTGCTGCCGGGGGCAATGGGCGCCCATGTCTCGTCCACCAGCACGCCGCCCGAGGCATCATGGGCGACAAAATGGGGATGGGTACTGATCCCCTCCAGTTCCCCCGATGCAATGCGGCGGGAAGGAGAAGTGACCGTATCACCCTTTTCAATGGCGAACAGGGCGAACTTCAGGCTTGAAGAGCCTGCGTTGAGTGCCAGAACGGCATGGGTCATGCCTATATCCCCCTGTTCGTTTTACGAAACCGGCAGCATGTCACGCTGATCTGGCAAGCCTGACATTGATGCGAATCAATTGCCTACGTCGCAGCCCCGTCCAGAAAAGCACAATATCCGACCGGCAGGCCATGCGCTTGCCGTGGGTACAGGGCTGCATGGCAACGTGGGATATCTGAAAAAGTTTTTTAAATCAGCCTTCTACAGACATAAACCATCCAGTGGCTTTTGCCATTTTGGGCACAGGGTGCGCGCGGGCGTGCATATCACCTGCCCATATCACATATTTGCGTGCGCGCCCTGCGGGTGAGCGCGCGCGACTCAGCCAAAACGTCGTGCCAGCACGGCGCGCACGGCCTTGCGTGCCTCCCCCGCATCACGCCCCACACGGATAAGGGCGGGAATCTGCAACGGGTTGCACATGATACTGCGCACCAGCGCCCCGACCGCAAGACTCCCATCGGGTCGCAGGGCCACCACGGCGGCAGGGGGCAGGGTGCGGTCTGCCGGATCACACACCACGCGCATGACCGCAAAGGGCACCTTGCGAGCGGCGGCCATTTCCGCCACCACGCCGCTTTCCATGTCCAGCGCCACGCAACCGGTCTGGCGAAACAGGTCCGCCTTGCGCGCGGCCGCCGTCACGATCACGTCGCTATGCAGCAGGTCGCCTGCCATCACATCGGCACGGGTCGCCCCTAACCAGCCCAGTAGTGCGGGGGATACGGCAATCCGCTCGGCATTGACCACCACATGCGCGGGCATGACCACGGCGCCAGGTGCAAGTGCCGGGTCCAGTCCCGCCGCCAACCCGAAGGAAAGCAACGCATCCGCGCCCCCTTCCAGCAGGTCGAGTACCGCCTGCCGCGCACCCGACAGGGTCGCCCCGCTCAGGCCGAAACGCGCCTGCGGCAGGAAGGGACGGATCAGGGATGCTTCCGCCTCCATCCCCACCACAATGCCCAAGCGTGAAAAGGGAGATACGGATACGGGATCAGACATGACTGCCCCTTTCACAGGTTTTTACAAACTGTAGCCAACACGACCACATTCACAAAATGGTCTGCCACGCCCATACACGCGCGCCACAAACCAAAAAAACTTCCGGAAATCATGCTAATGCAGACGGGACACACGAGAAAATCCCGCTGCGTTGCAGACCTTCCCTGCCGTCTTTGTATTGCCCTCGGCGGGTGTGCGAAAAACTGGCATTGCCACGCGGGGCATGGCGTTCCCTGCCGGCAAGGTCCGCCCCATCACCGCGACAGACCCAGAGTAACAGACAGGGCGGCAGAAGCCTGTAGACAATCCGTGCCATACCATCATTGCGGGCGACCAGCAGTGCCCCGGCGGTCATGCACGGCCCGTGCTGCCGCCGCACCGGAGCGGATCGCGCCCTCGATCGTGGCGGGCAGCCCCGTTGCCGTCCAGTCACCGGCCAGCAGCAGATTGGCGGCCATGGTACGCGTATCCGGCCGCAGGCGGTCCTGTGCCGGGGTTGCAGCAAAGGTAGCACGCTTTTCACGCACAATGCGCAGCGGTGGCATGGACACAGGCAGGGGCACCATTGCCGCGGGGTCGATCGCGGCACGCACCTCGTTCCAGATGAGGCCCGCCAGTTCGTCCAGATCCCGCGTGGCGTAGCGATTGGCGGCGCTGACCGTGACCGAGAGAATCCGCTCCTTGGCAAATACCCACTCACTGATCCCGCCCACAACGCCAATGAAATGAGCCTGCGCCAGACCACCAGTCAGCACGGGCGGCCGGGGCAGCAGGAAATGTACGTTCAGGATCGACTCGAATTCATCCGGTGCGCTGAAGCCGGGCAGGCCACCCGCCAGCAAGCTGGCCGCAACGGGAGCCGGCACCGCCATGATTACGGTATCTTGCCCGCCAATGACAATTCGCTCCTCGCCCAGACGCAGCGCCGTAACCTGGCCCGCTTCCATTTCCACCCCGCTTACACGGCTAGCGGTACGCACATCCGCCTTCAGCACCGACAGGTGAGCAAGGGCAGGATCGACAAAACTTTCAGACAGGCCCACGGCGGGAAAGCGCGGCAGGCAGTTACGCCCCCCCTTCGCAAGGCTCTCCTTCACCACCGCGCCCAGCAGGGCGGCGCTACCGATATCGGGCATGGTATTGAGCACGGATATGGCAAAGGGTTCGAGCAGGCGGCGCGCCAGGCTACCGGGCTGCAGACAGTCGGCCACCACCATATCCGGTGCAGCTTCCATCAGCGCCATCAGGCCGCGCAGTTCAGCCAGCCGCATGCCCGGCACGCGCCTGCGCTTCGAGAGCACCCATAGCGGCACCCGCCCACGGGAGAGGTCGAGCGTCCAGCGCAGCCGGTCGGCCAGGTCCACGAACGGAAAGACAGGGTGCTTCGGCCCCACCAGCGTATCCTGCGCCCCGATCAGGCCCAGATAGCGGTACACCGCCGGGTTGCCTGACAGCAGCAGGTGGTTGCCATTATCAATCCGGCAGCCCAACTGGCGATCAAGATAAGATCGCGCGCGACCACCGCAGGCCGGTCCTGCCTCGTAAACCGTGACCCGTTCGCTGCCGCCCGCCAGTTCAACCGCTGCCGACAGGCCAGCCAGCCCGCCGCCAACAATATGGACATGTCCCGCCATGCTCTGCTCAGCCCGCCAGCGCGCGCAGCGCGATCAGCAGCTTGCGCGGGCGCGAGAGCGAGACCCGCCGCTCCGGCGTGCCCCAGCCCTGGCGTTCCTGTGCCGAAAGGATGGCGGCATAGGTCGCCCCCATCAGGCGGGCGGGGCGCATGGCCGTGTGGTCGCATTGTGCCATGGCCACGGCTGCCGCACGAAAATGGTCATGCGCGCGCCCGGCCAGGATGCGCCCTACCTGCTCAAGGCGCGACGAGCGCATCACCGCTTCGGGTTCAGGCGTAATATTGAAGCGCTCCAGCAGGTCACGCGGCAGGTACAGGCGGCCCAGACGAGCATCCTCTGCTACGTCGCGCAGGATGTTGGTGATCTGCAACGCCCGGCCCAAATGGTAGGCCACCTGGTCGGCACTGGCCGACGCATCGCCAAACACCCGTACCGACAACCGCCCCACGGCAGAGGCCACGCGGTCGCAATACAGGTCGAAGGTAGCTTCATCCGGGGCGACAACGGGGCCACGGGCATCCATTTCCATGCCGTCGATCACGTCATTGAAATCCTGCTGGCGCAGGTCGAAGCGACGGATGGTAGCCATCAGCACACGGTCAAGGCCATCTTGCGCCGCGCCCGCGTAAAGCCGGGCAATGCGCGCGCGCCATTCTTCCAGTCGGCGCGAGCGGTCGGCCGCATCGCCCTGCTCGTCATCGGCCACATCATCCACCAGGCGGCAGAAGGCATAGACCGCGTACATGCCATAACGCCGGTCCGGCGGCAGGATACGCATGCCTTTGCCAAAGGATGTACCCGACCGCACCACGATCTGCTCGACCTGTGCCAGATCGGCGGGATCGCTGCCCAGTACCGGAGCCTCATCATGCCGCGCGCGCAAAAAACCCATTCCCGCGTGTTCCGTTCACTTCAACAAATTACAGTTCAGCCTGTTTTGTAGCGGCAATAACGCGCCAGGACAAAATCCCGCCCGCTCAGACCAGCGTATGCATGGCCCCCGCCACAGCCCCCACCACATCCGCGCGTGAAAGTTTGACACGGCCCGCTACCGGGTCCTCCACCCGCAGGCGGGCCGCCAGACGTTTTGACAGACCCACGATCACCGCCGCCTCCATACGCATGCGTCGGTCACGGATCATGCGCGGCAGCAGGACGGCGTGGCGGTTGAGTTCATCCACCCTGTCCAGCAATGCCGCAAACACGCGGCGCAGGCCGGGCACGGCATAGGGGCGGCGCAGGTCATCAACCGTTACCCCCTCGCGCTCAAGCCATGGGCGCGGCAGGTAGCAGCGATCGAGGGTGCGCAGGTCATCGGCACAGTCCTGCAGGTGGTTGATTACCTGCAGCGCCGTGCACAGCGCATCCGACGCGGCAAATGTCTTGGGATCCTCGCCATGCAGTTCCAACAGAAAGCGCCCTACGGGGTTGGCGGAATAGCGGCAATATTCCTCCAGTTCCTCCCATGTGTCATAGCGATTCTTCACCGCGTCCTGCCGGAACGCCACGATCAGGTCGGTGGCCGTATTGGTGGAGACACCGGTGCGGGCCAGCGTGCGCCCCACGCGCACCGCCGTCTGTGCATCGCGCCGGTCGGGAGCGGTACGCCTGCCCAGCACCACGTCCTCCATGGCATCAAGGCGGGCGATTTTCTGTTGTGCATCCAGCCGGTCAGTATCGACGATATCATCGATCACGCGGGCAAAATCATAATAGGCGTGCACATGCGGTCGCAGTCGGCGGCTGATCAGCAGGGAGCCGACCGGAAAGTTCTCATCGCCCGCGTCCTTGCCGGACGAGACATCCTCGCTGCCCCATACAGCCTGCTCATCAGTATTCACCCTACGTCATCCCCTATGGTGCGGTTCATTGCGGTCGCGGTGGTCTCACCACGCATATGTGTCGAGATCGCGCCATCAGGCTCGGTATAGGCGCGGCTTTTCCATACCACACCCCGGCCCCGATGATGATCCAGTGCCGAACCGATCGTGGCCAGCGTATAGAACCCCGCAATGACCGGCAGCAAGAGCGCCCATGCGGGTGACTGCCTGAACCGACGCAGCGTGGGCGTATAGGACGCCATGGACATGACCCATGCCCCGGCCCCCAGCAGGCTGGGCAGGCCATGGGCCAGCAGCGCCAGTTGCATGGGCACGATCCACACCAGCACCATGCCGATTATGGTGCCCACCAGCAGAAGAGGGGAATAGCCAAGCTGCACGTAGGCCGTTCGCGCGACCATGCGCCAGATATCGGCCGGATGCGGATAGGGGCGGATGGAACGGGCCAGGCAGCTGTGCCCCAGATAGATGCGGCCACCACTGTGCTTGACGTGGGCGGCCAGCGTGCAGTCATCAATCAGCGCGCCGCGCAGGCTCTCGATCCCGCCAATGCGGGCCAGCGCGCTCCAGCGCACCAGCACCGTGCCCCCTGCCGCCCCCGCCACCCGACTGCGCGGGCTGTTCACGCTGGCAAAAGGATAGAGCAGGGCAAAAAAGAACACGAAGGCTGGCACCAACATGCGCTCGGCCGGGCTTGCGCAGTTCAGTTCCACCATCTCCGATACCTGATCAAGATGGTCCGCCTGTGCCCTGGCCACCAGGGTGGAGACATGGCGCGGATCGTGTGTGATGTCGGCATCGGTCAGCAGCACGAAGCCATTGGAATCCGGCACCAGTTCACGCGCGCGCGCCACGCCCTGCGCCACCGCCCACAGCTTGCCGCTCCAGCCCGCGGGCCGCGCCCGGCCGGTCACCACCGTCAGCCGCCCATGCGGGTCGGGCACCTTGCGGGCCAGCCTGCCGGTCCCATCGGTGCTGTTGTCATCCACCAGTATGACATGCAGCGCGCCGGGATAGTCCTGCGCCAGCAGGGAACTGATGCAGGCCGCGACCGATGCCGCCTCATCACGCGCGGGCACCACTACGCACACTTCGGGGCAACTGGCCTGTGCAAGCTGCCTGCCGCGCACCGGCACCAGTACCGGGCCTGCCTGCCAGAAGCGGCCATGGCAGAAAATCAGTCCGAACCAGATGACCAGTATCAGGATGGAAAGCGCAAGCAGTAACATGACAGGGGCCTCAGTCCAGCATGCCGTGCTGGCGGAACCAGTCTATGGCGTCCTTCACCGCCTCACGCGCGGGGCGGGGGGCGTAGCCGAGTTCACGGATGGCCTTGTCCGACGAGAAGAACATCTTCTTGTGCGACATGGCCAGCATCTCACGCGTGACCCTGGGCGCAATACCGAACGCACGCGACAGCCACTCACTCGCCATCGCCACGGGCCAGATCACGGCCTGCGGCAGGCTGACGCGCGGCGGAGCCACACCGGCAAGTTCGGCGGTCATGGCAAACAGGTCGCGCAGCAGGTAATTCTGGCCACCCAGGATGTATTTCTCGCCGATGCGCCCGCGCTCCAGCGCCAGGGCGTGCCCTTCGGCCACGTCATCCACGTGCACGATGTTCACGCCGGTATCGACATAGGCCGGCATGCGCCCTGCCGCGCAGTCCAGGATCATCTGCCCGGTGGGTGTGGGCTTGATATCACGGGGGCCTACGGGGGTGGAGGGGTTCACGATTACGGCAGGCAGCGCGCGTTCATGCACCAGCCGCAACACTTCCTGCTCTGCACGGTATTTGGAGCGCTTGTAGATGCCGATCACGCCATGCTCGTGCACCGGCGTCTCCTCATCGGAGACCGTGCCATCACCGATCAGCCCCAGCGCCGCGACGGAGGAACAGTAAACAATCCGCTGCACACCCGCCTTCTGTGCGGCCAGCATCAGCGCACGCGTACTTTCCACGTTAGCCACCATCATCGGTACCGGGTCGGGCACCCACAGCCGGTAATCCGCCGCCACATGAAAGACATAGCGGCAGTCCTTTACCGCCGCATCGAAACTGCCGGGGGTGGACAGGTCCCCTTCCACCAGTTCGGCGGGCAGGTCGCGCAGGTTGGTCAGATCGCTCCCCTTGCGCACCATGAGCCGGAGCAAATGCCCACGCTCGATCAGGTTACGGGCAACGGCGGAGCCGACAAAACCGGTCGCACCGGTTACAAGGGTTGGGGCAGTCATGGTCTGAACGATCACTCCGTCGGGGACAGAATTCACGATTGCGATACGGACTCGCAACCAGCGGGCGTTCCATTTATCCCGACACCTCCCGGTGGCGCCAGACCTTCCTGTAGTGTAAGTGAGGCACGACTGGCCACCGCGGCATGAATTTTACCCGGTGTTCCCCCGCCAACAGACCAAGACGGATCTTTTTTGAGAAAGCTCACCATCCTGCTGGCCATTCTTGGCCTGGCCCTGCTTACCGGCTGCACCGCGTGGTTCGGGGCGGGGTCGGTCATGCAGGCCATCGTCTCCATCGGATTCACCGGATTCATGGCGACCGTCGTGGCGCAGCTTGCAGTTGATGCAATACTGGGTCTTGCGTGGCACGCGGCTTGCCGGGATATTCCGCTGGTGCAGCTGACCGTCTCGCGCATGATCCGCGACGCTGCGGCGTCGTGCCTGCCGTTCTCGCAATTGGGCGGGATGGTGCTTGGCATCCGCGCCACATGTTCGAGCGACCTGTTTGCAGGAGCGAAGGGCCGGCATGTTGACGGGAGCGAGGCCGCCTGCGCCAACCTGGTGGACATCACCACCGAGGTGATGGGCCAGATCCTGTTCATCCTGACCGCCGTGCTGTGCCTGGTCGCCCACCAGCAGTCCAGCCCGTTCGCCCGTCCCGTCATTATCGGGCTGGTGCTGCTCAGCCTGGGAATCGGCGGGTTCATCTATACCCAGCGCCGTGGCGGCGACCTGCTCAAACGCGTGGGCCGCAAACTGGGCCACAACATGGCCGCCCAATGGCAGGACGCCATGCTCAGCAGCGCCGACAGCATACAGGAACGCTTCGACGCCATATGGTCACACCCCGGCCGCATCATTCAGGGCGCGCTCCTGCATTATGTGGGCTGGCTGGGCAGTGCCGCCACCATCTGGATTGCCTATTATTTCCTGGGTGCGCATCTGGGCTTCAGCGGCGCCGTGGCGATCGAGGGCGTGGCCTGCGGCATCATGTCCGTCTCGTTCCTGGTGCCTGCGGGCCTGGGTGTGCAGGAAGCGGCCTATATCGCGCTGGGTTCGGCCTTTGGCATTGCGCCATCTGTCTCGCTGGGACTGTCGCTGCTACGGCGCGGGCGGGAACTGGTCATTGGCATTCCCATGCTGCTGCTGTGGCAGGGCATGGAAATGCGTGCCCTACGCCGCAAGGAAGGCAATATCCCGCCAGCGGAGGGGAATGGCGCACCTGCCGCCTCCCCCGTCGTGCTGCAAAAGCCCCACGACCCCACGCGCAAGTAACATTCCCCTCCCGTGAACCCAAAAAGCCGGACAGACCACCGCGCCATGACGGACCAGTCTTACCCCCTGTTTGATACACTGGCCGTTATCGGCCCTGGCCTGATCGGCTCATCCATCCTGCGGCGCGCGATGGAAGACCGGCGCATCGCACGCAGGCTGGTGGCGTGCGACATCAACCCTGAAGTGCGCGCCCGCGTGGCCGAACTGGGCATTGCCGACGCAGTGGAGGCCGACCCCGCCACGGCTGCGCGTGATGCGGACTGCGTGATCATATGCGTGCCGGTGGGTGCGATTGCCATGGTCGCGGCACAGGTCATGCCGACCATGAAACCCGGCGCCATCCTGAGCGAGGTGGGATCGGTCAAGATCACGGTCATGGAAGCGATGCAGCCGCTGCTGGCGCAGTATCCCGATATTGCCTTCATCCCCGCACACCCCATGGCGGGCACGGAATTCTCCGGCCCCGATGCCGGTTTCGCCACCCTGTTCGAGGACAGGTGGTGCCTGCTGACCCCACCGGCCAGTACCCCGGCCCCCGCCATCGCCCGCATCACCACCCTGTGGGAGATGATGGGTGCCCGCGTGCGCGACATGACGGTGGAACACCATGACCGGGTATGCGCAATCGTAAGCCACCTGCCGCATCTGCTGGCTTTCACCATATGCGGGACGGCGGATGACCTGGCGGATGAAACCCGATCGGAAGTGCTGGACTTCGCGGCATCGGGCTTTCGGGACTTCACGCGCATCGCAGCGTCGGACCCCACCATGTGGCGCGACATCTTTCTCAACAACCGCGAGGCGCTGCTGGACATGCTCGACCGCTTCATTGCAGATGCGCAGGCCATGGGGGACGCCATCCGCACCGGTAATGAGGATGTGATCGTAAGCCGCATCCAGCGCGGCCGCGCCATCCGGCGCAGCCTGATCGAGAATCGTCAGGCCTGAAAACGAAAAGAAGTTTTTGGTGCAGCTTTTTGAGGCCTGTTTGGAATCGGGTTTTCTAAAGGGCCGCAATGCGTTTCAAAGTTGAGATGGATCGCTTCATCCTGACCGATGCCCAATGGGCGAAAATGGAACCGCTATGCCTTGGCAAGAAGACGGATCGGGGATGCAGCGGGAAGGATAATCGCCTCTTTATCGAAGCGGTCTTATGGATAGCGCGGACCGGTGGATTTCGAGGGAATTCTTGCTGACAAGGCGTTTGACGTCCACTGGATCGTGGACGCCCTACACGCGCAAGGCACCTGCGTGGTTATTCCCCAGCGCAAAAACCGCATCGACAGGCGCCCCTTCGATGGCGCCCTGTTCAAAGCACGCCATCTCATCAAGAACGTCTTCTGCAAGCTCAAGGAGTTCAGCCGCATCGCCATGCGAAGCGAGAAGACTGACAGATCATGCGCAGCCATGATCTCTCTCGTTAGCGCAGTCATCAATTCAAGATAATTCCCAACAGGCCCGGATAAATATTAAAGTAAACAGTTTCTGGGTGCCCCCTTTTTTCAAAAAGCGGCGTTCTTTCAAAGCTTTTTGAAAAAATCTTCACCAAAAACTTTTCTCCGTTTGGCTAAGCGGCCGGTTGTTCCATATATGTGATATACACGATCTGTTCTTGTCCAAGGAGCCATCATGGCGCGTCGGCCCGCTAACCGTTTTGTCTGTCAGTCCTGCGGGGCGGTGTTTTCCAAGTGGTCGGGCCGGTGCGATGCCTGTGGTGCGTGGAACAGTATTGTCGAGGAAACGGTCGAACCCACCGCAACCGGCGGTACCAATGCCCGCAGGCGCACCGGCGCGCGGATCAATCTTGTGGGCCTTGGCGGGGATACGCCGCCGCCACCACGCATTGAAACCTGTATCGGTGAACTTGATCGCGTACTGGGCGGTGGGCTTGTGCCAGCATCGGTCGTGCTGGTGGGGGGGGATCCTGGTATCGGCAAGTCCACGTTGCTACTGCAGGGTGCGTGTGCGCTGGCGCGTGCCGGGCGCAAGGTCATGTACATTTCGGGCGAGGAAGCGGTGGACCAGATCCGCCTGCGTGCCCGCAGGCTGGGGCTGGAAGCGCCCACGCTGGAACTCGCCGCCGCTATCAACGTGGCCGATATTGCCGCAACACTGGATGCGGAAAAGGATCTGGCGCTGGTCGTGATCGACTCGATCCAGACCATGTGGATGGAAACGGTGGAAAGCGCACCCGGCACCGTAAGCCAGGTCCGCGCCTGTGCGTTTGAACTGATCCGCCTGGCCAAGCAGCGCGGCTTCAGCCTGATCCTTGTGGGCCACGTGACCAAGGAAGGCGCACTGGCAGGCCCGCGCGTGCTGGAACACATGGTTGATGCGGTCATGTATTTTGAAGGCGATCGCGGGCACCAGTTCCGTATCCTGCGCGCGGCCAAGAACCGCTTTGGCGCAACTGACGAAATCGGCGTGTTCGCCATGACCGATCAGGGGTTGGAGGAAGTGCCCAATCCTTCCGCCCTGTTCCTGGCCGAACGGCGCGGGCATATCGCGGGCTCTGCCGTGTTCGCGGGCATGGAGGGTACGCGCCCCGTGCTGCTGGAAGTGCAGGCCCTGCTTTCCCCCAAGGCAGGGGATGGCGGGGCGCGGCGTGCGGTCGTGGGGTGGGATACCGGGCGGCTGAACATGCTGCTGGCCGTGCTGGAAGCCCGCTGTGGCATCAAGCTCAACGCCATGGATGTCCATCTCAATATCGCAGGCGGCCTGCGCGTTGGGGAGCCTGCGGCCGACATGGCCGTGGCCGCGGCCCTTGTGTCCGCCGCAACCGGTCAGCCCACCAGTGCCGGTTCGGTCTATTTTGGCGAGGTTGGCCTGTCAGGCGAGATCCGTCAGGTCTCGCAACCTGATACACGGCTTAAGGAAGCCCACAAGCTGGGCTTCGAGCACGCTTTCCTGCCGCGTCGTATCGCACGCGGTAACCGTAAGCCCACGGCCCCGGACGGTCTGGGCATACAGGAAATCGGCCATCTGGGAGATCTTGTCAGCCTGTTCACGGCCGGAATGGAGGAGGCCGAGGCGTGAGCGCGCCCGAACGCTTCATGCTGCGTGAACCCGTAATGCTGGAGCGCGACATAAAGAAAAGTATATTTCTGGCACAGGCAGCCCCCGTTTCCACCCCGACGGAAGCCATGGAATTCATAGCCTCCGTCAGCGATCCCGACGCCACCCATAACTGCTGGGCCTACCTGATCGGCCAGACCTATCGCAGTGATGATGCGGGGGAACCCGGCGGCACGGCGGGCCGCCCCATCCTGCAGGTGATCGAGGGGCAGGGTTTCGACCGCACCGTAGTCGTGGTTACGCGGTGGTTTGGCGGCACCAAGCTGGGGGTGGGCGGTCTGGTGCGTGCCTATGGCGGCACGGCGGCGGAATGCCTGCGTACTGCCCCCCGCGTCCCGATCGTGGACATGGTGGATCTGACCTTTACCTGCGGTTTTTCCGAACATGCCCTGCTGCGTGCGCGGCTGGAAAGCATGGACTGCCAGATCGTGGGCGAGGATTTTGGTGCGGCAGGTGTCGGCATGCATGTTGCTCTGCCCACGATACGAGAGGCGGAGGTCCGCACCCGCATTACCGACATCACCCGTGGGCAGGCGGTAATCCGCGTGGTGGAAGAAGATGTAGGTCAGGGTGTTGGAGACTAACGGCATTGTCGCTATGTCAGACAGCGTTTCACGTTCAGCATACGGAAAAAAGACAAGCCATGACCGATACCCCGCCGGACCGTCTGTCCGTCAATCCCGCCAGCGCCTTTTATAACGAGTCCCTGCTTGATCGCGGCATTGGCGTGCGCTTCAAGGGCGTTGAGAAAACCAATGTCGAGGAATACTGCATCAGCGAAGGCTGGGTGCGCCTGGCGGTGGGGCGTGCCACGGACCGCTTTGGCAACCCGATGACCATGAAGGTCACAGGTCCGGTCGAGGTCTGGTTCAAGACCAGCGCAGAAAGCGAATAAAAGGATAAAAGTTTTTGGTGAAGCTTTTTTCAAAAAGCTTTGAAAGAATACCGCCTTTTTGAAAAATGGCGGCACCCAAAAATTTTTCCATGAAAAAAGGCCGCCCCCATCGGGATGCGGCCTTTTTTGTCTTCCCTGTTAGGGGGCGTCATTCCTTGTCGATCGCGCGCTTGGGCAGCAGGGCGGGCACAAAGACCAGCGTCGCCACCAGCGTGCAGGCCAGCGAGAGCAGTAGCAGGCGGCCCATACTGGCTGTGCCCGGATGGTGCGATGCCGCCAGCGAGCCGAACGCCGTGCCCGTGGTCAGCGCCGAGAACAGCACCGCGCGCGCCGTCGGGCTGGACAGCGGCGAGGTGATGCCCGCCCGCCAGTTCATGACGAAGTAGATGTTGAACGACACACCCACCCCCAGCAGCAGGGGGAGTGCGATGATGTTGGCGAAGTTCAGCTGCTCGGGCACCACGATGATCAGGATGACCGTCATCAGTGCCGAGAGCAGCAGGGGGGCAAGCACCAGCGCCGTATCAAGCAGCCTGCGCAGGGCGACGGCCAGAATGATGGCGATCATGACAATGGCCGCCGCCGCCGCCGTGACAAAGGCGTGCACCATTGTTGCGGCACTCTGCACGATGTCGATGGCGGAACCCGCGGCCATCGGGGCAATCTTCTGGATCTCGCTGACATAGATATGCAGCGCGTGGTTGCCCTTCATCTCTTTTGTCGGGTGCACCTCGACCAGCGCGCGACCGTCAGGCAGCAGGTAGTCCCGTGCCAGTTGCTGCGGCACGTCGGTAATGCTGACCGGCTTGACCTGCAACATGTCGCGCAGCATGTCGAGCTGCATGGGCAGGAAGCGCACCAGTGCTTCATTGGTGGCCAGGATACGCTTGTCATCCGTCTGGGACAGATGGGCAAGGGCGGACTGGATACGCCGCAGCGGGTCGCCTGCGGGCAGCTTGTCCAGTACGCCGCCCAGTGCAGCCGCGGTCTTGGCGGCGGCGGCCTTCAGTTCGGCCGCATCCGGTGCCGGTTTGGGGTTAGGTACGATCAGGGTGGGCAGCATAATGCTGGCGGCATCCTGTATCAGCGGCAGCTTGGTCTTCTGGTCGGCCGGCACGAGGGAGCCGAGCCACAGCGCGTCATGCACCATCGGCAGGGCGGAAACCTTGTCCGACATGGCGGCGGCCTGATCCAGGCCGGGCATCAGGATATCCACTGTATAGGGCGAATACTGTGGTTCGGACATCAGCATGCCCAGCGTGACCATACCTTCGGATTTCGGGTTCTTGGTATGCAGCGGGTCGGCATCGAAGGTCAGGCGCGGCACCAGCGCCACGCCCACCAGCGCAACCGCGACAAATGCCGCCAGTATGGGCTTGCGGTGGTGGCGGATGGCCTTATCCACCGGGCGTGCCCAGCCAAAGCCGATTGTGCCATGCCCCGCCGTGGGGCGGAACAGCCGCAGCAGGGCAGGCAGCAGCGTAAGCGTGCACAGGAATGCAAACACCATGCCAAAGCCCGCGATCAGCCCAAGTTGGGCCACGCCGACAAAGGCGGTGGGCGTAAAGGCCAGGAAGCCCGCCGATGTCGCCATGGCGGCAACAAGAATCTGGTGGCCGGTCTCGTTACCTGTCTGCTCCAGCGCCTGCACAATGCCCGGCGCCGACCCGTCGGGCAGCGCCTGCGCGCGAAAGCGGACCGAAAACTGGATGGCAAAATCCACTGCGATACCAACGAACAGGATGGCGAACGCCACTGAGATCAGGTTCAGCTTGCCCACCACAATGGCCGCGAAGCCCGTGGTCAGCAGCAGGCCCGAGACCAGTGTGATGATGATGGGCACGATTACCCGCCACGTATGCACGGCAAGGACCAGCCACAACGAGACCAGAACCAGAGAGCCGAGCAGCCCTGCCACCATGCCCTCGGCCACGGTGGCGAATTCCTCGTCCGCGATCTGGGTGTCACCCGTTATATGGACATGTGCCCGCCCGCTTTTGACAAAGGGCAGAGCATTGGCGGCTTCGCGGATCGCATCGGCCGCGGCACCGCCGGGCTGGAAGGAATCATAATCTAGCTTGGGCTGGGTCACGACAAACTGGAACTTGCCCCCAAGGTCGGCCAGATCTCCCGCCAGCAGCCGCTCCCACGAAAGGGGTTCGGGCGTGCTGGACACGGCATGCTCCAGCGTGGTGGCAAAACCGTCCAGCGCCGGGCGGAAGGGGCCAAGGTCGGCCTGCCCCTGGTTTATGCCCAGCGCGATCAGGTTCAGCGCATCGAACAGCCCACGCCCCGATGGGTCGGCGGCCAGTTCGCTCAGGAAGGGCTGAGCGGTGATGGTGGTGTTGAGCACGCGCTCCAGTGCCTTGGGGTCAAGGAACATCAGCCCGTTGCGCACAAGGTAGGGATCGGTCTGCGGTGTGGTGACGTAATTGAAATGGGTGTGGTCATCGCGCAGCCTTGCCGCCAGCGCCAGCGCGGTCTGCTGGGCTTCCTCGGGCAGGGCGGCGTCGATTACGGCAACAAGCTGGTCCTGCTTCTGGGGGAACAGGCGACCCATCTCTTCGGAGCGTTTCTTCCAGTCCAGCGAGGACGAGAACATCTGGTCCGTATCGGTTGTGACACCAAGCAGCGCATAGCTGGCATAGGTCGCCCCCGTGATCAGGAGCGCAAAGGCCACCACGACCGCAATGGCATGACGGGAACAGAAAGCGACAAGACGCCCAAGCGGTACCGATAGCATGACGAGTATTCAGCCCTTCAGAAACCCACGCCGTGCCGCATGGAGCGCGGCAGTCGGTGAAGAAGCCCGGTTTGGCCCATGATGTGGCCCCTATGCAAGGTGGTTCTTTATTACACTCTGTACCGCGCGGCCCGTCATCACATCATGACCGACCGGTCATGTGTATTTCCTTGGCGGTGGCAGGATCTGGGCGTACCCAGCGCATTTCCATCACCTGCCATGCCACGAGCGAGGGCAGCCCCCATGCAATCTCGCGCAGACGCTTGATGAGCGAGAGCGCGATGCCTGCCTGCGGGGACAGCCCGAACAGCCCGCCGATGATGACATACCCCCCTTCCGACACGCCAAGAGCACCCGGTACGGCAAATCCCGCCGACTTCGCAGCCTGGCCCACGCTTTCGATCACAAAACTGTCAGCAAGGGAAAGCGGGTGCCTCATGGCGTGCAGGACCACGAAAACCTCGAACGTGCCAAGCGACCAGCCCAGCAGTTGCATCGCCCCCGCGCGCAGCGAATTCTCGTGCGTACGGTATAGTGTCAGGATCTCGTCATGCAGACCACGGATGTCTTCTACCCCGTCCCATCCCAGATGGGCGGCAATGCGTACCAGCAGCTTTTCCACCACTGAAACGGCACCCAGGTACTGACTGCCCAGAAAGACCGCACCCAGCGCAATGGCGGCCCCGGCACTTTCCATAAGTTCATCGGTAAGGGGAGAGCGGTTGACGAGGCAGAACAGCAACCCCAGCCCGATCAGGGTAAAGGTGACCTGACTGAGCAGTTCGATGGTCAGGTCGCATATCGTGGAAGCCGCTGCGCGCCTGATGCCCAGCCCCTCGCGCCGGGCCAGCAGGCGGGTGGTAATCACCTCGCCGCCTACCTGGGCTACGGGCAGCAGGTTGTTGATCCCTTCACGCGCGCAGCGCAGGACAAAGAAATCGGTAAAGGCAAGGGGCGCGCGCCCGGTCTGGGCCAGAAGCCGCCATGCCTGGGCGGACGCACAGACCTGTGTGGCATGGAACGCGATGATGGCAGGAATGCTCCATCCCCCAGCCGCGACCAGGCCCAGAATATCATGCAGGCCGAAGCGTGCCAGCATCCAGACCGCAAGGCCGATACCGAATGTCCCGGCGATAAAGGTGAACTGCCGCATCCGCCATCCCCATTGCTGTCCCTACAGGACCATGAGAGGACTGTTTTCAGCCGTTTCGCATGGGCCTGTCGTATTTTAACAGCCTCTGATTTTATGAAGCAATGCGATACTTTCAACACAGGCGGCAACCGCCTCGCGGCCCTTGTTGTGCACGTCATCGCGTGAGCGGACCACGGCCTGCTCATCAGTGTAGGTGGTCAGCACGCCAAAGGCGATCGGCACTTCGGTATTGAGTGCCGCCTGCTGCAACCCGATCGTGGCACCAAGGCTGATGAACTCGAAATGTGCCGTATCCCCCTTGATCACGCAGCCAAGGCAGACCACGCCATCATACCGCCCCGTGCGTGCCAGTGTCTGGGCCAGCAGCGGCAGTTCGTACGCACCGGGTGCGTACAGGATGTCTTCGGCGCGCATGGCAATGTCATGCTCGCCCAGCCATGCCACCGCACCATCGCGCAGGCCGTGGGTCACGTCCTCGTTGAAGCGGCTGACCACGATGGCAAGGCGCGGCGGGTGGGCAAACTCAAGCCGGGCGGGCGTGGAAGGGATGTTGGTGCTCATGTCAGGCTTTTTCCGTCTTTGAATTATTATAAATTCAGTGCGTGTCCGCCGTTGCCGGCGCGCACAGGGCATGACCCATCCGGGTGCGCTTGGCTTCCAGATAGGCGCGGTTGAAGGGGTTGGGTGCGATTGCAAGCGTCATGCGCTCGCGCACGTCAAAGCCATGTTTATTCAGGGCGCGCACCTTATCAGGGTTATTGGTCAGCAGGTCGAGCCGTTCTACCCCCAGCGCGCGCAGGATGGCGGCAGCCGCCTGCCAGTCGCGTGCATCGGTCTCGAAACCCAGCCGATGGTTGGCATCCACCGTATCCAGCCCTTCATCCTGCAGCGCATAGGCGCGGATCTTGTTGGCCAGCCCGATGCCACGGCCTTCATGCCCGCGCACATAGACCAGCACGCCGGATTCCGCCCGGCCAATCTGCTCCAGCGCGCTCTGTAGCTGCGCGCCGCAGTCACACCGCAGCGAACCCAGCGCATCGCCTGTCACGCATTCGGAATGCAGGCGCACCAATGGCACGGTGCCGGGCCTGCCCGGCTGGCCCTTGACCATGGCCACATGTTCCGTTCCGTCTGGGGCACGGAAGGCATGGATCATCATGTCCGGCCCGCCAAAGCGGCTGGGCAGGTGGGCGCACGCGACCATCTCCACCGCTGGTTGGGCGTTCGCGCCGTCCGTGATCGGATTGTCCTTCAGCCAGCGCGCCAGTTCGGCAATCGACAGGATCTGCAGCCCGTGGCGCTTGGCATAGGGGCGCAGATCATCCATGCGCGCCATCGTGCCGTCCTCGTTCATGATCTCGCAGATCACGGCGGCCGGGATCAGCCCCGCCATACGCGCCAGATCAACCGAGGCTTCGGTATGGCCGGGCCGTACCACCGTGCCGCCGGGCACCGCGCGTAGCGGGAAGATATGCCCCGGTGAGACCAGGTCTGCGGGCTTTGCATCGGGCGCGGCCGCCACCAACACGGTTTCGGCGCGGTCGGCGGCCGAAATGCCGGTGGTCACACCTTCGCGCGCCTCAATGGAGACGGTGAACGCCGTACCACGCGGGCAGGTGTTCACCTGTGTCATCATGGGCAGGTTGAGCTGGGTGATCCGCGCAGGTGACATGGGCATACACACCAGCCCGCGTGCGTGGGTGACCATGAAGTTCATGGCCTGTGGCGTCATGAGTTCGGCGGCCATTACCAGGTCGCCTTCGTTCTCGCGGTCCTCGTCATCCACAAGGATGATCATCCCGCCCCGGCGGATGGTCTCTATGGCCTGCGCCAGTGCCGGGGGCATCAACGATACTGACATACGCTCTCCACATATTTGGCAATAACATCGACTTCGATGTTCACTGCGTCTCCTGCCTTCAGGGCACCAAGTGTCGTGTGTTCCCATGTATGGGGAATGATCATGAGGGCGATGCGGAACGCATCGGGCGTACACCCCTCCGCGCCCGGTTCACCTACGGCGTTTAGCGTCAGGCTGATGCCATCGATCGTGATCGACCCTTTTTCCACCAGATAGCGGCGCAGCCGGGCAGGAATGGAAAAGGTGATGTGGCGGGCCTCGCCTGCCGGTTCCACCGCCAGCAGGTGGCCGGTGCCATCCACATGCCCCTGCACGATATGGCCCGACAGGCGGGTGGCGGGTGTGACCGCACGTTCGAGGTTGACGGTATGCCCTGCCCCGATCCGGCCCAGCGCCGTACGGTCCAGCGTTTCCGAACTGATGAAGAAGGTGGCGTTCCCCGCCGCGTCAAACGACGTGACCGTCAGGCACACGCCATTGACGGCAATGCTTTCGCCCAGGCTCAGGTCGGGAATGCCGGTCGCCACGGTAATGTCCAGGTCACGGTCAAGCCGCCGCGCGGCGCTGACGTGTCCCTGGTGCTCGATGATGCCAGAAAACATGCTTACTCCTTCACGGCAGAAAATTCGGGCAGCAGGTGGAGCGGTGTCACATCCCCCCCGCGCACGCGGATGTTGTAGTGGTCCACGCCATCGGCACCTGCGGTAATGGTCAGCCAGTCATGCCACATGCTGCGGGCATCCAGTTCGGCCAGCAGGGCGGGACCCGCTTCCACCATTGCCCAGGTCACGCCTGCGCGGCCCAGCAGATCGGGCAGGGCGGCGAGATCGGTGCACAGGCGTACGTCAAAGCCACGGCTGCGGGCAGCATCCAGGTAGGCTTCATCCACCTCCCCCGTACGGGTGCAGATGGCAAGGATACGGGGCGCGCGGCCTGCGTGGTCGGGCACGCGGCGCACGTCCAGCCCCGGCCGGTCGGCGCGCACGGTGCCGCCTGCGGTAATCACCGCATCGGTTGCGCGGCGTAGGCGGTGCGCCAGATCGAGCGAGGCGGCGGAGGTGAACGTGGTGCGCCCCGGCGGTGGCAGCATGGCCCCCGTGGCGTCCACCGCCTGCTTGACCGTGATCCACGGCTGGCCGGTGCGGGTGAAATGGGCAAAAGGGGCCAGCAGGCTGCTGCACAGGTCGCGCGCGGCAGCCTGCGGGCCGGTAGGCTGGAGCACATGCACCCGCCGCCCATGGTCGCGCAGGTAATCTGCCCCGCCACCCGCAACATGGGGGTTGGGGTCCCGCAGCCCGATCCACACATTACGCACCGGGGTGGCCGCCAGCGCGTACGAACACGGGCCGGTGCGACCGGTATGGTTGCATGGTTCCAGGGTGACGATGGCGGTATGGGCACGATCCAGCAGGCCGCGCGCGCGGCACTGGTTTATGGCCTGTATTTCGGCGTGCGGGGTGCCAGCGCGATGGTGGCCGCCAGTGGCAAGGATGGCGCCATCACGGTCCAGCAGCGTGCAGCCGACCGGCGGGTTGGGTGCCGTGGCACCCACATGGCGGGCAGCCTCGTTCACCGCGGCACGAAAACCATGCGCGATAGCGGGGGGAAGGTCGGGGCCAGTCATGGCACTGGTGGCCTGTGGCAACGCATCCAAAACACACTTCTCCATCCATCCGGACGGACTCAGGGCGCGTAAAACCATCTTCCCGCCTTCCTTGAAGGGAAGGCTGGCCATAGTTTCCGTTCTCTTTCATCCGGACTGTAACCGTCGGTTCCGGAATCACACCGGATCTGCTTGACCCCGGCCCCAGAGGGGGCCGGGCGCTCGCGGACTTATGCCCCTTGCAAAAGGGTGCAATCACCGCCGGTGGGGAATTTCGCCCCGCCCTGAGAACGCCTGCGAACCGGGCAGGTGCCCGATTCGTTTTTCAGTAAGACGATATTGGGAATAATTCTCGTTGATTGCAAGTAGCGTATTTTTTAATCACGCTACTCAATCGTGATTAGACGCGTGCCGACCGGGGTGGAGAAGGGAAGGAACACGACCATGGTGGCCGAAATTGACCAGACGGGCTTCTTCTACCTCGATCCGGCCCAGCAGGCGCGAGCGCAGCAGCAAGACTGCCAGTGCCGCCCCCATAAATGGTCCCAACGCATAGATCCAGAACGATTCCCACTGTCCCGCTACCAGTGCGGGGCCAAAACTGCGGGCCAGGTTGGAGCTGTTGCCCGACAGCCATGCCGAAACCGGGTTGCACAGGCCGAAAAACACGCCGCCCGCCCACGGTGTGAACCATTTCAGCACCGGATGGGCAGCCAGCGCATACAGCATGATGACCAACAGGCAGGTCAGCACCATTTCCGTTACCAATGGCCAGATGACTGCAACACCGGAAAACGGCACTGTAGCGGCAAATGTCGCGGCTCGCGCCATATCCCCCCATATGGGCAGCACATGGCCCAGACCTGCCAGCAGCAGGGCCGCAAGGCAGGCTCCCACCATCTGGGCGGCCACATACCCACACAGGTCCATGCCCGCCAGTTTTCCCGCAAGGCTGAACGCCAGCGAGACGGAGGGGCTGACATGCGCCCCGCTTACACGCCCGAATGGCGTGTAAGCGGCTACCGTTCCCGCCAGACCGAAGAACACGCCGCACAGCATGGTCTGGATCTCGGGATGCGTGGCAAGCGCGCGCCCGACCGGGGTATAGGGCGCGGTCAGCACCGTGACCGACACGATGCCACACAGCATGAGCACCATGGTGGCCACCATCTCGCAGCCATACAGTTTCCAGTGTAGCGGATGATCGGGGTGGGGGAGCCCGGCAAGCGGTCGGTCCGTGGGGGGCGGGGTATCCGGTGGCCGGGTTGCAGTCATGGCGTATACTCCCTTACTGGCACATGTAGAGGTCTTGAATTACAGGAAGAAATGGTGTGTTATAAATATAATCATGCGAATATATGCCGTACATGAGACTGTTCAATGCATGGCAGCTAAACGTTTTTCCTATATAGGGTGGAATCTGTTCCTATATTTCTGTTGCCATGCGGTACGCAGCGCTCTGTCGGTCCTGTCCATGCGGGCTGGCGGTAGATATTGTCGGATTCTTGTTTTGTTAACCCGGTATACAGGGGCAGGCGCGCCAGACTGATGGATTGCTGTTGTAAAAAGGGCCATCCCGGCCGCCATGCAGATGCCTGCCATGCAGGTCGGCCAGCGCGGCCGGGTCTGTTGCTGGGGAGTATGGTCGCCATGCTGGGTGGGTTGGTGGCATCACCCGCCCAGGCGGACGACATGGCCGAGATCCGCGCCATCCATGCCGAAATGCGGCGGCTGGAAGCCAAGGTCGAGCAGCTTGAAGCCCATCACGGCATGAGCCGGGGCAGCCAGAACGTGGTGGCGGGCCGTACCTTGCGCTCGGGTCCGCATACGGGGGGGCGTGCTGTCTACAGCGCACCGTCAGGCCAGATCAGCGCTATGCCGGACCTCTCGCAGCTGACTATTGGCGGTCCCGCCATGTCGGATGATGCGCAGGCGGCGGCAGCAGCCGAAAACACCATGACCGAGGCGATTATTCCCGCCCAGGCCAAGCTCGACCTTGATTCCTCCAGCCCGCTGGCCATTACCCAGACCGGCGTGGACAGCCTGCCGCCTGTCTTTCGCATTGGCGGCGTATCGGTAAGGTTGGGCGGGTTCATCGACTTTTCTAACATCTACCGCAGCAAGAACCTGACCAGCGGCCCCGCCACCAGCTGGGGCAGCTTTCCCTATGCCAATAGCCCCAATGCCCATACGGGTGAGTACCGTCCCTCCGCGCAGCTGACGCGCCTGAGCGTGCTGTTGCAGGGCTCGCCCACCAAGGACGAGACGCTGTCGGGTTATATCGAGACTGATTTCGGGGGCGCTGCCGGTACCGCCAACAGCTACCAGACCAACAGCTACACGCCGCGTATCCGGCAGGCGTACATGACCTACAGCAATACCAAATGGGGCTTCCACGTCCTGGCGGGGCAGGCATGGAGCCTGACTACAGGCTACACGCAGGGCCTGCTGTCACGCCATGAACAGCTGCCGCCGGTGGTCGATAACAACCAGATCCCCGGCATCGTGTTCACCCGCGTGCCGCAGATCCGCTTCATCAAGGATTTCGGGCGCAAATGGTGGCTGGGGCTGTCATTTGAGGCACCGCAGGTGGCCTATGCCACATCAGGCAGCGCGGGTGACCACCAGATGCTGAGCGGCGGGGACACGCTGGCATCCTCTGGCACGACTCTGCTGTACGGCAATGCCGGTTCCGGCATGCTCAACCCCAATGCAAAATACAGCATGGATGTCGCCCCCGATATCGTGCTCAAGGGCGCGCTGGATACCAAGCCCGCCCATTACGAGATTTATGGTCTCGCGCGGTGGTTCAAGGCGATGTCGCAGTCATCCGTACCAGGCAGCCCCATCCGCGAACGTGTGTCCTTTGCAGGGGGCGTGGGGGGGGATGTGACGGTGCATGTCATTCCGCGCTACCTGCAGTTTACTGGTAACGTGCTGGCAGGCCAGGGCATTGGCCGTTACGGTCCCGCCATGCTGCCCGATGCCACGTTCAAGGCCAATGGCACGCCCGCTCCCATTCCCGAGATCATTGGCAGCATGGGGCTGATCGGCCATCCCACGCCCAACTTGCTGGTCTACCTGTATGGCGGCGTGGAAAGTGCGGGGCGGCGCAGTTATACCGGCACGGATGGCTACCAGTACGGTTATGGTGTGAATGATCTGGCACTGGCAAGCTGCAATGTCGAACAGATCAGCGGTGGTAGCTGCGATGCCCAGACCCACACCATTGCCGATCTGACAGTGGGCGGCTGGTGGCATGTGCTGCAGGGGGGCTATGGCGCGGTAATGACGGGCGTGCAGTACACGTACCTGCGCAAATTCGCCTATAAGGGCGGCGATGGCACGGACCCCACCACGGGGGGGAACACCATTTACGTCACGTTCCGCTATCTGCCCTTCCAGTAGCAGTGCTGCCGGATAATGAGAGTGCAGCCGTACAGTCAGCCACCTGATGGGTCAGGTGGATGTCATGCACCATGCTGATGGCGCGGATGCTGCTGGTCCGCCAGCGGGTGGACATGCCATGGGGTGTGCATAGAGCGCCTGCGCCCAGTAGCGGCCCGTTACCGGGGTCCACTACCGACAGAACGGCATGCGGGTTGCGCGGCAGGGCCTGCCGCAAGGCCGTGCGCAGGCTGCGCGCGGTGGGGTCATCCACATGGGCGATCAGTTCAGGCACGAGAGTGACCCACCCATCCCATCCCGCTGCCACCGCACGACGTAGTTGGGGCCAGGATTTGCTGGTATCCAGCGCGTGGACCGTCGTCTCCGGGCCGTCCTCGTGGATCTGGCGGGCCAGGGCGCGCGCGCGCATGCCCATGCCCGCTTCGGTCGGAGCCCCGGCGGGGGGCAGGCTGGCGGCAAGAGCTGTCAGCCCCACGGGAGGCGCAAGCAGGGCTACAAGCAGCATCAGCCGGGGAAAAGATCGTAAGTGCATGGTCTTTGTTCTCCCTTCTTACTGGTGTTGCGGTATGGTCAATGAAACAGGTCAATCGTGGCGCTGGCGCGGCGCGAGTGGGGAAAATCATGGGCACGCGGTTGCAGGTGTGGTGACATGTGCCTATAGCCTGCCCCGATGCCCGGTAACGGATAGGGCAACCGCGCGATCCTGACCGGACCGGCCACGCGCGTTAACCAGGGGGCCATGTCTGGCCCTGATCGTATTTCTGGCGGGTCCTGCCATTGTGGAGAACTGACGTTTCATGACTGCCATGTCCTCTTCCGAAATTTCGCGCCTTCAGGTCTGCCTGCGTCGTCTGCTGGGTTCACCGGGCCTTACGGTTAATGCACCACCGCGCGCCGGGCTGTCCGTTGAACTGGCAGTCAATGGTGAGGTGGTCGGTACCGTCCATCGTGACGAGGATGAAGGCGAAGTGTCCTACGCCGTCCACATGACCGTTCTTGAAGAAGACCTGCCCGCACCGAAATGACCGGTCTAGTGGCGCGGCGGGTGTAAAGACCCGCCGTGCCTTAAGGCCGGGTCAGCGGTTGTGGCACCGGGCCGGCCGATGCCTCCACCAGCGGGTGGGAGCGCGGGGTCGGCAGGTCGATGTGGTGGATCTTCCATTGGAAGGCATGGATGCGCATCTGCAGCCGCAGGGGCGTTTCATTCTCGTGCCCCGGCATCACCATGCTCGCCTCAAACACGCCTGGATGGGTGAAGTGCATGTGCACGCCGCGCAGCATGGCATACAGGCCAACATGCGCGCCGGGCTGCGGGGTCGGCATCAGGTGGTCCACCAGCGTGCCCAGCTTGTCGGGACGCACTTCCTCATCAATGGCGTTGGAAACGGCGGATGATGCGAAGGACGAGCCGAATTCCGGCAGTTCATCATCGGCATGTGGCGGGCCGATCAGGCTGTCCACCACCTGGTTTTTCAGCCCGCTGCGTACCGATTCCCATTTCAGGCAGGTGTTCAGGCTGCCCATGTCATGACTGCGAACGGCCGAGGTAATGGACCATAGCGTGCAGACGGGGGAGGCCGCATAAAGCGTGCCAGCTGCGGCCAGCGTACCCGCGCAGACCCAGCGTGCCTGCTGGCGGCGCAATGCGGCAAGACCGGCAGGAATTTCCATGCGGGAAAAATATGACATTAGAATTATACTCCCCCCCTCAATGGGCTTCACGCTTGAGATAGACTATACTGGAAACATATCCGGCATGCATTGGTTTCATGATTGAGGTCAGGAATTATCACGTAATAGTGATATATAGCCTATTGCTTCCCGCTGTAGCCCCACAGTGACACAGTATATCCGTCCCGCATGGGCAACAGGGACAGGGCAGGAAAGCAGGATGAATTTTTCTGAGGAAGAGATCCAGCGCTACGCGCGCCACATCCTGCTGCCCGAGGTGGGTGGCACCGGCCAGCAGGCCCTGAAAAATGCCCGTGTTCTGGTGGTTGGCGCCGGTGGGCTCGGCTCTCCCGTTGCCCTCTACCTGGCAGCGGGGGGGGTGGGACAGATCGGATTGGTGGATGATGACGTGGTTGACCTGTCCAACCTGCAGCGCCAGATCGCCCATGTGACCGATCGGGTTGGCCAGCCCAAGGTCGAATCGGCAGCCACTGCCCTGCGCGCGCTCAATCCAGGCACGCGGGTTGATTGTCATAACATTCGCCTTACGGCGGAAAATGCTCGCGCGCTGGTACGTGCTTACGATCTGGTGTGCGATGGCTCTGACAATTTCGCTACCCGTTACCTTGTGGCCGATGCCTGCGCGCTGGAAGGCCGCACCCTGATATCCGCTGCCGTGCTGCGCTTTGAGGGGCAGCTTTCCACCTTCCGCCCTGGCGGGCCGTGCTACCGTTGCCTCTATCCCGAGGCCCCGCCCGCGGGCACCGTACCCTCCTGCGCGGAAGCCGGGGTGTTTGGTGCCGTAACCGGGGTAATGGGCACCCTGCAGGCCACCGAGGCGCTGAAGGAAATTCTTGGTATTGGCGAAAGCCTTGCAGGCCGCCTGCTGGTATGGGACGCACTGGCCATGCGTTTCCATACCATTGCCCTGCCGCCAGATCCTGACTGCGCGCTGTGTGGTACACACCGCACCATTCATGACCTGTCGGCCCATCACGGACCGGTTGGAAACGGTTGCCAGGTACCTGCGGGGGCCCCGTCATGACGGCGGACCACGCCGGGGGGGCGCTTGCCATACTGCTCTATGATGGCGCCTATGCGCGGGCGCATTATGCCTTTGTCATGGCGGCGGGGGCGCTGGCTATCGGGCGGCCTGTCCTCATGTTTGCTGCCGGTCGCGGGGTGCATGCACTGGCGCGTGACTGGCGCGGGTTGCATGATGCGGGCGATGACGCGCAGGTGCGCGCACGGGGTGTTGCGGGTATGGACACCCTGCGCGATGCAGTTGTGGAACTGGACGCAACCCTGATGGTCTGTGATGCTGCCCTACGATTGTGCGACCTTTCACCCGACCAGTTGCTTGATGGCGTGCAGGTGGCGGGTATCCCCACCTTTCTTGAAGCTGCCCAGGGGCGGCAGATCATAACCCTGTAAGGATTGAAGAACACGATGGCGCAGTGCGTGCGGCATGAACTCCTTGCGCGACAGGCCGGTGTGCCGTCCCGCACCCCCGCCCGGCGCGGGTCGTCATCTCTGGCAGCCTGCGCGGTGGCATTGCTTGTGTGGGGCGGCGTGGCCCATGCCGCCACCCCGACGGCAGCCCGTCACCACCATACGGCAGCGCATGCAAAGACCAGGGCCACGCATGCTGCGGCAGATGCCAAGAGCAGCCTGGGCCATGCTCATGTGCATGGTGCCAGGGAACGGGAAAAGGGAAAAACCGCGACCGTGGCCCATCACCACCATGCGGTGGCGGCGGCGGCTGTGGCAGCGGGCGCTGGTGTGGCCGCAACGGCAGCCTCACAGCCCGCTTCCGCCCGCCCGCCCGCAACAGCGGATGGCGTGCCGCCCGCGCCGGTGGACAATACCAAGGGCAGTGTGACCGGACTGCCGCTGCCACGCTTTGCTGCCTTCCGTGCCGATGAGGTCAACCTGCGCACCGGGCCGGGACAGCGCTACCCGATTGACTGGGTGTACCACCGCCGGGGCCTGCCGGTAAAAATTGAACGGGAATTCGATGTCTGGCGTCTGGTCGAGGATTCGGACGGACAGAAGGGCTGGGTGCATCAGGCAACCCTGGTGGGAACCCGCACGTTTGTCATACCGGGATTACCGCCCGAAGGAGACGCCCAGCAGGCCGGACAGCCAACTGCCAAGGAAACCGACGTGATCGGGCGGGCCGATACCCGAATTGTCGGGCATGTGGCGGATATGGCCGCAGCCGCGGGCGTGAAGGGGGCGGTTATGCTGCATGCGGATGCCTCCACCACATCGGCGGTTGTGGCTGTGTTGCGGCCGGGTGTTGTGGGCACGATCCGCCAGTGCGCGGCGGGAACGCCATGGTGCAAGGTGTCGGTCAAGCAGTACAGCGGCTGGCTGGAGCGTAGCGCCCTATGGGGATTATTGCCGCAGGAGGTCGTATCACCTTCCTGAAGGTTGCATGATATGAACAGACGGGAGAACAAAATGCCGGATACACCCTATCGCGCCATGCGTCGGACCAAGATTGTCTCGACTCTTGGCCCCGCCACCTCCGACCATGCCACCATCCGCGCGTTGGCGGTGGCGGGGGTGGATGTGTTCCGGCTCAATTTCTCCCACGGTACGCATGACGATCATGCCGCCCGCCACGCCGTGATCCGTGATGTGGAAGCCGAACTGGGTCGCCCGCTGGGCATCCTGGCCGATGTGCAGGGGCCAAAGCTGCGGGTGGGCACGTTTGCCAATGGGCGCGTGCAACTCACACCGGGGGCGCGTTTCCGCCTCGACCTTGACCCCACGCCCGGCAATGAGACACGGGCCTGCCTGCCGCATCGTGAAATCCTTGCCGCAGCGCAGGAAGGTAGCACCCTACTGCTCGATGATGGGCGTCTGGCACTGAAGGTATGCGAACGCGGCCCCGACTTCCTGCTGACGGAGGTGACGCTGGGCGGCGTGCTGTCAGACCACAAGGGCGTGAACGTACCCGACGTGATCCTGCCCATTCCCGCCCTGACGGACAAGGACCGCGCGGATATGGCCTTCGCGCTGGATCTGGGCATCGAGTATATCGGCCTGTCCTTCGTCCAGCGCCCCGAAGACGTGCGTGAGGCGCGCAGGTTGGCCGACGGACGGGCATGGATCATGACCAAGCTCGAAAAACCGCAGGCCATGGATAATCTGGAAGAGATTGTCACCCTGTCTGACGCGGTCATGGTGGCGCGTGGCGACCTGGGCGTGGAACTGCCACCCGAGCAGGTACCGCTGGCGCAGAAGCGCATCATCCGCACCGCCCGCAGGCTGGGCCGCCCGGTGGTGGTGGCGACCCAGATGCTGGAAAGCATGGTTCACGCCCCCACCCCTACCCGCGCCGAGGCATCGGACGTGGCGACGGCAGTGTTCGACGGCGCGGATGCGGTCATGCTTTCAGCCGAGACGGCGGTGGGTGCCTACCCGCGTGAGGCGGTGGCGATCATGGACCGTATCGTGCGCCGGGTGGAGGAGGACGAGGTCTGGCGCCGCCAGCTTGATGCTTCCAGCCCCGAGGCGGACCATAACGTGGCCGGTGCGATTGCCGCCGCCGCCCGCCAGATCGTAGCCACGGTAGATGTGGCTGCCGTGGCCGCCTTTACGCTTTCGGGCCGGACCGCGCTACGCATTGCGCGCGAGCGGCCGGACTGCACCATCCTCGGCCTTGCGCCGAGTGATGAAGTCGCCCGCAGACTGGCGGTGGCGTGGGGGGTACAGGCGGTCTCGGTCGGACAGGAGACACCGGTGCACACCATTGAAAGCGTGGTGGACCAGGCGCTGTCCATCATAAAGGCTGATGGCTACGGTGGTGTGGGCGATGCGGTGGTGATTGTAGCGGGCTTGCCCTTTGGGGTGGCGGGCAGCACCAATACGCTGCGGATTGCCACTATTACCTGATCATCAGGGAATAAAATTTGGGGCTGGCATAGGTAAGCTAATAAAGACTTGATATGTCATATGAAAGCACATCGTCGCAGTAGGCTGCCTGTCAGCACCCAAAAACGCCTTCTGGAGCATTTCGTTGCGGGCACACCCGCCCGGAGCACCGCCGAACCTGTCGGCGTCAATCATAATACAGCGACCCTGTATTACCCGGAAATTGCGAGAGATCATCGCGGAACAGATTGCTCATGAGGCACCGATCTCGGGTGAAATCGAAGGAGCGCCTGTCGAGGCGGTTTTTGCGCTGGGGAATGACCACGCAGGCGCCTTGCGCGTGTAGGGCATCCACGATCCAGTGGACGTCAAACGCTTTGTCAGCAAGAATTCCCTCGGAATCCACCGGTCCGAGCAGGGGTGCAACGCCGACCGTGTCATAATGCTGGCCGGAGATGAGCGTAAAGCGGACCAGATTGCCCAGGGCATCGGTCATGGCGATGATCCTGGTCGACCACCCTGTCACACTGCGTCCTGTCGCCTGGCTTTGGGGCACCCTTTTGCGCCCTGACCGTGGCGGTGAACCCGAATCACCGTGCTGTCGATCATCGCATAATCCATGTCGGCATCGTCAGAGACAGCTTCAGAAAGCCGTTTGAAAACACCGGCTTTCATCCAGTTACTGTAGCGGGAATAGACCGGGTTCCAATGTCCGAAATACGTTGGCAGGTCCCGCCACGAACTGCCGGTCCGCGCTATCCATAAGACCGCTTCGATAAAGAGGCGATTATCCTTCCCGCTGCATCCCCGATCCGTCTTCTTGCCAAGGCATAGCGGTTCCATTTTCGCCTATTGGGCATCCGTCAGGATGAAGCGATCCATATCAATTTTGAAACGCATCACGGCCCTTTAGAAAAATCAATTCCAAACAGGCCTCAGTTAACTACGGACATCCACCTTGATCGGCCCTTCGCGGCGGCCATGAGTGAACTGGTCCACAACGGGATTGCCACTGTCAAACAGCGTAGACGGCTGCCCCTGCCAGATCAGTCTACCTTTGTATAGCATGCCCACCCGGTCGCCTATGCGCTGGGCGGAAGCCATATCGTGCGTGATGGCAATGGCGGTGGAGCCCAGCTTGCGCACACAATCGGCAATCAGCCCGTCAATCACGGCCCCCATGATGGGGTCGAGACCGGTTGTGGGTTCATCGAAAAACAGGATTTCCGGCCGGGCGGCAATGGCGCGCGCCAGACCCACGCGCTTCTGCATGCCGCCAGACAGTTCGGAAGGTGAAAGAGCCCCCACGGCGGGGTCCATACCTACCTGCTCCAGCAGTTCAGCCGCGCGCGCCTGCGCCTGCGCGCGCGTCAGGCGCGGGCCATGACCCATGCGGGCGGCCGCCGTCAGGCCAAAAGTCACGTTTTCCCACACGCTCAGGCTATCAAACAGCGCGCCGTTCTGGAACAGCATGCCGATCTTCGCCAGATACGGCTCGCGCTGGCGGGTGGACAGGGTGGTCACGTCCACACCATCAATCTCGATGGAACCGGCATCAGGCGTGATCAGCCCCAGTATGCAGCGTAGCAACACCGACTTGCCGGTACCTGAACCACCAATGACCACGAATGACGTGCCACCCATCACATCAAGGTCCACCCCGTCCAGCACCACCTTGGGGCCGAACGCCTTCTTCAGGCCGCGAATACGGATCTTGGAGGTTGCATCGCTCATTGGGAAAAGAACACGTCTGTCAGGAGGTAATCAAACGTCAGCAGCAGGATCGAAGCTGCAACCACAGCCGCCGTGGTGGCCGCCCCTACCCCTTCGGCTCCGCCACGACTGTTATAGCCGTGGTAGCAGCCCATCAGCGCGATCAGGAACCCGAAGATCGCGGCCTTGACCAGCCCCACCGCCACATCCATCACCTTGAGCGAGGCGATGGTGGCGGCAATGTAGGCGGAAGGCGAGAAATCCAGCTTCATCACGCATACGGTAAAGCCTCCCAGCACGCCCAGTATGTCAGCCACCAGAACCAGGAAGGGCAGCGCCAGCGTGCCCGCCACTAGCCGGGGCGTGACCAGGTATTTCATGGGGTTGGTGGACAGTGTGGTCAGCGCATCGATCTGGTCGGTCACGCGCATGGTTCCGATCTCGGCCGACATGGCGGCCCCTACCCGGCCCGCCACCATCAGCCCTGCCAGCACCGGCCCCAGTTCACGCGTGACAGCGAGGATGACAATCCCGGCAATGGCGTTCTGGGCATGGTACTGGGCAAAGCCGGTATAGGACTGCAACGCGATTACCCCGCCCGAAAACAGGGCGGTCAGTGCCACGACAGGCAGGGAGAAGAAACCGATCTCCACCAGCGTGCCCCATAGGATACGCCAGTAGAAGGGAGGACGGACCACGTGCGACAGGGCGACGGCGGCAAAAAGCGCCACCTTTCCCGCCATGCGGACAATATCCAGAACCGCGCGGCCCAATCCGGCAACAAAATCAAGAACGCCGTTCACAAGGCCTCCTGCGCAGGGGGATGCTCGCCACGCCGGGCAGCACATACCGTGGACATGTTCCTGCCCTAGCGCGCAGCGTGCCGCACGTCAAAGCGAAAGCGCATGATGTGCTCTGCGGTCCCGTCACGATACGCCATGGCTGGCCGCGCGCCGGTCGCATGCATGCCGCCACATGTTGCACACCACCATGCACACCACGCCCGCCGTGATCACCATGGCCAGCGGCGTCGGGCTGTGAAAGGGTACATGCCCCAGAATGAAGCCACTGGCCGCAGCAAGCGAGAACTGGATCGTGCCCATAAGCGCCGACGCACTGCCCGCCTGGTGGCCATGGTGGGTAAAGGCCATGACCGTGGCATTCGGCCCGATAAAGCCAAGGCAGCCGGTGATGCACATGACCAGAACGCAGACCAGCAGCGGGTGCGCGGCCCCCGCCACCCCGGCAAGCGACAGGACAAGGCACGCCACCGCCGCCACCAGCGCACACACCACCCCGCCATCGACCAGCCGCGACAGGTCAATCCTGTGCACAAGGCGCGCATTGATCTGGGCCGCAAGGATGAACACGGCGGCATTCATGCCAAAAAACGCCCCGAACTGCCCCGGTGTAAAGCCCAGCAGGTGCTCGAACACCATAGGGGCGGAAGTGATGTAGGCAAACATGACAAAGGAAGAGAAGCTGTTGACCAGCGCGCTGGACATGAATACCGGCTCACGCACCAGCCCTGCATAACGGGCGATCATGCCCACCAGCGAGAAAGCGATGCGCCGGTCCACCGGCATGGTGTCACGCAGCGTGGCCAGCACCGTCACCAGCCCCAGTGCGCCATAACCCACCGCGATCCAGAAAATCCACCGCCAGTGCCCGATCGACAGTACAAGGCTGCCCAGCGAGGGGGCGAGAATGGGCATGACGCCAAAGACCAGCATCAGCTGCGACATGATGCGCGCGCCCTGCGCACCGGTCGCCACATCGCGCACGATGGCGCGCGGCACCACCGCGCAGGCCGCACCACCCAGTGCTGCAATGAAACGGCACAGGCAGAACAGGCCGATCCCGCCAGCCAGCGCGCACCCGATGGAACCCGCAATGAACAGGACCAGCCCGCCCAGCAGCGGAACCCTGCGCCCCAACCGGTCGGAAATGGGGCCAAGGCTGAACTGCCCCACCGCCAGACCTGCAAACCATGCCGCCAGCGTAATCTGGCTGGCCCCGGCATAACCGCCCGCCAGTTCATGATCCATCAGGGGAAAGGCGGGCAGGTACATGTCCGTCGCCAGCGGGCCGATTGCCGTAAGCAGCCCCAGCAGGGCGATCATCCAGTAAGGCATAAGGGCAGTGGGCGTACTACGGCGGGGCATGGGAATCCGGCGGAGAATAAGGTGGCGCAGACGCGGCCTCAGGCCACGACCGTTGCATATCCGATAATTGCGACAGACTTGTCCACTGCCATATTATATGCACCCCATGCGCCCTGCGCGTACCCGCCCGCCGGAGACTGGTGGTTCAGACCCCGAATCCTGCCACCAGGGCCGCAAGCCCAACCTGCCGGTGGCGTTCCAGACGGGCGGCGACCAGTACGGCACGGGCTTCGGCTATGGCCTGGTCTAGTTCGGAATTGATGATGACGTGATCGAATTCATTCCAATGCGAGATCTCGTCGCGCGCGGCCTGCATGCGGCGCGCGATCTCATCGGCCTCATCCGACGCACGGCCGGTCAGGCGACGCTCCAGCTCCGCGATGGAAGGTGGCAGGACAAACAGGCTGATCACATCATCGGGCAAGGCCGCGCGGATCTGCCGGTGGCCCTGCCAGTCAATATCGAATACCATGTCACGGCCTTCCGCCAGAGCCTGCTCCACCGGGGCGCGGGGGGTGCCATAACCACGACCGAACACGGTGGCCCATTCCAGCATCTCGCCCGCCTGCGCCATGCGCTCGAACTCTTCCATACTGCGGAAATGGTAATGGATGCCATCGCTCTCACCAGGACGGGGCTGGCGGGTGGTGATCGATACGGAATGCAGCAACTGCGGTTCGGACGCGCGCAACGCGTTGGCGATGGTGGACTTGCCTGCACCGGACGGGGCTGAAATAACCAGACAGACCCCCCTGCGCCGGACCGGCGGGGTGGCTGGATTACGGGGGGGGATGGATGTCGGGCTCATGCGGCTCTCCTTGGTCGTGGCGTCCCCCCAGGTGCAGACCGGGGGCGCAAACGGGCTAGCGCAGTTCTAACAGGGTGGATGTAATCTGCGAATATGAAACAGGATTCGATACTCATTACAGGTGCCTCGTCCGGGATCGGGCGCGGACTTGCCCTTGCCCTTGCCCGGCCAGGGCGCACACTCCACCTTGGCGGGCGCAATACAGGCAACCTGCGCGACGTGGCGGCACAGTGCATTGCCCGGGGTGCTGATGTCCGCGTGCGGGTACAGGACGTGCGCGAACAGGCGGGAATGGAAACGTGGATATCCACCGCAGGGCCGCTTGACCTTGTATTCGCCTGCGCGGGCATTACCGCCTCCACGCGCGGGGGGGAGAAAGCGCCTTACGAACCCGATGACCAGATCCGCCGCATGTTCGCCACCAACGTCGATGGCGTGTTGAACACGGTGCTGCCCGCCCTGCATGTCATGCTGCGCCAGCCGCGCGGGGCGGACGGGATGCGGGGGCGCATCTGCGCCATGGCCTCGGTCGCAGGGCTGGTCTCGTTTCCCGGCACGCCTTCTTACTGCGCGTCCAAGGCAGCGGTGGACCGCTTTATCGTGGCGACAGGCGGCAACATGGCGCGCGCGGGCATTGCCCTGTCCAGTGTGACCTGCGGCTTTGTGGCAACCCCCATGACCACGCAGAACCGCTTTCCCATGCCCGGCCTGACCCAGACGGGCGACGCCGTGCAGGCCATCCTTAATGGGGTGGCGCGCGGGAAGCGGCGCATTTCCTTCCCATGGTGGCTGGCGGCCGGATCGCGCTTCATGGACCTGCTGCCGATCAGGATCGCGGAGTCCTACTATTTCCGCCAGCCCGCCGGGCAGGCGGGCACCATGGCCGAAACGGGGCGGGAGGAAACCGCAGGCCCCGTGCCCGCGACATGAAGGCAACATACCTGAACGCACGGGGCGGGTTGCGCGCGTGAACCTGTGTCGTGTTTTCATCCTGCGCCCGGTGGCGACCACCCTGCTGGCGGCGGCCATGCTGCTGGCGGGGCTGCTGGCCTACCGCACGCTGCCGGTGGGCGACCTGCCCGATATTGCTGTGCCGGTCATCTATGTCATGGCCACCCAGCCCGGTGCCTCGCCACAGCAGATGGCCAGTTCCGTCACCACACCGCTCGAGCGCAGGCTGGGGCAGGTTGCCGGACTGAGCGAGATCGAGTCCGATTCCAGCCAGGACAACGCCTTCATCCTGCTGACCTTCAATGAATCGACCAACATCGATTCCGCCGCCAATGATGTGGAGGCCGCCCTGCGCGCCGCCCGCGCGGACATGCCGGCAACACTCCAGTCCCAGCCGGAATACTGGAAGGCCAACCCCTCCGACAACCCGATCATGATTCTGGCGCTGACATCGGACACGCAGCCGGTGTCCGAACTGTATGACATTGCCAAGACCCGCCTTCAGCCCCTGCTCGCGCAGGTACAGGGCGTAGGCTGGGTGGAGATTGCAGGCAGTTCGGCCCCTGCCGTGCGGGTGGAGATCAACCCGTGGCCGCTGTTCAAATACGGGCTGGGGTTCGAGGACATCCGCTCTGCACTGGCCTCGGCCAATGCCAACACGCCCAAGGGCATCATAGAAAACGACACCACCCGCTACACGCTGGCCACCAATGACCAGGCGCGCACCGCCGCCCAGTACCGTGACCTGGTGATCGGCTACCGCAGTGGCCGCCCCGTGCGCCTGAGCGACGTGGCCTCCGTACATAACGGGGTGGAGAACGAACGGCTGGCGGGATTCCTGAACGGGCACACGGCTGTCATGGCGATCATCCGCCCGCGCGCGGGGGCCAACGTCATCCACGTGATTGACGAGATCAAGGGCCGCCTGCCCGCCCTGCGCGCAGCATTGCCCGGCGGGGTCGTGCTAACGCCCGCCATGGACCGCTCGATCACCATCCGTGCCTCCCTGGCTGATACGCAGTGGACGCTGCTGGCCTCCGTCGTGCTGGTGGTGGCGGTAGTGCTGGTGTTTCTGCGCACGCCACGTTCCACGCTGATCCCGGCCATTACCGTGCCCATCTCGCTGGCGGGTACGCTGGCGCTCATGGCACTGTTCCACTTCTCGCTCGATATCCTCTCGCTCATGGCGCTGACGATTGCCACCGGTTTTGTGGTCGATGATGCGATCGTGGTGCTGGAGAATATCGCCCGCCACATGGAAGCAGGCATGAACCGCTTTGACGCCGCCCTCCAGGGCTCGCGCGAGATCGGGTTTACCGTGCTGTCCATCACCATATCGCTGGTGGCGGTATTCCTGCCACTGCTGCTGCTGGGCGGCACGCCGGGAAAGGTGTTCTTCGAGTTTTCCATGACACTGGCGATCACCGTCACCGTATCGCTGGTACTCGCACTCAGTCTGACGCCGATGATGTGCAGCCTGTTCCTGGAAGTGGGCGAACCGGCCCCCCCGCCCCCCACGGCACCATGGTGGCGGCGCTGGCCGCGCGCCACGGGCGACTGGCTGGAGGCGGGCTACCAGCATCTGCTGCGCTTTTACGAGCGCACGCTGGCGGTAGCACTGCGCCACCATGTGCTGACGGCACTGAGCCTGCCGCTCAGCCTTGCGGTAATGGTCGGTGTGATCGTGCTCATGCCCAAGGGTATCCTGCCCAAGGAGGATGTGGCTATGGTCATGAGCTTCTTCCGCGCCGACCAGACCACCTCCTTCCCCGCCATGAAGGAGAAGATCCGCGCCATAAGTAACGCGATGATGGCCGACCCCGACACGCAGGAGGTCGTCGCCTTCTCCGGTGACACCAGTATTGAAGGGCAGGCCTTCGCCCAGATGGTCGACCGCACGCAGCGCAGCGACGGACCGGATGAGATGATCGCGCGCATCCACAAACGGCTGGAGAACATTCCGGGGCTGGATGTCTCGATGTTCTCGGCAGGCGACATCAGCGGTGGCGGAGGCCGCCAGAAGGAAGGTGCCTACCGTTACCTGCTGACCAGTGACAGTGCCGAGGACATCTATACCTGGGCCCCACGCCTGGTGGCCGCCCTGCGCGCTTCCCCCACCCTGCGCGACGTGACGACGGATGTCATGAACAATGGCGCCGCCATCCATGCCGACATCATCCGTGATCTTGCCGCGCGCTACCTGATTACCCCGCAACTGGTCAGCAACACGTTGTATGACGCCTTTGGCCAGCGCATCGCCTCGAACATTTCCACATCGCTCGCCACCTATCATGTGGTGATGGAGGTGGCTGACCCGTACCGCACATCACCCGATATCCTGCACTCCTTCCGCATTTCCACATCGGGCGGGACAGCGGGCGGCGGCACGGTATCCAATACCGTGCGGGTGAAGGCGGATGGCACGGCAAGCCGCAGCACGCAGCTCAGCCAGCAGTCTTTCCGCAACCAGATCGAGAACCGGCTGGCAGGTGGTGCCGGAGCTTCCAGCGGGTCGGCGGTGTCATCCTCAACAGAGACAATGATCCCGCTTTCCGACGTAACACAACTCGTGTCGCGCCCCACCTCCATTACCGTATCGCACAAGGGCGGGTTCGTCTCGGCGGCCATTTCCTTCAACCTGGCCCCCGGCATGGCGCTGAGCGATGCATCGGCCACGGTGGAAGAGACCATGATCCGCCTGCATGTGCCACCTTCCATCCACGGTGGCTTTAGCGGGCAGGCGGCGCAGTTCCAGTCCGCCATCATCAACGAGGTCCTGATCTTCATCGCCGCCCTGGTCACGATCTATGTGACGCTGGGTATCCTGTATGAAAGCTACATCCACCCGCTGACCATCATGTCCACCCTGCCCTCCGCCGGGGTGGGAGCTGTGCTGGGGTTGTGGGTGACGAGGCAGGAGTTCTCCCTCATCACCATGATCGGGATGATCCTGCTGGTGGGCATCGTGAAGAAGAACGCCATCCTGATCGTGGATTTTGCGCTCCATGCCGAACGCGACCGGGGGCTGGCCCCGCAGGTGGCCATACGCGATGCATGCATCCAGCGCTTCCGCCCCATCCTGATGACCACGCTGGCGGCCGCCCTTGGGGCGGTGCCGCTCATTACCAATGGCGGCTATGGCGTGGAGATGCGCCGCCCGCTGGGCATTACGGTTGTAGGTGGGCTGATGATGAGCCAGTTGCTTACGCTCTACACCACGCCGGTCATCTACCTGTACATGGAACAGATACGTAACTGGACTGTACGCCATGCCAGACGGCTGATTGCGCGGGGGGGCGTAAAAAAATCTTTCGATAGTTGAAAAAAGGGGGTTGCCGGGTCCCGGACTGTCGGCTAAAAGCCCCCTCACGACGCACCCGTAGCTCAACTGGATAGAGCACCAGACTACGAATCTGGGGGTTAGAGGTTCGAGTCCTTTCGGGTGCGCCATTCTCCTTAAAAATGTAATTTCGTTTCTGAATGGCGCTTTTCGGCAGCCGGCGCATGAAACGTAAAAAAGTTTTTAGTGAAGCTTTTTTGGAAAAAGCCGACACTTAAAAACTTTTATCCTTTTTTCAGCACATTCCCTGAACATGGTATGGAAAAAAAGATCAGGTGCCTGCACCCTGCAGGGCTGCTACACCATAGCTGATCTTTTTTTCGTCTGAATTCAGGAACCAGGAATGAGCGGGTCCAGCCTTCCCGAAAACATGCCCCCGCACGGACAGCCGGAACCGCCTGGCGGCCTTCTTTCGTGGATCGACCGCAGGCTGCCGGTCATTACCGCGCTGCGAAAGGAATATGTCGATTTTCCCATGCCGCGTAACCTCAACGCGCTGTGGAATTTCGGGGCGATCCTAAGCGTGGTGCTGGTCATCATGCTGGCAAGCGGCATCTTCCTGGCCATGAGCTATACCCCCACCGCACAGGGCGCCTTCATGTCGATCGAGATGATCGAACGCCAGGTGTCTGGTGGCTGGATGCTGCGCGCGCTGCATGTGACGGGGGCGAGCCTGTTCATGGCGGCCCTTTATATCCACCTCTTCCGCGGGCTGTATTATGGCTCCTACAAGCAGCCGCGCGAGATCCTGTGGCTGACCGGGCTTGTACTGCTGGTCATGGTCATGGTCACAGCCTTTGCGGGTTATGTGCTGCCATGGGGGCAGATGTCCTACTGGGGGGCGGATGTCGCGGGCAAGGCGGTCGGCGCCGTGCCGGTTATCGGGCCTGTGCTTGAACACATCATGGAAGGCAGCGACCAGTTGGGGGATATCTTCATCCACCGCTTTTTCGTGCTGCACTTCGTCATGGCCTTCGCCATTGTGGGGATCGTAGTTCTGCATGTGGCAGCCCTGCATGTGAGCGGGCCGAACAATCCTACCGGCCAGCCCGTACCTGCTCACGAGACGGTACCCTTCCATCCCTACTACACCACCAAGGACGTAACGGGCCTTGTGCTGTTCGCACTGGTATTCGCAGCCCTTGCCTTCCTGTGGCCTGACCTGCTGGCCGAGCCGGAAAATTACCGCCCCGCCAACCCCATGCACACACCCACCGATATTGAGCCGGAATGGTATTTCCTGCCCTTCTACGGGCTGCTGCAATCCGTACCCTCCAAGTTTGGCGGACTGCTGGCGGCGGGTGCATCGATCGGCGTGCTGTTCGTGGTACCGTGGCTGGACCGCTCGCCCATACGTTCGGCCCGTGCGCGCCCGCTGTGCCGGGTGGGCATGGCGGCGGTTGTGATCTCGTTCGCGCTAATGGGACTGGTTGGCCGCCACCATGCGCAAGGAGGCTGGATGATGGTGGGGCGCATCGCGGCGCTGTGCTATTTCGGCTACTTCCTTGTACTGCTGCCGTTATGCGCGCGGCGTGAGATGCACCACGAACGATAAAAGCTTCTGGTTACCGCCTTTTTTGAAAAGGCGGCGTTCTTCAAAGCTTTTTGAAAAAAGCTTCACCAAAAACTTCTTTATGTTTTGGTACTGTTTCAAACGGGCTTTACTTGACGGGTGCGGATCAGGCCCACACTTTCATCTGACCGGGGTGCCTACACCGTGTGGGCTGAGATCATACCCGTTGAACCTGATCTGGGTCATGCCAGCGAAGGGAGGCTGTTCCATATGACACGGAACCCGCACGCCTGCCACCTGCCTGCCATGGATCGCGAACATGCAGGAAGGAAACCACTCATGCACATGATCATGCGCACCCTCGGGCTTGCGGCATTTCTGGCCTGCGCCATGATGGGCCGCCCCGCCATGGCTGCCTCCTGGCAGATTACGGTCGTGCTGGACTGGTTCCTCAATGCCGACCATGCCAGCCTGCTTGCTGCGCAGTACAGCGGCGCCTTTGCCCGCCACGGGCTGGATGTAAAGCTGATTGCGCCCTCCGATCCCGGCTCCCCCGCCCGCCTGGTCGCAGCGGGACAGGCAGAGATGGCCGTATCCTACCAGACCCAGCTTGGCATGCTGGCCGACCAGAACATACCGCTTGTGCGCGTAGGCACGCTAATCGACACACCGCTGAACGTGCTGATCACGCGTGGGGAAATAGGCGATCTCGCCAGCCTGAAGGGAAAGACAATTGGCATTTCCATGCCCGGCGTGGATGATGCCGCCCTTGATGCCATGCTGCATTCAGCCGGGCTGGGTCTTGGGGACGTGCATCAGGTCAATGTCAATTTCCAGCTTGAACAGGCGATCATGAGCCATGCGGTGGATGGCGTGATCGGGGCGGTGCGCACCTATGAACTGATCGACCTGCAGCAGAAGGGCCTGCATGTCTCTGCCTTCTTTCCCGAAGAACATGGCGTGCCCATGTCCGATGAACTGATCTTTCTGGTCGGCCGCGCCCATGTGCGCGACGGATGGATCAGGCCCTTCATGGAAGCATTGGCGGAGGGGGCCAACACGCTGATCAACCACCCCGACACCATACTGGCGCAGGCCATCCACGATCACCCGGAACTTGATACGCCACTTAACCGCGCCGCATGGCAGGCCACCCTGCCGCATGTGTGCAAGCAGCCTGCCCTGCTCAACGTACCCCGTTACGAAGCCTTTGCCACGTTCCTGCATGCCCACGGCATCATGACCCATGATGTCGCACTCGGACAGTATGCGGTGGACCCGTTTGCCCTGCCTTCCGCTCCCTGAGAGACTGCGGAGGAAGTCATTGGAAAGTTTTTGGTACAAGACGACACCCAAAAACTTTTATTGTTTTTCATCAATACGTTGATTTCAAACAGCCGTTCAATCCTGTGGTGTGATGGCGGTCAGCAGGTCGCGCTTGTGCGGCAAGAAAATGGTCACGCGCAGGCCGTGCCACGCCACGATGCTGTCACCAAGGAACATGGCCAGCGCAATGACGGTGCACACAAGCGCATTGCCGAACATGAGCACCAGCCACCACGCCACGGCAGAATCCCGTACACTACCAAGGAACAGCGCAAAGGCCGAACCACAGGCCGAGGCCCCGCCCACACCGCCAAACAGGATCGCGGCATCAAGCAGCAGGGTGCGGTAATGCAGCAGCGCCAGCCGTTTGAGCAGCGCGCGCGCGTCCTTGCCAGTCTTGTCGTCCGTGCTTTCCAGCTTGTCGCGCACGGTCTCGATCCGGTCGCTGACCCGTGCAAGCCGCGTGTTAAACATATTGAGCAGCGTGCCGATGCCCGACAGCATGAAAACCGGCGTCAGCGCAGTCTGGATCAGATGGGCGACACCATCGATTGATTCATCGGGAATAAGGCCGGGGAAGGCAGACACGGCAGGCATTTCCTTGGCTGGCGGAGGGGGATGCGTTTTTTGGGCTTATCGTGCCCTCCGTCAAGAGGCAGAATCCCCCCAGTGCAGCCCAAGGAGCCGGCAATGTCCCATAATTACGCAACACCGCTCACCCCGGAAAAACGCCTGGCCCGCGTACTTGCCCGCATTCCCGCTGACTGGCCGCTTGAGATCGAACGCCAGCCCGCCACAGGTTGGCGTGCACGACTGACCCTGCCCGTGCACGGCGTACGGGACTGGACCCCACCCCAACCCACCATGCTCGCGGCGCTAGAAGCCGCATGGCGCGATGCCCGCGAAAGCGTGGCAACAGATCCGAGCAAGGGAGAGACAGTCAAGAAATAAGTTAAGTAAATATAAACACAGATACGTGATTATCTGCTTTGTATTATCCGCCTGATGCACCGTGGACCGGTACTGGTTTTATTGTCACAGGCACAGGAATTCAGATGCACACGATTGTTTGATGCCTACCGCTACCTGTGGCCCATACGCATCCCGACATAGAAAAAAGCGTACTATCATTCCGCAATATCGTACAGCCCGATGCCGGAAACGTACATGTGTCCAAGCTGACCACATTTTGAACATTGTATAAAAAAAAAGGATATTTGCTAACAAATCCCGTGCGTTCCCGCCTGTGACCCACCACAGACCGCAGAGACGGCGGGAGAAATCCCTCCGCTATCGCCACCATGGCATGCCCACGCACCAGCTTGTTTGCACCCATGAGGGCCATTGACCCGCCGGACTTTATACAACAGGAATGCGGACAGGGAGTTCAATACTATGTCGGCAGTAAAATTGGCGCGTATCGGCGCGATGGTTGTCATGGCAACTGGCAGTGCATCCATTGCCTGCCCCGATGGGGCACGGGCTGATGATTACAGTGAACTCCTTGATATCCTCAAGGCCAAGGGCAGCCTGACGCAAGGTGAGTACAAGGGCCTGCTGACCCACCACATGCAGCATGTACGTGAGGCTACGGCAGCCAGCCGTCCGCAATACGTACCCGCCCAGCGCCACATGGCTACCCCCACATCCACCCATGCCCAGGTGCGCACCGCCATGGGCCATGACGTGCAGCCCCCCGGTCAGATCGAGATTGGCGGCGGCGGCATGGACCCCGATTATGTACTGGCACAGGCGCAGCAGGCAGCAGCCAACGCGCAGGCCAGTGCGGCATCGGCTGAGTCCACATGGCTTGCCACCCAGCATTCCATGGGCCTTGGTGGCGGCGACTCCTTTGTGCGCATGGCGAAATATGAACCCGGCAAGGGCCTGACCTTCAAGGCCGGACCGATCAACATCAACCTCTCGGGCTTCATCAACGGGTTCTATACCTATAACAGCCCGGCAGGCGGCATGCCGGTTGCCGGTGGCGTCTCGACCGGGGCGAGCGGTTTCGACTCTTCCGCCCTGCGCAACGGCCTGCTGCCCGCGGGTCTGATCCTCAAGCTCTCGACCACTCAGAACGGCATCGACCTTGCTGCCGTCATGGGCATGTATCCCGGCATCGACAATGCCAAGAACGGCGCCTTCAACGCCAATACCGGCGGCAGTCCGGTGGGCCTTGGTACCGCCGGCATCGACTTTCGTCAGGTTTACGTAACGGCGGGCAACAAGAAGTGGGGCACGTTCAAGATCGGGCGTGACCTTGGCATCTTTGGTGGCGATGCCATTCTTGATGACGCGACCCTGCTTAGCGTCGGTTCCACGGGCAGCAACTCGGCGCCGGGCAACACCTCACTGGGCCGCATCGGTGTCGGTTACGTGTATGCTGACTGGATTCCGCAGATTTCCTACCAGTCACCCACCATCAAGGGCTTCCAGGGCACGATCGGTATCCTTCAGCCGCTGGACGAGTTCGATTTCTCCGGCTCGGACCCCAACGGCACCGCCTATTCGGCCGGTTCCACCCAGCACAGTTCGCCCATGATCCAGGGCAAGATCACCTATGACTTCAAGATCGGTGGCCTGAGTGCGCGCATCTGGGCCAGTTTCCTGACCCAGCACCAGCAGAACCTGACGGTTAGCCGCACAATGACCGTGCATACGGCCCTGCTTGAAGCCAATGGCGGGATTTATGACATGGCCACCACCACCACGACGGATGATGCGGTCAATCCGGGCCAGAAACGTGGTGTTACAGCAGAAGCGGGCGAAATCGGCACCAAGCTGACATATGGGCCGGCGCAGTTCGTGGGCTACTACTACCGTGGCAGCGGCTTGGGCACGACTGGCCTGTTCTTTGACGGCGTAGCCAATAACGGCCACAAGCGTGCATCGGAAGGCTACTATGTCCAGATGATGTACAACTTCACCAAGAAGTTCAAACTGGTAGGAAGCTACGGTGTCAGTAACCTCTACCTTGCGCCAGGCGAGACCAATCCCGACCTTGTTCGCCGCAATGAATCGGAAGTGGGCGCGGCCTACTACAAGATGACCGACTGGCTGAACCTGGTGGCGGAATACGCCCATACCAGTTCGGCGGCACACGGTCCGTACAAGGAAAGCGACAACAGCGCATCAGGCGGCATGATCCTGCTTTTCTGAACGCTATCCGGGCCGGAGAATCAGGGACCGGCCCCAACTTGTTCATGGCTTCTTCTCTTTTTCATGTCAGGTTTCCGGCCATAGTCGGAACCTGAACCGGAAAGGGAGGAAAACCACATGCCCAACCCGCACCGCTGGCCCCTGCGTGTCGGACTTGTCGGGTACGGCTTTGCCGGGCGTATCTTCCATGCCCCCCTGATCCACGCCACACCGGGGCTGGAACTGGCGGCCATCTGTTCCAGCAGGCGTAGCGATGTGCTGGCGGAGTGGCCCCACCTGCCGGTTGTCAGCACGCCAGAGGCATTGTTTGCCCAGCCCGACCTGGATCTTGTCGTCATCGCCACACCCAACAGGACCCACGCCCCGCTGGCCACTGCCGCTCTGCGCACCGGGCTGCATGTAGTGGTGGACAAGCCGTTTACCCTGACCGTGGCACAGGCCCGCGAAGTCGCTGCGGTGGCACAGGCGCATGGACGCGTGCTATCCGTTTTCCAGAACCGGCGCTGGGACAGTGACTTCCTGGGGATCCGCCACCATATCCGCAGCGGAGTAATCGGTCGCGTGACCGAACTGGAATCCCGCATGGACCGCTTCCGCCCGCAGGTGCGCGCGCGCTGGCGGGAAACGGATGCACCGGGTAGCGGGCTGTGGTTCGACCTTGGCCCGCACATGGCCGACCAGGTGCTGCAACTGTTTGGTCTGCCCGACAGCATTCAGGCCAGCATGACCCAACAGCGCGATCATGCCAGCGGCACGGACTGGGCACAGGTCATATTCTCATACGGGGCGCTGCGCGTCAGCCTGCATTGCAGCCTGCTGGCGGCATGGTCTGGCCCGCGTTTTATAGTGCATGGCACGCAGGGCTCCCTGCTCAAGCATCATGGTGACCAGCAAGAAAACCAGCTTCGTACCGGCCATCTACCCGGCGCATCTGGTTGGGGTCATGACCCGGATGACATCATGCTGTTCGATGGCACGGACAGGCCCCGCCCCCTGTCCGCCCCGCCGGGTGACTACCGGATCTATTACGCACTGGTGCGCGATGCGATCATGAAGCGTGGCCCCAATCCGGTGCCACCCATACAGGCCATTGCCCTTATGGCGGTACTGGAAACCGCCGTGGCCTCCAGCGAAGCTGGCAAGGCACTTTCCCTGCCCCTGACCGGGATGGAATGCCAGCAATGGGCGCAAAGCATTGATAAATAATAAAAAGTTTTTGGGTGCCGCCTTTTTTTAAAAGGCGGCGTTCTTTAAAGCTGCTTGAAAAAAGCTTCACCAGAAACTTCTTTACGGTTTAAGGCCCTGAGGGGCTGACCACGGCATACAGACCGATTTCCAGGTGCTTGCCGGTGGAGTAATTCAGCCCCTGCTCCTGCCCCAGTTCATGCACATCCAGCCCATCATGCAGGGCGCGGGCACCAAAGGTGGCCAGATCCTGTGCGCCCACCAGGGCCATGCCGCATTTCTGGTTCTGTTGCAGAAAATCGGCTGCCGCTGCCGCATTGACCAGCCGTGTATCCTGCCCCAGCAGGAACACAAGGCTGGGTTCCGAATCAGATGTGGATGCCACAATGGTCTGCGCGCAGGGCCGGTGTGCTGCCACAAGCCCCGCCAGCCGCGGGCTAAGCCATATCGTGTGCAGTTGCGGGATGACCGTAACGAATAACCCAACATGGATGATGACTGCCGCCGCCACCGCCGCCATGACCGCACGCAGCATGTCCCGGTGCAGAATCATGTACCCCGCCATGACCAGCAACGGCAGGGCACCAGCCGGAATCAGCATCGCCGCCCACGGCACGATCCCCTCCATGCGCCACAGCAGCACCGGACCGGCAAAGGCCAGCACGGAGCCAACCGTAAACCAGACCAGACCATACGCCGCCAGCAAGCCACGCGCCCACAGGGCCCGGGGCCATTCCCAATTGGTGGGAAAGGAGACGATCGCCGCTGCCGTCAGGATGGCAATGGCCGGATAGGTCGGCAGCACGTAATGCGGCAGTTTGGTCGCAATCGCCTCAAACACCAGCCAGTGCGGTACGATCCAGCACAGCAGGTAGCGCACATGCGGCTGGAAACGCTGTGCCCAGATGAAGGGCAGGCTCATGGCCGCGAAAATCGATCCCGGCCAGAACGCAATGGCAAAGACGCCCAGATGGTAGCCCGGCGGCAGGCCATGCGTTTCCTGTCCGCTCGCCACCTTACCCAGAAAGTTACGCCCCACCGCGCGAGAAAAGAAATCGCCGTGGCTGATCACGCCAATGGCAATACACCACGGCAGCACGATCGCCAGCATGACCAGCCACCCCCATGCCGGGCGCAGGCGATGCCACCAGTCAATCCGCCGCTCCACCAGCGCAAGCGCCAGCGGGGTGCCAAAACCGGGAATCAGCACGACCGGCCCCTTGAGCATGAGGCCACACCCCAGCGCTACCCAATACAGCAGGGCAGCGGCAAGAGGGGTTGCAAGGTCGCGCTCCCGGTCCAGATAGGCACGCAGTAGCCCGCATTGTGCCAGCAGCACGGATAACAGTAGGGTCGTATCAATGGTGGCCATCCGCCCTTCCGCCGTCATCAGCACGGATACGGCCAGAAGGGCTGCGGCCAGAAGACCACAGGTCGGGCCGAACAGGGCGGCCCCGATCCATGCCGTCAGCACGGCAGCAACGGTAACGGCCAGAAGCGAGGGAATACGATAGGGCCAGGTGGCGTGCTGGTCCTGCATGCCGGTCAGGCGGACAGCAGCCGCTTCCAGCCAGTAGATCCCGGCGGGCTGGAGATAACGCGGCTGGTCAAGGAACCGGACATCAACATAGTTGCCGCTATGCAGCATCTGGGCCGTGGCTTCCATATAGCGCGGTTCATCACGGTCCAATGGCGGCAGCGATGCACGGCCCGGCAGGAACAGGACAAACACGGACAGCGCCACAAATATGTAGTGGCGCAGTGTCAGGCGCGTCATGGCACGATCCCTTCAGCGTTCGGTAACGCGTTTCGGTATCCTGGCGCGGTTGTTAAGCCACATCACACCCAATATGTCCCGAATGCCGACAATGGCCCGGTTTAAATTGGTGTATTTGGAAGAACCATGCAGTCGGTTGCGGTGATGGACCGGCACACAGACTAGCGGCACGCCCCGTTGCCCCATAAGGGAAGGCAGGAAGCGATGCAGGCCTTCAAACTGCGGCAGGCCCAGGAAATCGGTACGCCGGAACGCCTTGAGCGAGGCTCCCGTATCCGGGCAGCCATCATTGAGAAGACGACTCCGCAGCCGGTTTGCAAAGCGCGAAGCTAGCCTGCGCGACAGGGTATCCTGCCGCTTGGTCCGCACCCCCACGACGAGCGGCGCACGCTCCCCTATGGTGGCACGACACAATTCCAGCATGGAGATGAAATCGGCAGGATCGTCCTGTCCGTCACCATCAAGCAGGATGACCCATTCACCTCGGGCGGCTTCCACCCCCGTGCGCAGCCCTGCCGATTTACCACAAGCCGTGTTGTGGGAAAGGATACGCAGCCCTGGCAGAATGCCGTCATGCCTTACGGCTTCCAACTCCGTGACCGTTGCATCCGTACTGCCATCATTTACAAAAATGACTTCAGCCGGAGGCAACTGTCCCAGTACTGCTGCAATTTCCTGACAGAGAGGACGGATATTGTCCCCTTCATTCAGCACGGCTGAAATGATGGAAACAACGGGGCGGGTTTCCACCCCGTTTCCTGTTTCCTGCATTCCGTCTTTCAGCAACGACAATCAGGCAGCACGCTGTGAAAGGGCGCCCGGTAGGTCGTTGATCGATTTGTCAACGATCTTGCCATCCACATCGGCATCGGACTGCAGGCTTGCGGCAAGCGTTTCACGCGTGGCCTGGATGGCGATGTCCACCGCCGTCTCACGCACCTCACGCAGTGCAGAACGCTCGGCCTGAGAAATACGGTCCTTGGCCATCTGTTCGCGACGGGTGGCTGTGTCCTCGGCATCCTTGCGGGCCTGGGCTGCGATATTGGCAGCTTCACGCAGGGAGTGTTCAACCAGTTCCTTGGCTTCGGCCAGTGCAGCTTCGCGGTCGCGCGTTGCGTCCTCAAGCATCTGCTCCGCCTCACGGCGCAGGCGTGCTGCTTCATCAAGCTCGGCACGAATACGCTCTGCCCGCCCATCCAGCGCGTTCACCAGGGGTTTCCACAGTGAACGCCCGAACAGGACAAAGAACAGGACAAAGGCAACAGCCGACCAGAAACGGGGATCATGAAACATGATTATGACCTGTCTGTCTTGGGCAGCGGGTCAGAGACCACGGGCCGCCGCAGCAGAACCAACCTTTGCCGTCACTAAATCGGCCGGGGCGGCAATGCCGGATAACTGATGGATCAGCGTTTCCGCCGTCGTTGTGGAAATCTCACGCACGGAGGCCAGAGCCTGGCTCCGGGCCTGTTCGATGCGCGTCTCGGCATCCTTGATTTCCGCAGCCAGGCGGGCATTCATTTCCTCGGTCTGCCGGGCCGCGGTAAGGCGCGCCTCCTCGACAACCTTGTCCACATTGGCCTGTGCTTCGGCCAGCGCCTTGCGGCGTGCCTCATACAGTTCGGCCACGGCTTCATCAGCACGGGCTTTGGCCTTGTGGGCAATGCCCAGATCCGTCTCGATCGTCTGGCGACGCAGTGAGAGAACCTTTTCCACCTTCGGCAGGGCCGAACGGCTCAGCAGAAGATAGAGTACCAGAAAAATGCCAGCGCCCCACACCACCTGACCGATGACATAGGGATTGCCGAAATCAAGCTGTGGCATGCCCTCGGCGCGCGCGCCAGGGGCAACCATGGCCATCAGCGGCAGAGCCAGCGCGGACGTGGCCATGAAAGACCCCGCCCTTCGGATGTTGTCATACATCACGGCGCGCGCCATGTTCGCCTCCTGTGTATTAGACGAACAGGATCAGGAAGGCGATCAGCAGCGCATACAGGGCAACGGCTTCTGTCAGGGCGAAGCCCAGCATGCCGAGACCGAACACGTGCGGGCGTGCGGACGGGTTGCGCGCGATGCTGCTGACCAGCGTGGAGAAGATGTTACCCAGGCCAATGCCAACGCCAGCGAGGGCGATAACGGCGATACCGGCACCAATTTCACGGGCTGCTGCGATATCCATGTCTTGTTTTCCTTGTTTCAGACGTTCTGGATTGAAATAGATGGAAGCGGGTTAGTGGCCCTTAGTGAGCCACCGCTTCCCTCAGATAGATGCAGGTAAGGATGGCAAACACATAGGCCTGCAATGCACCCACCAGCAATTCGAGTGCCATCAGCGCGACATTGATGACCACGGGACCAACGGCGATGATGTCACCGAAGAAGCCCAGACCGGCCAGCATGATCGTGAAGGCGGCAAACATGTCGAACATCACGTGACCGGCGACCATGTTGGCAAACAGACGGATCGACAGGCTCACGGGACGTGACAGGAAGGAAAGAATCTCGATCGGGATCAGCAGCGGGGCCAGAGCCTTGGGGGCGCCAGCGGGCATGAAGTGGGCGAAGAACTTCGCCCCCTGCACCTTGAGCGACACGATGATCGAGAGGCAGAACACCATCAGTGCCAGCGCCAGAGTCACGGCGATATGGCTGGTGAAGGCGAAGGAGAAGGGCAGCAGGCCAAGATAATTACCGGCCAGGATGAAGAAGAACAGCGTAAACACGAAGGGGAAGAAGGCCCGGCCCTCAACACCAATCGTATCGACCGCCATATTGTAGATGAAATCGTAGCACATTTCCGCTGCCGACTGCAGCCGACCCGGCACCACCGCCGCAGGCCGCATGCCCACGTACAGGAACGCCAGAACCACAATGGCGGCAACAATCATCATCATGGGGGACTGGCTGAACCGCAGGGATTCGCCTAGTGCACCCAGAACTGGATGGAGCTCGAACTGACCGAGCGCGTCGATGGATGATCCGGCCGCCAACTTCGTTCTTCCCTATAACCGTCCAGAGCCGCTATCCGGCCCGTCTGCCTTAGTGTTCATGGCATCGGGCCTGACGAGACGCCAGACATTAAGCACACCTGCCACGCCCCCAAGAAGCGAAAAAACGATAAGGAACCAAGGCTTTGTATGCAGCCAATGGTCCAACCCCCAGCCCATGGCAACCCCAACCACCAGCGCCGAGACAAGCTCCGTCCCCGACCTGATGACCAGACCGAGATCAGATAGTGTCCCACCGCTTTCCTGTTCAGCGGGCCTGCGCGGTTCAATGCGCTCACGGGCCGCCTGCAGTCTCCGGTTGAAGGACTCGCCTGAAGGGTCGTTATCCTTATCCAAATTCTCGCACATCCCTAGGTGCAGCCGGTAGCTACCGGTGCTGCAATAACCTGTCAAGCAAGCGGTGGCAAACAAAGACGCCACCGCCGCATCTTTTTTGTGCTTCGCGCGTTTTGTGCGGCCTTATTCAGCCGTTGAGCCACCGGGAATGACATCATAGCCTGAACTGCCGGGAAAGGCACCAGGCGGCGGTGCGTCGGCCGGTTCCACATGGATCGCCTGGTTCACGTCCGGTCCGATCTCACGCGCGTTGATGGCCGTGCCCCGCTCACCCGCCACCCCCGTGCCTATGGCGTGCAATGTCGCCCCCGGTTTGAACCAGGCGGCAAGGCGGCTGGCATTGGTCTCACCCACATACACCACGGCATGGTTGCGCATGATCACGCCCTGCACCTTGCCCTGCATGTCGTAAAGCGGGGCAAGGATGATGCCATCCACCGGCACATCAGGCCCGATGCTGGGGGAGTCGTAGGGAATTACGGCCCCTTCCACCCTTACATCGGCAATCCGCCGCCCGCGCGGGCCGGTTACGGCATAGGCGCGCACGATCGGGCGGCCAGCGCCCTTCAGGCCGTTGATGCTCACCTGCTCGCCGGGGTGGACGATGCCGGGCAGGCTGTCGCCCAGTTCACGAGGACAGAAAACCTGCGTGCCATCCGCCAGCAGCAGACCCGCGACCTGCCCCGATGGCGTGAGGATGAACTGCACCAGTTGCCCGGTGGTGACGGGCAGCGGGGCCATGTCGAATACGGGTGCGACCTGCGCCACGGGTGCCGGGGCGGCAGCAGGGGGCGCCCCCCTGGTGGCTGCATGGGCGCTACCCGCTGCCAGGCTGCCAGCTACAAGCACGCCCGCAAGCAGGCGGCAGGAGGAACGTCGATGAATGTCCATGCAGGTACCCGTCTTTCGTCTGTCTTGGTCCGGCCTTGCGCCGGGGATGGCGTCCATCTCATGCCATCCCCGGCTTACAGGCAAGTGGCCAGTGCTGGGATCAGTGCCGGAAATGGCGCATACCTGTGAAGACCATGGCAATGCCCGCCCTGTCGGCGGCGGCAATCACCTCATCATCACGGATCGAGCCACCGGGCTGGATCACGGCAGTGGCACCGGCAGCAATGGCCGCTTCCAGCCCATCGGCAAAGGGGAAGAACGCGTCCGATGCCACCACGGATCCCTGTGTCAGGGGATGATCGACACCGGCCGCCTTCGCGGCATCAGCGCTTTTGGTGGCGGCGATGCGCGCGGAGTCCACGCGGCTCATCTGCCCTGCCCCAATGCCCACCGTGCTGTGATCCTTTACATACACGATGGCGTTGGACTTGACGTGTTTGGCCACGCGGAAGGCAAAGATCAGGTCAGCCATTTCGGCTGGTGTCGGCGCGCGCTTTGTCACTACTTTCAACGCATCGGGGGCAATACGCCCGTTATCGCGCGTCTGGGCCAGGAAGCCACCGGCGACCGAACGCACCACAACCCCACCCTGTGCGGGATCAGGGAGGGCACCGGTCAGCAGCAGGCGCAGGTTCTTCTTGCGCGCCAGAATCTGGCAGGCTTCCTCGGTTGCATCGGGGGCGACGATCACTTCGGTGAACAGGGTCGCGATACGGGTCGCGGCCTCCGCCTCCAGCGTGCGGTTAAGGGCCACGATGCCACCAAAGGCGGAAACCGGGTCACAGCGCAGCGCCCGGTCCCACGCTTCGGCCTGTGTCGCGGCTGTGGCAACACCACAGGGATTGGCGTGCTTGACGATCACAACAGCAGGTTCATCAAATTCGGCCACGGCCTCGAACGCCGCATCCGTGTCGTTGATGTTGTTGTAGGAGAGCGCCTTACCCTGCACCTGCCGGGCCGTGGCCACGCCGGGACGGGTGGTGCCATCGATATAGAAGGCGGCTTTCTGGTGCGGGTTCTCGCCGTAACGCAGGCTCTCGCGCTTCTCGCCCGCCACGATCATACGCTGGGGCAGGTCCTCGCCTTCCTGGCCTGCAAACCATTTTGCAATGGCGGCATCGTAGGCGGCGGTGCGGGCATAGGCCGCACCGGCCAGCTTCGTGCGCTGGTCCAGCGTGGTGCCACCATTTTCCAGTGCGGTGATGATGCCCGCATACTGGGCCGGGTCGGTCACGATCGCCACATGGGCGTGGTTCTTGGCGGCGGCGCGGATCAGGGCGGGGCCACCGATATCGATGTTCTCGATACAGTCTTCCGGCCCCGCACCTGATGCCACCGTGGCCTCGAACGGATAAAGGTTGACGGCCACGAGGTCGATGGGAGCAATGGCGTGCTCTTCCATCTGGCGCACATGCGCGGGCAGGTCGCGCCGACCCAGGATGCCGCCATGCACCTGCGGCACCAGCGTCTTGACGCGGCCATCAAGGATTTCGGGGAACCCGGTATGTTCGGACACGTCGCGCACGGGAATGCCGGCCTCGCGCAGCGTGCGGGCGGAACCGCCTGTCGAGAGGATTTCCGCACCATGGGCGACAAGGGCACGGGCAAGGTCAAGCAGGCCGTTCTTGTCGGATACGGAAATCAGGGCACGCCGGACCGGCACGGTGGTGGGGGGGGTCATCAACAGTGACCTTTCACGCAAGCTGGAAATGAGCCAATGCGGCCTGAATTAGTCCAACCCCGTTACGATGGGCAATAAGCGAAATGCCATGACTGGCCTGTGCGGGGCGGAATTCAGCGCCATGCACAGGCGCGCAGGGCTGCCAGCAGGTCGGGCCTGCGCGCTACGGCACAGCCATCGAGGCCCGCCACCTCACGTAAGCCAAGGCTGTTGCAGGTGAACAGGGCTTCAGCCTGCAGCAGGGCGGAAACCGTGATGCGCCCGACCCTTACCATCCCCGCATCCACCAGCACGCCACGCACCGTGCCGGGTAGCGCGCCGTCGCTGATGGGCGGTGTTACGGGCTGACCACCAAGGCAGGCGATCAGGGTGCTGGCGCTGGTCTCGGCCACATGGCCCGCATGGTTGAGCAGGAGCGCATCGTCCGCGCCCATGGCCGCAGCCTCCATGCGCGCAAGGATGGAAGGTAGGTAATTCAGGCTCTTGATACGCGAAAGCACACTGCCTGCATCGCGCCGGTGCGTGGCCATGACCAGCCTGACCGGTGTGGCGGGCGGCGTAGTGGCAGTAGCGGTAATGAGGCAGGTGGGCCTGACATGGGCTGGCGGCAACAGGCCGCGCGGGCCGGTGCCGCGTGTCAGCGTCAATCGCAGGGAGCCAGATCCCAGCGCGCAGGCGGCCAGCAGGCTTTCCACCCCGGCGGCAAGGGCGACCCTGTCGGGCGGAGGCATGTGCAGCACGGCCGCACCGTGTTCCAGCCGATCCATATGCCGCGTAAAGTGACAGAGCGCCCCCCCTGCCACCCGCATGGTCTCAAACACGCCATCGCCCAGTAAAAAACCCCGGTCAGCAGGGTCTATACGCGCTTTGGCAGCAGGCAGGATCTGGCCATCAAGCCAGATGGGCAGGGGGGCTTCTGTCATGGCAGATTGGCCGGTTTATCGCCAAAGATCGCCAGCAGGCCCGCAATCTTCAGTTGCATTTCATGATATTCACGCATGGGATCGGATTCATGGGTAATACCACCGCCCGCCGCCGCTGTAATATGTGCAGAGGTCATGACCAGCGTGCGGATGATGACGCTGCTGTCCATGCCGCCATCATGGCCAATGCGGACCACCGTGCCGCAATAGGCACCACGTGGCGAGGCCTCCAGTTCATCAATGATCTGCATGGCGTGATGCTTGGGTGCCCCCGTAACCGAACCCGGTGGCAGGGTTGCGGCCAACAGGTCAAACACATCGCAGTCGGAGCGCAGCCGCCCTGTTACTTCCGATACCAGATGATGGACATGCGTGAAGCGCTCCACCCCAAACAGTTCGCTCACCCCCATGCTGCCCAGTGCCGCAACGCGCCCGATATCGTTGCGCATGAGATCGACGATCATCAGGTTTTCCGCCCGTTCCTTGTCATCATGACGCAGGCGGTGCGCAAGGGCCTCATCTTCCGCCGCATTCCCGCCGCGTGGGGCAGTGCCCTTTATGGGCCGGGTGCGCACCGTGCCATCCGGCTCAAGGCTGAGAAAACGCTCGGGCGAAGCACCAAGCAGGGCAAACCCGTCCACCCCCGACAGAAATGCCCCGAAAGGTGCAGGCGACCCCACCCGCAACGCACGATAGGCATCTACTGCCCGCAGGCCTTCAGGCCGCAGTACCCCCATGCGCCCGGTCACGTTGACCTGAAAGACTTCCCCCGCTGCAATCCGTTCCACCGCGTGCGCCACGGTGGCCCGATAGGCCGGGCCGGTCTGATCCGGGAGAAAGAACAGGCGGGGCAATGCGGGCAGGGGGACAGCCGGGCCAATAGCTTCCCACCGTGCCACCAGAGCTGCAATACGGGCCGGAGCCAGTTGTGTGGGGGCGGCAAGCCAGGCCTGCCCGGTCATGCGGTCCAGAAGGCAGGCATGATCGTAAATGCCGAATGCGGCCTCGGGCTCCTCCGGGTCTGCTGCATGGCGCGTGGCGATCCCTTCTACCCGCAGGCCAGCGCCATAGCCGATGAACCCGACCGCGCCACCCGCAAATGGCACGCCGTCCGGGCAGGTCCGTGCGGGCAGGTGCTGGCGCAGCAGTTCGGGCAGGGGCTGCGATACGGGTTGGCCATCGCGCCAGCAGGTGCCGCCACGCTGAACAATCACATGCACCGGATCACGGCATACGATTACCCAACGCGCACGCGGACTGACATCTCCCCCGCTATCCAGACAGGCCAGCCAGGGCAGATGGCCCCATGCGGCCAGGATATCATCCCCCTCGCGCCATGGCAGGGGGTGCAACGTACCGGTGCTATCCATCCTCACCCTGCCGCAGGTCTTCGGCATAGGCCGCGAGCATGGCGGTGACTTCCTGCCCGTCAGCTGCTTCCAGCGCACGGGCGGCCATGCGGCGACAGTCATCCATGCCTACCGCCCGAATGGCCTGCTTGACCCGGGGCACGGCAGAGGCATGCATGGAAAATGCGCGTATCCCCAACCCCACCAGCAGCGGTACGCAACGCGGGTCGGACGCCATTTCCCCACACAGGGAAACCGGCCTGCGCTGGCGCAGCCCCGCATCCGCCGCCATACGCACAAGGCGCAGCACGGCGGGATGCAACGGGTCGTACAGAGCCGCAACATCATGCGCCGCGCGGTCGGCTGCGAGCGTGTACATGGTCAGGTCATTGGTGCCGATGGCCAGGAATTCCGCATCCTGCGCCAGCACATCCGCCATCAGGGCGGCAGCCGGTGTCTCGACCATGATGCCAAGCGGGGGCAGCGGGTCGGGAACGCTTACCCCCCTACGTCGCAACCTGCGTCCAATGCGGGCATAGAGATCTCGTGCGGCGCGCATTTCCCCCATCGAAGACACCATAGGCAACAGCACCCGCACCGGCCCGGCCGTGGCTGCGCGCAGGATAGCGGCGAACTGGGTTTCAAGCAGACCACGGTGCTGGAGCAAAAGCCTTATGCCGCGTATGCCCAGCGCGGGATTGATTTCTCCTGCATCGCCAATACCCATGTGGGAGAGCACATCGCTGTTCTTCTCGCTACCCCAGTCCACCACGCGGATAGTGACCGGATCGCCCGCCATGGCCTCGATCAGGGGGCGATAGACGGCTTCCTGCTGGTCTTCATCGGGGAGGGCCTGAGCATTCATGAACAGGAATTCGCTGCGCAGCAGTCCGATGCCCGCGGCACCAGACTGGGCGATCATGGGCAGTTCGGCCGGTATTTCCAGATTGGCCTGCAACGTCACGACTTCCCCGCTGGAAAGGCGGGCAGGCAGGCGGCGCAGGCGGCCCAGCATCTGCCGCTCGCGGGCATAGGCGGCAACCTCCACCCGTGCAGCCGCCGCCGTGCGGGTAGAAGGCCGGATGATGACCCGCCCGGTCATGCCATCAACCACAAGACGCGTGCGCCGCCCCATCTGCGCCAGCACCCCGTGAGCGGCCAGCACCGCCGGGATGCCAAGGGCGCGTAGCAGGATGGCAGTATGACCGGTGCTACCGCCTTCCTCCGTTACCACGGCGGCAATGCGAGAAGGGTCGATCAGGGCGGCATCAGCGGGGCGTAACTGTTCGGCCACCAGAATGGCGCCATCGGGCAACGTGGAAAAGGACCGGTAGGGCGTGCCGCTGAGGTTGCGTATCAGCCTGCGCCCGATCTCACGGAACTCGCCCGCCCGCCTGCGAGCCGCGACCGCGTCCTCCCCCTCGGGTGCCGGGCGACCGGGGGGGCTGAGCATGATGGCGGCCAGTGCCTCGGTTTCCTGCAGCACGGCCGCTTCCGCCAGCATGCCCTGCACAAGCCGAACCTCAATGCCACGGCGCAGGCGCGAGGGACCAAGCATGCGGCGATAGACTTCCAGCAGCGAGCCGATTTCCACCTGCCCGTCCTCGGGCAGCAGGGCAAGACGCTCGTGCAGCCGGCGCAACTGGGCGGCGGAGCGGCTGATCGCCTCGTGCAGGCGGGTGCGTTCATGCGCGGGGTCACAGTCACACCGCGCGGTATCGACCAACGGGGGAGCAGGCTCATGGGCGACCGTGGCATGACCGATGGCCACACCGGGAGAGACTGGCTGCCCCGCCAGACGGACCTCACCACTGCGCGACGGGCGGCGTTCAGTCGCCTTCATCAAACCCGGCCCCGACCAGGGCAACAAGGGCTGCCAGTGCGAGCGCTGCCTGCGGACCACGGGCAGTCATGCCGATTGTCTCGCCCCTGCCCGCCCCCAGCATCATAAGCCCCATGATCGAATGCCCCGATACCGTCATGCCCGCATGGGTCACATCGATTTCCGCCGTGAATTTTTCCGCCACCGTCACGAATTTCGCGGCAGCCCGCGCATGCAGCCCGCGCTGGTTCACGATCTCCACATCCACAGGCCCACGGGTTGCCTGCGGGTCAACCACCGTGGCCCGCCACACTATCGACCGTGCCCGCCATGCATTCCCCCACACCCGTCAGGCACGCGGCCGGTAGGTGGGAAGCAACGGAGATATAGCGCCGCCCGGCCTCTTCCGCCCCGCTCAGGCATTCGCGCATGCCGGCATGGCCGCGCATCTGCGCAAGCTTGACCAGCATGGGCATGTTCACCCCCGCCAGCACTTCCACCCGGTCGTTCTCCAGCACGGAGACCGCGACATTGGAAGGTGTGCTGCCAAACATGTCGGTCAGCAGGATGACGCCCTTCCCGCTATCAACCGAATCGATGGCCTGCTGCAGGGCAAGCCTGCATGTGCCGGGCAGCGTGGTTGCGGTTACGTTGAACACGGCCGCCTGTAACTGCGGGCCAACAACATGCTCGAGTTCCCCCTTCAGGGTCTCGCCCAGGACACCATGCATAACAAATACAAGACCGATCATTTCCGGGGTATCTGCTCCGTTGTTGTAGCCTGCGCGCGCGGGCGGCTGGCCCAGCGCCAGCTGCTGCGGCCCTGCCGGGCCAGTTCACGATGCATGATCACCACTGGCCAGACCTCATGATGGGTACCGCCAGCCTGCCGTGCAAGCCTGAGCGCCATGGCCTCAACCAGCGTGACCGAGCGATGCCGCCCGCCCGAACAGCCTATGGCGATGGTGGCGTATTTCTTCCCCTCACGCACGAAGCGCGGCAGAACCAGTTCCAGCAGGCCGACCATCCGGTCGAGGAATTCCTGATAATCAGGGTCACGGGCCACATATTCCGCCACGGGCGCATCCAGCCCGGTCATGGCGGAAAGTGCCGGGTCATAATAAGGATTGGTCAGGAAACGGGCATCGAACACCATGTCCGCCTCCCGCGGGAGGCCGGCGGGGAAGGCAAACGACATCAGCGCCACCGTAAGCCCATCCAGCCCGCCTGCCGACCATTCTCCAAACCGCGCTTCCACCAGTTGGCGCAGTTCAGGCGGAGGCAGGTCGGACGTGTCGATCACCACATCGGCCACTTCCCGCAGGGGGGATGTCAGCGCGATTTCGGCCTCGATCCCTTCCTTCACGGTGCCATGCACCGCCTGCGGGTGGCGCCTGCGGGTGGCAGTATAGCGGCGCAGGAGCACGCTTTCCTCTGCCGTGGCGTAAATCAGTTCCGCATGCAGTGCCGGGTTGACGCGCAGCCTTGCCAGGGCAGCCAGCACGGCAGAGGCATCGAAGCCGCGCGTGCGCGAATCCACACCGACCGCCACCGGGCGCTCGGCGCGGGCGACGATCTCGTCAAGCATGCCAAGGGGAGGATTGTCGATCACCTCGTGGCCCAGATCCTCCAGAATGCGGAGAATCGAGGACTTTCCCGCCCCGGATAAGCCGGTCACAAGCAGGATGCGACGGGGGTGAGGTGTGTCTTCAACCATGGTGTCGGTCACGCAAAACCCTGTTTCCTGTCAGCCCGATGCCAGATGACGCATTGCTGTATCATGGTGGTGCCGAAACATGTCCCAGATCCCATTCTCTACTGAATGGCCCATAATAAAAAGGGGATACGGCATCACATCTGGCCATCATCAAGCAAGGCCCTGTTCCCGGCAACACAATCCAGGATCAGTTCCACCCGCGCCACGGCGGAAGGAAGAGCCGGATCAAGGAAGAATTCCAGCTGGCCCGTCATCCTGTCACGCCCCGGCAGGGGCGGCAGCCGGGGGGGATATCCGGGCGGAGACACCAGCCTGGCCACGGCCGCAACCCGCACCCGTTCCCGCCACGCCATGCGCACGATCCCGATGCCCCGCACCTCCATCAAACCCGCAAGGACCGGTGGCGCGCTGGCCCATGATCCATTGAGGCAGACACGGTCATCGGCCACCAGATCAAAGCCCGCCTGTACCAGACGCAGCAGCAGGTCTGATTTGCCCACCCCGGATGGGCCGACAAGCAGGATGCCCTGCTCCCCCCGCGCGGCACAGGATGCATGGATCTGGGTGAGGTCACACATGCGCAAGGCTTAACGCAGCGCCATCAACAGAAGGAAAGAAATTTTTTTTATGGACAAAACATGACCACTTTGTGATTCTGCCGTTAATGGAAGAAAATACACCATTCCCCCCCCCGGCAGAGATCCAAATCCGGCATCTGACTGGCGCGGATCCCCAGACCGGCAGCTTTTCTCCCGAACTGTTCGCCCAGATCCGCCGGGCACTGGGGGCGGGTATGACCCGTCTGGCCGAACAGGGCATGACGGCGGAAAACGTGACCCGTATCATCTTCACGCTTTCTACCACCGATGGTTTCAATACCTGCTTCCCGCTGCTCAACGACCTGTTCAGCCAGACCTGCCCGGCAACCACGCTCAGGCTGGTCAATGAATTTTCACAGCCCGGACAGTTGGTGGCAATCGACCTGATCGCCCAGCCCGTGCACGACCCGTGCCATGGCCTAGAAACGGTCTAGCGGATTATTTTTGGAAATCGAGGAGAGTGGTGGAGCTGAGGGGAATCGAACCCCTGACCTCCTCATTGCGAACGAGGCGCTCTCCCATCTGAGCTACAGCCCCACAATCCTCGCGCGATAAATACCCCGCGTACGCGGCAAGTCAAGAAGCATTCTTGCCCCTGCCCGCTTTTTCTGTCCGCTACAGCGTGCTCATGGTGGTTGTATGGGAACCCTGCGGACACTAGATTCAGCTTTCCGTGCTTCATGAAAGTTGGCCCGTTGGTTTCCATCATTTTCAATCTGCTGTTTGAGCTTATCCAACTCTACACCTGGGTGGTGCTGGCGGCGTGCATCTTCAGCTTCCTGCTGGGGTTTGGCATCCTGGACCCGCGCAACCGGATCGTGTGGAACATCTCGAACTTCCTGTATCGCATGACAGAACCCGTCCTGCAGCCCATCCGCAACATGCTGCCCAACATCGCCAATATTGACCTCAGCCCGCTCGTGCTGCTGCTGCTGATCCAGTACGTGCTGACGCCGCTGCTGGCCAAAATCTACGGCATGCTTATGGTCGGAATTGCATAAATGCCATGGCTGCAGGCTATCGTCGCAGCCAGCGCGAAGGTTATGATCGGCCGAAGGCCGTGGGGTCCCGTCGGCCGGATTTCAGGAGTTGTGTTTAAATGAAAAAATCGAACCGTTTTCTGGCGATGATCGCAGCCCTGCCGCTCGCGGCGGCACTGTCGGGCGCACCGGCTCACGCTCAGGGTTTTGGCGGTCTGGGTGGCGGCTCCTCTTCCGGTGGGCTGGGTAATGCTGCGAGCCTGCTTTCGGGCAGCGGGATCAACATTCCCTCCGTCTCGTCCCTGCCCATGCCCAACGTCACGGGCCTGCTGAGCTACTGCGTGCAGAACAACTACCTGGACGGCAACAGTCCTTCCACGCTGCTGTCCTCGCTCAAGCAGAAATCCGGGCTTGATACATCAGGCAGCCAGTACTCCAACGGCCAGAACGGTATTCTCGATACCGGCAATGGCAACACCTTTTCGCTCTCCTCGCTTACGGGCAACCTGAAGCAGAAAATCACCAAGAAGGTGTGTAATGCGGTAATGAAGCAGGGCCAGTCCCTGCTTTAAGCCAGAACAGATGTGCCGCCCGTTCACTCAGAACGGGCGGACCACCACCATGATCACGATGATCATCATGAGAACGGTCGGCACTTCGTTTGCCATACGGTAGAACCGTTCGGGCCGCGTATTGCGGTCATTGGCAAAATCCCGCCGCCACCGCCCGCAGGCCCCGTTAAAACCCGCCATGGCCAGCACGCAGGCCAGCTTGGTCAGCCACCAGCCGGAATGCCAGTCCACCAGTCCCGGAATGGATGACAGCAGGCCACCAAAGACAAACGTGCTGATCATCGCAGGCGTGGTGATGAAGCGCAGCAGCTTGTATTCCATCACCTGGAATCGCGCGGACTCCGCCGATCCGGCTGCCACCTGGCAATGATAGACAAACAGGCGCGGCAGGTAGAACAGCCCCGCCATCCACGCAATGAACGACATGATGTGAAACGCCTTGAGCCACAGCATCCACGGCGCAAGCACGTCAAGCATGCGCGCCCTCTCCCCTGCCCTGGGTGGTCAGGATGCGGCGCAGCAGCGGCACGAATTCATCCAGATGCGCAATGCGCAGCAGCCCCGGCCATGTTGGTGCGGGCAGGTCGGCTGGGCGCAGCAGTACGCAGCCCATACCGGCTGCCTGTGCGGCGCGCGCTCCGGTATCGGTATCTTCCAGCACGATGCAGTTGCCAGGCGATACGCCCTGCGCCTTGGCTCCGGCCAGATAGACCGCAGGGTCAGGCTTGGGTTGGCCCATGTCACGCGCGGAATGGATGTATTGCGGTGCAATCAGCACATCCAGCCCCGTGCGGCCGAATTTGGCCTCCATCTCTGCTACCGAGGAATTAGAACCGATCCGATATGGCAGGCCGAGGCCTGCCACACCACGCAGCATGGCAGGGGCGCCATCAATGGTTTCCGCCTCATTGCGCATGAGGGTGACAAGGTTGCGCTGCATCCGCGCAGGCCAGTCCCCGGGTAGGGCGATGCCTTCCGCCTGCTCGATCTCGTGCTTGAGCGCGGTCAACGCGTGGCCTGCGAAGCGGTGGATGGCCTCATCATCACTGATCTCGCGGCCATACTGACGCAGGTCATGGGCAATCATGCGGCATGAAGGGCCTTCACTGTCGATCAGGACCCCGTCACAGTCAAAAATGACCAGTTCAAGCGCGCCATCGGGGCGCAGTGCGGCAGGCAGCATGTTCAGACATCCCTTATGGTGCGGATCAGGTCGCCCACATGTTCGGGCGGGGTGGAGGGGATCACGCCATGGCCAAGGTTGAACACATGGGGGCGCCCCTTCATGGCATCACGGATGGCGCGGGCTTCGGCGCGCATGCCTTCACCGCCTGCCAGCACGCGGATGGGGTCAAGATTGCCCTGTAGCACCAGCGTTTCGGGTACCTTTTCCGCCACGGCCTTCATGTCAGCCCCGGTATCGAGCGCCATGGCGTTCACGCCCGTTTTGTGCCCGTATTCGATGGCCATGAGCCCGCCCAGCCGGGGAAAGCCTATAACCGGCACGCCGGGGTGGCGGGCATTGATGATTTCGGTAATACGCCGCGCGGGTTCGATGACATGCTGGCGGAACTGCGAGGGCGGCAACAGGCCGGACCAGCTGTCAAACAGCATCACGGCTTCGGCCCCGGCTTCGATCTGGGCACAGAGCATGTCGGCTGTGGATGTGGTAAGCAGGTCAATCAGCCGGTCAAAGAAGACAGGATCAGTATAGGCCAGCCTGCGTGTCTCCTCGAACTCACGCGAACCATGACCTTCCACCATGTAGCAGGCCACCGTAAACGGCGCACCCGCGAACCCGATCAGCGTGACCTGTCCAGGTCTGGCCGGACCGATCGCCTCGGGTCCGTCAACAGCTTTGCGCAGCCGCCCCAGCGTTTCCATGACTGGCTGGACCGCTTTTGCAACGCGCTGGGGATCAAGACGCTCCAGATCCGCCATCGAGCGCACTGGCCCCAGCACCGGGCCGCGTCCATGCACAAACTCCAGCGACTGCCCCATCGCCCATGGCAGGATGAGGATATCGGAAAACAGGATGGCTCCATCCATGCCAAAACGGCGGATGGGCTGTAGCGTGATGTCCACCGCCATATCGGGGGTCATGCAACGGGTTATGAAATCGGCCTTTTCACGCAGGGCACGGAATTCTGGCAGGAACCGGCCCGCCTGTCGCATCAGCCATACCGGAGGTGGCCATGTTGCCTCTCCCAACAGGGTGGCGAGCAGGGGTTTGCGTGTTTCAGTCATTGATCCGTCGTTCTGTTTCGTTGTGGCCGGACTATCTCGTACTTTCCCAGCCACGGATAGCGGGCAGGGACAACGCGCGCGCCTCTTTCAAAACAATAAAAGAAAAGAGAAAGAAATTTTTTGAGGTGTTTTAAGTGCTGTGAGTCATGGGGTACCCACGTTTCCGAAAATGTACCCCACTTTTCCCACAGGGTGTACAGTTTCCGACTCCAAGGTTTTCCGTGGGTGTGGGCGGTTATCCAGATTGTACCGACATAAGGCTGTGTACAACCCACCGCGAATGGACCTGTACCCATTGTCCCCGGTACTCGGTACGACGGAGAATCATTTGGAGTACTATCCCCATGTACCCCAGTACTCCTGCTGCCCGAATTTTATCTTTCACTTCCACAGTACGGAACGCGTGATGGCTGACGACTCGAATTTAGTACTAAAACCCGCATCGTTACAGGCGGAGTCGCCGCCGATAGTACTCGCCAGCCGCTCCAGTGCACGGCGCGCCATGCTGGAATCGGCCGGGATCCGGGCGGCATACCGGGCCGCGGATGTGGATGAGCACGCCATTCGCACCACCTGCAGGGCGCAGGGGCTGGATGCCGACCGGACGGCACTCGAACTGGCCGGAGCAAAGGCACAGGCCATGACTGTCCCCCCCGGCACGCTCGTGATCGGGGCGGATCAGATACTGACGTGTAACGGCACATGGTTCGACAAGCCGACAGACAGGGCACAGGCGCGCACCCACCTCCGCCAGTTGCGCGGGCAGTCCCATACCCTGCATACGGCGGTGGTGATGATGCGGGATGGATGCACGGTGTGGCAGCATGTCGCCCGCCCCATGCTGCATATGCGCGCGTTCAGCGATACTTTTGTGGAGCGCTATCTCCAGCTTGAGGGGGATGCCATCCTGTCCTGCGTGGGGTGTTACCGGCTGGAGGGGCCGGGCATCCATCTTTTTTCACGCATTGAGGGAGAACATTCCGCCATTGTGGGTCTGCCATTGCTGCCCCTGCTCGGTGCCCTGCGGGCGCAGGGAAGTATCGTGCAATAAAATGATGGGAGGGGGTTGCATTGCCCGTGACGTATGGTTATACCCCGCGAACCGGACCACGGCAGGCTACAAGATCAGGTCAGCCGATGGAACAAGTGGGGCCATAGCTCAGTTGGGAGAGCGCCTGAATGGCATTCAGGAGGTCAGGGGTTCGACTCCCCTTGGCTCCACCAGATTCCTCATCTGGTACCCCCTAAATCAATATAAACTGCATACAGATTTTCTATCATGGTTGGTGTATTTTCATCACGCCTTGAAAGTTGTCTGAAAAGTATAAGAAAGTTTATGGCGAAGCTTTTTTCAAAAAGCTTCGAAAAATGTCGTGTTTCTTATCAATGGGTTGTTTCAAACAGTCTCTTAATGGGTTTGTAACGCCTGCCCGCTAAAAGCTGCATTCCAGAGTAATGAAACGAAAACCGCGCTGGCCCGTTAAGGGCAGCGCGGTTGCGGGGCAACCTGAATGCAGATCCATGTAAGGTATGAACGCCTGCCTATCGGTAATGGCCAGGCCCCGATTGTTCGGTGCCGATATGCCTGAGCACGGGCCTCTTCCTTCCCTTTTCCCACCTGTTGCGCCATCCGTATCAGCTGAAGATGGCGTGGTGTTTCGTTCCCTGCCGATCGAAGGTCCACTCCTGCTGGCCCCTGCGGCCCGCAATGGGCAGGTCAGCCGCCGCGCGGCCTGCGCGGCCCTTGTTCACGAGGGCATTGCCCTGAGCGAACATTTCATGCGTAGCGACCGGACCGAGCGGTATGACCGGCATGTCGTGCGCGGACTGTATTGTCAGGTACCGCCCCATGCGCAGGGCCGTCTCATGCAGTGCAGCCAGGGGGCTGTATGGGTGGTAGGCGTGGATGTGCGGACGGGTTCACCCAGCTTCGGGCAATGGGCGGGCGTTACCCTGAGTGCCGAAAATGCCTGCCAGTTCTGGCTTCCTCCCGGCTTCCTGCATGGTCTGTGTAGCCTGGCTGATGATACGGAGGTCAGGCACCGAGACACCCGGCCAGAGACGGCGGTATGTGCACGCACCATACGCTGGAATGACGAGACACTGGGCATTGAATGGCCGGTCAGGGATCATCAGGCCATCCTTTTGCAACCCGATGACCATGCCCCTTCCTTTGCCAATGTCATTGACTGGTTTCTTTACGGATGACGGCATGCCCGTCCGCTCAGGTGGAATGATCGAGTTCATCCAGTTCGATCAGTCCGGCCTCGCCGGTCTGGGGAGGGGGAATGACGGGCATGGCATGTTCCGTGGCCCGGTCGCCCGGATGCAGCCTGCGCACCACGGTAAAGGCGGTCATGACCGCGCAGGAGCCGAACAGCACGCTTCCCAGCACCTGGCCTACCTGCACCCCTCCGGGGCCGAATTTCATGCCGAACCAGACAAAGGGTATGGTCCCCAGTGTGGCCCGCCCCCAGTTAAACAGGGCAGAATAAAGCGGAAAGCCCAGATTGTTGAAGGCGGCATTGGCCACGAACAGCATGCCGATAAAGACATAACCCGCAATCGTCCAGTTGCAGAACAGGTGGATCAGCATGGCGGCGGTGCCCTGCGCGGAAAAGGCCCGGATCACCATGTCCTGAGTCAGGAACAGGATGGCCCATGTCAGCGCGACACACCCTGCCACCAGCCATAGCGAGGCCACCAGTGTTGCCCGCACCCGCTCCAGCCTGCCCGCGCCAAGGTTCTGGGACATGATGGGACCGACCGATCCCGTCAGTGCAAACACGAGCGCGAAGGCCACTGGCACGATTCGCTCAATGGTGGCCTGCCCCGCTATGGCCGCAAGTCCGAACCCTGCCATGGCGTGGGTGACGAATATGCTGCTGACCGGTGTGGCCAGGTTGGTCAGGATGGCAGGCATGGCCACCTGCCCCACCAGCTTCGTGTCGGTCAGCACATGCGTGCGGATGGGCCATGCCAGCAGGCCGTGCTGGCGGGCGCGGTGAAAGCCCATGAAGGCCACGAACCCGCGTGAAAACAGGGTGCTGATTGCCGCTCCCTCAAGCCCCAGTCCCAGCCCTATGATCAGCAGCGGGTCCAGTATGGCCGAAATCAGTGCACCCAGCAGCGTGACATTCATGGAAATGCGGGCAGCCCCTATGGCACGCAGCAGGCCCGAGCACCCCATGCCCGCCGCGATCAGCGGCAGGCCGGGCGATATGATCTCGAGAAAGGTGGCGGCCTGGCGCGCGGCTTCCCCGCCTGCGCCAAGCAGCGTCAGGATGGAGGTGGCCAACCACGCCGTGATCAGGCCGATCAGCAGGCAGAGCACCATCATGACAATACCGAACGAGGACGCGACGCGCCGTGCCTGCTCGATCCGACCCGCGCCGATCAGCCTACCGCTGATGGCCCCTATCCCGATCGACAGCCCGATGGAGACGGCGATCTGCACATAACTCACCACGCCCGAAAAGCCGATCGCCGCCGTAAGGGCCGGATTGCCCAGCCATGCAATGTAGAAAAGGTTCAGCAGGTCGACCACGAACACGGCCATGAGGCCGATGGCCCCGGTTCCTGCCATCACCACGACATGACGTAAGATACTGCCCGTGCAGAATTTGGCCTGAGGTCGTGGTGCGGGTTCTGCCCCCATTAGGGTGTCCTGTCTGCTGGGCGTTCGTGAGCTTTTTGCCAGTGTGGCGCCGATATGATGCGGGGCAATGAAATCCGGCACAAGGCCCCAGCCTGCACCGTTTTTTGTGCGATGGCAGGAAAGTGGCGCGTTGTTCTTTATATATTAACCGCACATTGTGCACTGCAAAATAACAGGAAGAATTGTGCAGTGCAAAAAAAGTAAAATCGTGTTTTTATTTATATTTATTGTTGACCTGTTAAAATAATTCTGCCATATAGAATTACACGAGGCCAGCAGGCTTCCATAAATACCAAAAATATCCGGTAAGAATACCGGGTTGGATGCTGTGCATAGATGCGTCAGTGTCCCACTGACAGGGTCTTCCTTTATTGGGAGGCCCTGTTTTTTTGCGTATGGCATAAGTAATGGGGAGCCATCCGTCTTTTACGCATCTGGTGCGTTCCGGCTTTCACTACGCTGTGGCGTGCTGGCGACCTGCTGGCACCATTTTTGTGTAGGGAGCCATACCCATGTCCAGACTGACTGCCGCCGAACGCAATGCTCTGCCTGATTCCGCCTTCGCCCTGCCCGGTCGGCGTTACCCCATACCCGATGTGACTCATGCACGCGATGCCCTGGCCCGCGCCAGCGAAATGCTGCATCGCGGTGACCTGACACAGGAAGAATACGATACGGTCGTGGCCCGCGCCCATGCCGTGCTGGAAAATGAATAGTCACGCATAAAAAAAGGGATGCGGACCTGCGCCCGCACTCCCTTTTGAGGCTGTTTGAAAAGCCTGTAATCGTAAAAAGTTTTTGGTGAAGCTTTTTTCAAAAAGCTTCAGGGAACACCGCCTTTTTGAAAAAAAGGCGGCACCCAAAAACTTTTATTCTTTTTATCAAGACATAGATGACGTGGGCTTCAGCCCGCCTTGTCCAGTTCCGCCTCAAGCTGCGGCAGGATAGTGAACAGATCGCCTACAATCCCGTAATCAGCCACCTGGAAGATCGGCGCTTCGGGGTCTTTGTTGACAGCCACGATCACCTTGCTGTCCTTCATGCCCGCAAGGTGCTGGATCGCCCCCGAGATACCCAGCGCGATATACAGTTCCGGCGCCACGATCTTGCCGGTCTGGCCAACCTGGTATTCGTTGGACACAAAGCCCTTGTCCACCGCTGCGCGGGAAGCGCCAATGGCGGCACCCAGCCGGTCGGCCAGCGGTTCGAGCAGCTTGAAGTTTTCCTCATTCTGCATGCCGTTACCGCCCGAGACCACAACACGGGCGGATTCCAGCTCCGGCCGCTCGGACTTGGACAGTTCGGTGCTGACAAAGGTCGAACCACCGGGGCCTGCGGGCAGGGTCACGTCCTCGATCACCGCATTGCCGCCCTCGGCCGCCACCGGCTCGAAGGAGGAGGCACGCACGGTGATCACCTTCTTCGCATCCGCCGATTTTACCGTTGCCAGCGCGCTGCCCGCATAGATCGGGCGGACAAAGGTGTCGGCATCGTTGATGGCCACGATATCAGGGATTGGCTGCACATCAAGCAGGGCCGCCGTACGCGGCAGCACGTTCTTGGCCGTGGCCGAAGACGTGGCGAGGATATGGGTATAACCATCCGCAAGCTGCGCCAGCAGGGCGGCAACCGGCTCTGCCAGTTCGCTGTTGCCGGTGGTATCGGTCACCTGCAGTACTTTCTTCACGCCGGGAATGGCCGCAGCCGAATTTGCGGCGGCTGCCGCGTCAGGGCCGGTGACCAGCACATCGACATCACCCAGCCTGGCCGCCGCCGCAATGGCCGAACGCGAAGCCTGCCGGATCACGCCGCCTTCATGGTCAAGGAAAACAAGTACGGTCATGATCAGATCACCTTTGCTTCGTTACGCAGACGCGACACCAGTTCCGCCGCCGAGTCGAGCTTGATGCCCGCCTTGCGTTCCGGTGGTTCTGTAACCGAGACCACGCTCAGGCGCGGCGTCATGTCCACGCCCAGGTCGGCCGGCGTGATCTTTTCCATAGGCTTCTTGCGTGCCTTCATGATGTTGGGCAGCGAGGCATAGCGCGGTTCGTTCAGGCGCAGGTCGGCGGTAATAATGGCAGGCAGCGCCAGCTTTACGGTCTGGGCGCCGCCATCAATCTCGCGGGTTACGGTAACCGCGCCATCGGCAACGTCCACCTTGGAGGCGAAGGTGGCCTGCGGGCGGTCCAGCAGTCCTGCCAGCATCTGGCCGGTGGCGTTCATGTCATCATCAATCGCCTGCTTGCCCAGAATCACAAGGTCAGGCTTTTCCTTTTCCACCAGCGCCTTGAGCACCTTGGCTACCGCCAGCGGTTCGGTCACCACGTCGGTTTCCACCAGAATGGAGCGGTCCGCACCCATGGCCATGGCCGTGCGCAGCGTGTCCTGCGCCTTGGCCTCGCCAATGGAGACGGCAATGATCTCGCTTACCACGCCTTTTTCCTTCAGGCGTACGGCTTCCTCGACCGCAATCTCATCAAACGGATTCATTGACATCTTGACGCCAGCGGTCTCCACGCCGGAACCATCGGCCTTCACGCGCGGCTTGATGTTGTAATCAATCACGCGCTTAACGGGTACAAGAACCTTCATTGCATATTTGCCTGTCTGTCTTCGGATAAGGGCAATCGGTGTGGCGGATACATACCGTACCCGCCGCCCAATTACATCCCACCCGGATAGTTCGGCCCACCTGAACCCTCCGGCGTGACCCAGTCTATGTTCTGGGTCGGGTCCTTGATGTCACAGGTCTTGCAGTGCACGCAGTTCTGGGCGTTGATTTGCAGCTTCGGATCGGTCTCTTCATCGGCTACTTCATACACGCCCGCCGGGCAGTAACGACTTTCGGGTGCGCGGAACACGTCCCAGTTCACCGTCTTCCACAGCGCCATATTGCGGACCTTCAGGTGGACGGGTTGGTCCTCCTCATGGTTGGTACTGGACAGGAACACGGACGAGAGGCGGTCGAAGGTGATTTTGCCGTCCGGCCTGGGGTAGTCGATCCTGGGTGAGATCGAGGCGGGTTCCAGTACCTCGTTATCGGCATGGCGAGTGTGCAGCGTCCACGGTGCGCGGCCACGCAGCAGCATGGCGTCGATGCCGGAATACAGCGCGCCGCCCTTCATGCCGAATTTGGCGAAGGCCGGGCGGATATTGCGCACTGCACGCAATTCGTCCCACAGCCACGAATCCTTGACGCGCCGGGTGTAGGAGCCGGGTTCGACCCGGTTGGTGGCCAGTGCTTCGGCCACAGCTTCGGCGGCCAGCATGCCGGACTTCATGGCCGTATGGGTACCCTTGATCTTGGGCACGTTGAGGAAACCTGCCGTATCACCGATCAGCGCCCCACCGGGGAAGGTCAGGCGCGGGATGGACTGGATGCCGCCTTCGGACAGGGCGCGCGCGCCATAGGCGATGCGGCGTCCACCCTCGAAATACGGGCGGAAGGCCGGGTGCAGCTTCACGCGCTGCATCTCATCAAACGGGGAGAGCCATGTGTTGGGGTAATCCAGCCCCACCACAAACCCGTAGGAGACGAGGTTTTCCCCAAAATGGTACATCCACGCTCCGCCATAGGTCCGGTCATCAAGCGGCCAGCCAAAGCTGTGCTGCACCAGGCCGGGGCGGTGCATTTCCTTGGGGATTTCCCACAGTTCCTTGATGCCCAGCCCGTAGGTCTGCGGGTCCACGCCCTTGCGCAGGTTGTACATCGCGGTGACCTGCTTGGTCAGCGAGCCGCGGCAGCCTTCGGCGAACAGGGTATATTTCGCGCGCAGTTCCATGCCCGGCGCGTAATTGTCACCCGGCTTGCCGTCACGGCCCACGCCCATGTCACCCGTGGCTACACCGGTCACGCGGCCGCTGTCATCCACCAGCACTTCGGCACCGGCAAAGCCGGGATAGATCTCGACGCCGAGTTCCTCCGCCCGGCCCGCAAGCCAGCGGCACAGGTCGCCCAGGCTGGTGATGTAGTTGCCGTGGTTGCTCATATGCGGCATCACACGCTCAAGGTAGGGCACTTCCATGCTGCCCGTCCGGGTCAGGTAGAGCATCTGCTCTTCTGTCACTGGCGTGTTGAGCGGGGCGCCTTCCTCACGCCAGTGGGGCAGGAGTTCTTCCAGCGCACGCGGCTCGATCACGGCACCGGACAGAATATGGGCGCCAATCTCGCTGCCTTTTTCGATCAGGCAAACACTGGCCTCCGGGGCGACCTGTCGCAGCCGGATCGCGGCAGCCAGCCCCGACGGGCCGCCACCAACGATGACGACATCGAATTCCATAGTCTCGCGCGTGGTCTCGCTCATACCTCTGTTGTCCTCTTGCGTCATGACCGGGATGACATGGGATAAAAGTTACACCGGGTAGACGTGCTTCCTAGAACCGTTTGGTGCCTGAATAAAGGCTTGTCATGCATTCCGTTTCCGCTGGGGCGCAATCTGGCTTTTCCCGGCATGCATGGGTGGGCATGGCCAGTTCGTCCGTAGCTTCCCATTCGGGGCCGACGTAATTGACGATGAGCGTGCGCCGCACGCCGTTCAGTGGCCGCGGCACGAAGCCATGCCATGACCGGGCGGACGGGATGAACAGCAACCCGGAATTAAACGCGCCCGATGCACGGGCCACGGGTATGCCCCCGGCCGTCATGATGTCCGTGCCCCACTGTGCTGCCTGCGCCCCCATGGAAAGCGCTATGAGCAGCGTCAGCCGCTTGGCGCCGATATCGGTATGGGGTTCGAGCCAGAACCCGTTGGTATCAAGGCACAGTTCAAGGCGCAGGGCGGCGTGTTCAAGGCGTGCTGCGCATTGGGTGCTGAACGCAGCACGGGTCTGCGGAGCATCAAACAGCCGGGCCAGACGGTCCATGGCGGGACTTGTCGCGCGCAGGGCCGGGGTGATGAACAGTCGCTGCCCGTTGCGCCCTGACCGCTGGCCGCCACTATCTCCGCCGATAAATCGCGCATCGGGCCGCCATGCCATCAGGGCTGTGGCCACCGGGGCGGGCAGTACGTCGTGCAACTGCCAGTGGGGATAAGGCCATTCAGTGGTTGGGCTGGCCTGCAGGGCGGCAATGACGCAGTTGGTTTGCATGGCGCTATTCATGTTGCGGTATACAAAGGAATAGAAGTTTTTGGGTGCCGCCTTTTTTCAAAAAGGCGGCATTCTTTAAAGCTTTTTGAAAAAAGCTTCACCAAAAACTTCTTTACGGTTTTTCGGGCTACAGGGCGCTGGCGTGGCGGGTGGCGCTGCCAGCATCCAGATAGCGGTCAAACACGGCGGCCACATGCCGCACAAAGGGCCGTCCTTTATCCGTAACCCGGATCTGGTAGCCTGTGACCTGTACCAGCCCGTCATCCGCCATCGGGGCCAGACGGGTCAGTTCGGGGTCCAGGCTGCTGGCAGGCAGGCCGTGGCATGAGGCAATCTGATCCAGATCGACCTGCAGGGTGCACATCACCTGTTCTATGATAGCGGCACGCAAGCGGTCATCGGCATCCAGCGCCACACCGCGTACAACCGGCAGGCTGTCGGTATCCTGTGCCATGAGCCGGGCATAGGCTGCGGACGAGACGGCATTCTGCGTCATGCCGCCCGGCAGGGCTGAAATGGCGGATGCGCCGACCCCGATCAGGGCAGCGGCGGCATCAACCGTGTAACCCTGGAAATTGCGGTGCAGCGTGCCTTTGGCCATGGCGTAGGCCATGCTGTCGGTCGGGCTTGCGTAATGGTCCAGCCCTACGGGCAGGAAGCCCTCCGCGTGCAGCACGCCATCAATGGCTTCACGTTGCGCCACGCGCTGGGCGGGATCAGGCAACTGGCCCGTGGGCATCAGGGACTGGCGCTTCTGTTTCCATGGTACATGGGCATAGCCGAACACGGCCAGCCGGTCGGGATGCAGGCTGGCCACGGCTTGTGCCGTGCGGGCAACACCTGTCGTATCCTGTCGGGGCAGGCCGTAGATCAGGTCGATATTGATTGACCCCACCCCTGCCGCGCGTAGGGCATGCAGGCAGTCACGCGTCTGTTCCCAGGTCTGGATGCGTCCGCAGGCTTCCTGCACATCGGGGTCCAGATCCTGCACGCCCATGCTGGCGCGGTTGAAGCCCAGTTCATGCAGCAGCGCAGGATACCCGGTCGGCAGGTGGCGGGGGTCGACCTCAATGCTGATCTCGGCATCGGGCAGGATGATGAAGTTCTGGCGTATGGCCTGCATGACCCGGCGCATCGTGCCAGCGGGCAGCGTGGTGGGCGTGCCGCCCCCCCATTGCAGGTGGCTGATGCGGCGCTGCGGGCCGATGATGGCCACAATCCGGCGCAGTTCTTCCAGCAGCAGCGCGCCATAGGCGGCGCGGGCATTCGCATTGCGCAGTACGGCGGTATTGCACCCGCAGAACCGGCACAGCGTGTCACAGAAGGGAACGTGAAGATAAAGGGAAAGTGGCTGCGAGGCCGGCAGCGCGGAGAGCCATTCGCGGCTGTCCGCAGGGCCCACCGCATCGCTGAACTGCGCGGCGGTGGGGTAGCTGGTATAACGCGGCAGGTTGCCCCCGTAGCGCGAAAGCAGGGTGCTGTCCGCCGCGTTCATGCGATCAGAACCGGTAGGCGATACCAGCGGAGACGACGGTCGGGTCAAGCGAGTCGTGGGCCTTGATGCGGGTGGCGGGGTTGTTGCCATCTTCGTTTGCCCAGGCGTGCATGCGCACGAACATCTGCTTGACGTCGAAGTTGAAGAACCAGTTGCCAACCAGCTGGTAATCCACACCGGCATTGATGGACGGGCCACCGGTGAAGCCGGAGTTCAGGCGCTGAATGGTCGGGCCATTGGGGTTCATGTTGTGGAACCACATGAACGTGCCGCCAACACCCACATACGGGTTCAGGCGCTTGTGCGGACGGAAGTGCCACGCAACGGTAATGGTGGGGGGCAGGACCCACGCGCTGCCGACGTCCAGCTTGCTGGGGGAGCCAAGCGCACCACCTTCGGCCGAGACTTCATGGCGGGTGCTGGTGGCAATCAGGTCCAGCGAGATGTTGTCGGTCACGAAGTATTCGAACGTCAGTTCCGGCATGACCTGATTGGTGGTCTTGACGCGCGTGCCGGCGAGTGCCTGACCACCAACCCAGACCTTGCTGTCACGATCTTCGGGCAGCACGCCCACGGCGGACAGGCGGATCATGAAGTCACCGCGGCCCAGGCCGATCTTGGTGGAGGCACAGGTCTGGAAGATGCCGCAATGACCCTTGGGCTGCGCCACGGCAACGGGGTTGGCAATCGGGGCATTGACGTAAGTGGAAGGTGTGGCGGTCTGCGCATGGACCGCAACGGGTGCGAGGGCCGCAGCACCCAGTGCTGCCGACATGGCGTATTTGCGAATGTTCTTCATCGTGTGCAGACCTTGATTCGTTTCATCCGTTGTGAATGCGGACGATGTTAGGAATATTCAACCTGATTTGATCAGTGCAGAAATCACGGCCACCTAGCATCGGGCTTTGATATGAATCAATCAAAGACCCTGAAGTATTTGCTTGTTACGGTCCAGGCGGACTGTTCTTTCGGTAATGTGGCCGGATGAACACAGTTTCCGTACCGTGCTGTCCCGGTTGAGCACGGGTTTACTATAGGAAAATGTTCGTATTGCAGTACAGCCCAACTCACGTGCCAGGATTTCCATGGCGGGTAGCAGGGCATTCATGATCTGCTGTTCCTGCGTATAGCTGAGTGCGATGATGTAATCGGAGGTCAGTGTATCGCCCGAGCACAGGTCGAAGCCGCGCCGGAACGTGGCCATGCCGCATGGCGGGCGTGCGGGGCCATAGCGGGCAACCAGCATGCCTTCACGCACACGGGGGCCGGAACGGGCCAGCCTGCGGCCGATCCGCCCCCATTCCTGCAGGGTGATGTGGGGGAAGGAAATCCGGATCAGAGGGTATAGCAACGGCACGTCCGCAGGCTCCAGTCGTCTGACCATGGGCGGTGGGGGAGCGTGCACGCAGCTGGATTTCCTCAGGCTGGAATTTTTTATGAAGACTTGCAGTGTTTACCGTATATTCGCCTTTGGCATGCATTGATTTACATCAAACCATCCGCCATACTCCTGACTCTTGGCAAATGCATTTGAGTGTATTTCTAGGGGGCCAGGGCATCTCCGGTTACTCGAGGCGCCGGAACGCAGGCGCCTGAGAGTGATTGGAAATAATGATGTCGGATATGCCTTCGTGTCAGTTTGAATCAAGGCCTCGGCGTATCGTGATCGGGTCGTCTGGTGTGCAGACGGATTTTTGCTCCACCTGTAGCGTGCGACCCAACAGTATATGCAGCGTGATCGAACCGGGTGACATTTCGCGCCTGTCGGAAGTGGCGGTGGAAGCCATTGTTCCCCCCGGTCGCGGCTTCATAGAAGAGGGCGCGCCTGCTACCGATTTTTTCAATGTCACCTCCGGCACGGTCAAGCTTTTCAAGGCCCTGCCTGACGGGCGCCGCCAGATCACGGGTTTCGCGGCACCCGGTCATTTCCTCGGGCTTGCGGTATCGGACAGTTATGCCTTTGGCGCGGAAGCGGTCGATACGGTGCGTGTCTGCCGCTTCTCGCGTGAGAAGATGACCGAACTGCTCGATGACTTTCCCAAGCTTGAGCGCCGCCTGCTTGAAGAGGCGTCTAACGAACTCGTCGCCGCCCAGAACCAGATGCTGCTGCTGGGTCGCAAGACCGCGCGCGAGCGGGTGGCCAGCTTCCTGCTGGACCAGATGCAGACGGGCGTGCTGCCGGGGCAGGATGGCAATGGTGGTCGCCTGCACCTGCCCATGACGCGCGGCGACATTGCCGACTACCTTGGCCTGACCATCGAAACCGTCAGCCGCACGCTTAGCTGGATGCGTGCCCAGGGCATGATCGAGGTGGGTAAGGGCTATGCCATTACCATCGTGTCAATAGCCAAGCTTGAAGTGCTGGCCGCAGGTAACGGCTAGAGCAGATCCTGTTTCAATCTGTGCATTCAGACAGGTGAAGATGCTGGTAAAACAGTAGACCAGTGCATGTTCACCGAACTGGTTCTTTGGTGGACATGCTCTAATCGTCCTGCCCTTCCGGGGGCAGGGTGCTCTCGGGCAGGCGCGGTTTGGGCGTGGCCGTACGCGCGGGTCCGCCCACGATATGGCCGATGGGGGTCAGGATATCTACATGGTCACAGATAATCTTGAACACGGCCAGCAGCGGCACGGACAGGAACGCGCCAAAGATACCCCATAGCCAGTCCCAGAACATGAGCGATGCCATGACCAGCACCGGGTTGAGCGTGAAGCGCCGCGCCAGCACCATGGGGGTGATGGTCTCGCCCTCCGTCAGGTGGATGCACAGGTAGATGGCCGGTGGTAGCAGCGCCTGCCAGACCGATGGGTAAACGAACAGCCCGACAAGGAAATAGATGATGATGCCCATCATCGGCCCGATGATGGGGATGTAGTTGAGCAGGAACGCCACCACTCCCCACAGCAGCGGGTTGGGCATGCCCAGCAGCCAGCACTGGACCATGTTCACCAGCCCCACGAGGCTGTTGATGATGGTGATGGTGGCCAGGTACTGCGAGACATTGCGCTCGATCTGGTAGGCGATCTGCACCGCGCGCCGTTTGTCGGCAAAGGTGGGCATGATCTCCACAAAGCGCCTGAGCAGGCTGTCCCCCTGCGCGAGCAGGAAGAACAGCATCAGAATCATAGTGAAGAACTGCCCCATGAACGCCTGCGTGCCCAGCAGGATGGAAGAGCTGAAGCGGTCCAGCCCCCCTGTGGCGGTGGGGGAGGCGACAACGATCACCTGCCCGCTTGCCGTCGTGGCCGTGGAGGCTGAGGGTTCGCCATGACCGTTCGCGATGGTCATGAAATTGTGGATACGTTCGGACGCGCTGGTTAGCAGCTGGAACGGCCCGCGCAGGAAGGCCAGCCTGTCACGCAGGGTATTGAGCGCATCGGGCGCGCGCTCCAGCCACCCGGTGGCTGGCACGGAAATAGCGGTGCCCACCGCACCCACCATGCCAAACACGCACAGGATCAGGCACAGCGCCGCCAGTGGTTTGGGCAGGCGCAGGCGCATGTGCAAAAAGCGTAGCGGCGTTGACAGCAGCAGGTTGACCACCAGCGCCAGGATCATGGGCAGGATGATGGCAGAGGCAAAATACAGCGTGTAGAAAACCGCCAGCACGCTGAGCAGTAGCAGGCAGGCAGTGCGTGTATCGATCCGGCTGTGGCGCATGGCTTCGTTGGCGCGCTGTTGCTGGATTTGCTCGTAGGAAGGGAGAGTAGGCTCGGTCTCGGGCGGCATCGATCAGGTCCTGGCGTGTGGCTGGCGTGGCGTGTTGCGGCCAGCGCGCCTGCGGTGCCGGACCGGCCTTGTGTCCGTGCTGTACCCTTTATGACGGTACCGTAAGCTTACGACCAAGGATTTTGGCACATCCCCGCTACGCAGCCATTGCAAGGGCATGGCGGGTACACGCTAACGTGAATTTTATCGCCGCCCATGGAGGGACTCAGTGCTTGAAAGCACGGTTGGACAGGGATCAAATACCACGGAGGGAAGGCGCCTGCCTTCCGATACCGTAACCAATGGAGAATCCCATGGCCTGGAACACCCCCAAGATTGTTGAAGTCCCCCTGGGCGCCGAGATCAACAGCTACGTCTGTGGCGAAAAGAAGTAATGAATGACGCCGCCTGTCTCGCACAGGCGGCGTTTTTCTTTTACACTCTGCGTCCATGATCGACATTATCGTTCTCGGCGCGGCGGCGGGTGGTGGATTTCCGCAATGGAATTCCAACGCTCCCGGTTGCAGGCGGGCCAGGGCCGGCGATCCGGCAGCCCTGCCCCGCACACAGGCTTCCATCGCCATTAGTGGGGATGGAAAGAACTGGTTCGTGGTCAACGCATCCCCTGATCTGCGGACCCAGATAAACCAGACTCCCGCCCTGCACCCCAGCGAAGGTCTGCGGTCCACGCCCATCGCCGGTGTCATCCTGACGGGTGGGGAAGTGGACACCATCACCGGCCTGCTCACGCTGCGTGAGCGCCAGCCCTTTACCCTGCTGGCTACGCCCGAAGTGCTGTCCATGCTGGATGCCAACCCAATTTTTGAAGCCCTGAACCGCGCGGTCGTGACCCGCACGCCCATGGCGCTTGACCAGCCCGTAACGCTGAAACTGACCGATGGCACGCCTGCGGGCCTGACCATCGTGCCGTTTGCGGTGCCGGGCAAGGTGCCGCTTTATGCCGAGTCCGGCCCGGACCCGGCGGCCATATGCGAAAATGGCGAGACGGTCGGGCTGGAAATATCTGATGGCAAACACCGTGTCTGCTTCGTGCCCGGCTGCGCGCGCATGACCGATAACCTGCGTGTGCGCCTGCGTGGGGCAGATGACGTGTTCTTTGACGGCACGCTGTGGGTGGATGACGAGATGGTCCGTGCCGGACTAGGTGAGAAAACCGGCCGCCGCATGGGCCACATGTCCATGGATGGCATGGACGGCACCATCGCCGCCCTGCGTGACCTGGGCATACAGCGCAGGATTTTCATACACATCAACAATTCCAACCCTGTTCTTCTGGCGGATTCGCCCGAACGTGCTGCCGTCGAGGCGGCGGGGTGGGAAATTTCCCATGACGGGATGAGGATTACGGCATGAGCGGAAAACTGCTTTCCCCCGATGAACTCGAAGCCGCACTGCGCGCCATCGGGGCGGAACGCTACCACAACTTGCACCCTTTTCACCGCGCGCTGCATGATGGCAGGCTGAACCGCGCGCAGGTGCAGGCATGGGCGCTCAACCGCTACTACTATCAGGCCAGCATCCCGGCCAAGGATGCGACCCTGCTCGCCCGCCTGCCCACGGCGGAACTGCGGCGTGAGTGGCGCCGGCGTCTGGTGGATCATGATGGCGATGCACCGGGCACCGGTGGTGTCGCGCGCTGGCTGAAGCTGACCGACGGGTTGGGGCTGGACCGCGCCTATGTTGAATCGCTGGAAGGGCTGCTGCCCGCCACGCGCTTTGCGGTCGATGCCTATGTGGCGTTCGTGCGCGACCGCTCCATCCTTGAAGCCATTGCCTCGTCACTGACCGAACTGTTCTCGCCTACCATCATCAGTGAGCGCGTGGCGGGCATGCTGCGCCATTACGACTTCATCACGCCCGAGACGCTGGCCTACTTCCAGCCACGCCTGACGCAGGCCCCGCGTGATTCCGACTTTGCACTGGCCTATGTAAAGGAACATGCCCGCACGCCAGAACAGCAGCAAGCGGTGCTGGGTGCGCTCAAGTTCAAGTGTGGCGTGCTGTGGTCCATGCTGGATGAGCTGGAATATGCCTACGTCAATCCTGCTCGCATTCCCCCCGGCGCCTTCCGCCCGGATGCGGCATGACCACAGGGCTGACAGACGACAGTGTTGTTCGCTTCGCGCGCGGGGTCAGGCTACAGCATGACCGCGTGCGCGAACGGTGGATCATTCAGGCCCCGGAACGCGCCTTCATTCCAGATCCTATCGCAGCTGAGGTGCTGAAACTGGTTGATGGCACCCGTACGGTGGGGCAGATCGTGGCCGGACTGGCCAGCCAGTTTGCCGCCCCGGTTGATGTGATCGGTCGGGATGTCCATGTCATGGTCAGTGACCTCATAACCCGGCAGGTGCTGGTCGTATCATGACAGACACGCTTCTCTCCCCCATGAGCCTTCTGGCGGAACTGACGCATCGCTGCCCGTTGCAGTGCCCGTACTGTTCCAACCCGCTGGCGCTGGAACCGCGCCGCAACGAACTGTCCACCGCCGAGTGGATCAGCGTGCTGGATCAGGCGGCCGAGATGGGCGTGCTGCAGGTTCATTTCTCGGGTGGGGAACCGATGAGCCGTCCCGACCTGCCCGACCTGATCCGCCATGCGGTGGGGCTGGGGTTGTACACCAACCTCATCACCTCTGGTGTGTTGCTCAATGAGAAGACCTTCCCCGTGCTGGTGGAAGCCGGGCTGGATCATGTCCAGCTGTCTTTTCAGGATATCGACACGGAAAATGCCGAGCATGTTGGCGGCATGAAGGGTGCGCAGGCCCGCAAGATCGAAGCCGCACGGCTGATCGCGGCCGATGGCATGCCATTGACGCTGAATTTCGTCATCTACCGTGAAAATGCCGCCCGCGTGCCGCAGATGCTTGAAGCCGCGGTGGAAATGGGTGCCCGCCGGGTCGAGATCGCCCATACCCAGTATTATGGCTGGGGCCTTGCCAACCGTGCGGCCCTGATGCCCACGCCAGCCCAGCTTGAGCAGACCACGCAGGCGGTGGAAGCAGCGCGTAGGAAATATGAAGGTCGGCTGAGCATCGATTACGTGACGCCGGACTATTATGCCGACCGGCCCAAGCCGTGCATGGGTGGCTGGGGGCGGCGGTTCATCAATATCTCGCCTTCGGGCCGGGTGCTGCCGTGCCATGCGGCCGAGACCATTCCCAACGTAACTTTCCCCGATGTGCGGACCGACACATTGGACCATATCTGGCGTGAGGCCCCGCTGTTCACCATGTTTCGGGGCACGGACTGGATGCCCCAGCCCTGCCGCAGCTGTGATCAGCGGGAAAAGGACTGGGGCGGCTGCCGCTGCCAGGCGCTGGCGCTGGCGGGCAATGCGGCCGCAACCGACCCGGTATGCAGCCGCGCGCCCGATCATGAACGTGTGCTCAAGGTGCTGGAAACACTGCCCGCCCAGCCTCCGCCTTTTCGCTACCGCCGCTACAGCCAGGCTACGGATGAGGTCGGCTGACCTCCGCCTTCACGTCCACCCGGGGCAGGCAGATCACGAAGCGCGCGCCCTGCACATGGCCATCGGCGTCCGTGCGGTTTTCCGCGCTGATGGTGCCACGCAGGGCGGTGATGATCTGCTTGCTGATCGACAGGCCAAGGCCGGAATGCTGGCCAAAATTCTCGCTGCTGGGCCGTTCGGAATAAAAACGGTCGAAAATGTTGTCGAGCTTGGCCTGCGGAATGCCGGGGCCATCATCACTGACCGCAATTTCCACCATGTTACCCGCTGGCACCGCGCTAAGCAGGATCTTGCCATCGGGTGGTGAGAACGAAATCGCATTGCCGATCAGGTTGCGCAGCACCTGCACCAGCCGGTCTTCCACCGCCAGCACGGTCAGGCGACGTTCGGGGCTGTCCCCACTGCTGGCCACGACCATGTAGGGTTGACCCGGCTGGCGGGTGGCCTGATGGATCTCGGCCAGTACCGAAAGTAGCGGCACGATGGCTACAGGCTCGGTGCGGGTGCGTGAGAGTTCGGCATCCACGCGGCTGGCATCGGCAATGTCGGTAATCAGCCGGTCGAGTCGGCGCACATCGTCATTGATGATCGACATAAGGCGGTGCTGGCGTGCGGGGTCCTGGATGCGCAGCAGGCTCTCGATGGCCGAGCGGATGGAGGAAAGCGGGTTTTTGATCTCGTGGCTGACATCGGCGGCAAAGCGCTCGATGGCGTCCATGCGGGCCCACAGTGCGCTCGCACTATCCTGTAGGGCGCGGGCGACCTCGCCAATCTCGTCACCGCGCGCCAGCAGGCGGTCGGGCACCATGTCGGTCCGGCCCGAAGATTCGCGCATGATATGGGCGGATGCTGCAAGCCGCAGCAGCGGGCGTGCAATGGTGAGTGATAGATACCATGAAAGCAGGATGGTCAGCGCCAGCGCCATCAGGAACAGCGACAGGATGGACGAGCGCACAGCGAACAGCGAGCGGTCCACATCCCGCGCTTCCCTTGTCAGCTGGATGATGCCCACCGTGGTCTGGGCATCATCCATGACCGGCTCGGCCACGGTCACCATAAGCTGGTGGTTGGCGTTACGGCGGATATAGGGCGGAATTTCCATCACCCGCGTGCCATCGGGCTGGGTGACCGGCTGGATGGAGGGATCGGAATCCGGCGTGTCCAGCATCATGATCCGCTCCCCCGACAGGGTGGGCAGTTGCGCCAGAAGCCAGTTGTACAGCCGCTCCCCCATGTTAATGGAAGGCGGGGAGGGTGGGGGGGAATGATCCTCTTCCTCGGTGCTGGAAAGCGGTGTGGCCCGCACCGGTGCACCTGGGGGCACGGGCTGGTCGGCCCGGCTGTCGGCCACGACCTGCCCGTCGGGTGCGAACAGGCGGGCATGGGCGCTGGGGCTGGGTTCGGTCAGGCGCAGCAGCAGGGGTCGCGCCAGTGCGGGTTCCAGAACCGGGTCATGGCGCGCTGTGGCCATGGCGCTGTGCCCCAGCGCACCTGCATAGATGCGGGCCTGCTCGCGCAGGGCCGAGACCTCGGCTTCAAGCAGGCTGTTCTGGAACTGCGTAAGATAGAGCAGCGTTAGCGCCAGCAGCCCCAGCGGCAGGGTGTTGACCAGCAGGATCCGCCGCATGAGCGGGGAAACCAGCCGGGTCCGGTATTCCATGAATTCCGCAACACTGTTCTGGCTGTCCCCGCTCCACCGGCGCGGGATCAGCCGGCGCAGGGGCTGCGGCAGGGGAAGGGAAGACAGGGGGAAACGCGGCATCCGGCGGGATCATTCTTCCTTGTAGCGGTAGCCGATTCCGTACAGCGTCTCGATCTGGTTGAACTCGTCATCCACCTGACGGAACTTTTTACGCACGCGCTTGATGTGGCTGTCGATTGTACGGTCATCGACATAGATGTTTTCGCCATACGCCGCATCGATCAGCTGGTCACGCGACTTGACCAGCCCGGGACGCGCGGCCAGCGCCTTGACCAGCAGGAATTCGGTGACTGTAAGCTGGATGTCACGGCCATGCCACAGGCACTGGTGGCGGGTCTCGTCCAGCGACAGGGCACCGCGCACCATGGTGCCCGTGGGGCAGATGCCGGCGGCCTCGCTGCGGCTGACCTCGTTGCGGCGCAGCAGCGCGCGGATGCGCTCAAGCAGCAGGCGCTGGGAAAACGGCTTGGTGATGTAGTCATCCGCGCCCAGCCGCAGGCCCATGAGCTGGTCCACCTCCTCATCCTTGGAAGACAGGAAAATGATCGGCAGCTGCGAACGCGCGCGCAGGCGCTGGAGCAGCTCCATCCCGTCCATGCGTGGCATCTTGATGTCAAGAACGGCCAGATCCGCCGGGCGGGACGACAGACCGTGCAGCGCACTTTCCCCATCGGTATAGGTGCGGACAATGAAGCCTTCCGCCTCCAGTGTCATCTGCACGGAGGTCAGGATGTTCCGGTCATCGTCAACCAGCACGATTGTCTGTTTCGTTGGCTCCATGGGGGGTCTCTTTTTGCTCCTGTACCGATCCGGTCATGACCGCCGGTACCTTGCCCGGCAGGCGGTTGCAGCATAGCGTCATATCCGCCCGCATGTCATGAGGGGATGCGGGTTCCTGCTTCACTGGAGTGATAACGTCATTCCGGCTGCCCCGTTCACGGCGGGTATGTTGCGCAAATTCGGCATGCCTGCCGGGAGCGCAATGCCTTGTCCATCGGCCAGCCGTTACCTACTTGTAAGAGCATGAGCGAGAACACAGACCCCAACCCCTTTGCCGGAACCCCCGAAGGTCACGGCAACCCCAATCCCCACGCCGAAGCCCAGCCGGAAGCCCCCGGTGCCGCCCCGGCGCAGGAAAGCCCGCTTGAGGCCCGCATCGCCGAGCTTGAGGCCGAGGTCGCGACCCTGCGTGACAAATGGGTCCGTTCGGAAGCTGAGACCCAGAACGTGCGCAGCCGCGCCAAGCGCGAGGTTGAAGATGCGCGGCAGTACGCCGTGCAGAAATTCGCCAAGGATGTGGTCGAGGCCGCTGACAACCTCAAGCGCGCAGTCGCCAGTTTGCCCCCCGCCACCGAAGGTGAGGACAGCCTGCTGACCCGCATGCGTGAAGGGATCGAGAGCACGGAGCGCTCCTTCGTCGGTATCCTCGAGCGTAACGGCATCAAAGCGGAAGATGCCAAGGGCAAGCCGTTCGATGCCAACCTGCATCAGGCCATGTCCGAGCAGCATAGCGACGAACATGACCATGGCACCGTGATGGAAGCGTGGACACCGGCCTGGACACTGCACGGGCGGCTGCTCAAGCCGGCCATGGTTGTCGTCTCCAAAGGACCGGCGCAGGGGAGCTGAAATCCTGCGCGCAGGCGGCCCGATCCCCTTGAAAGGGAAGCCGGGGCTGCCTACATCGGTAATAACAGCCGGGGATACGGGCGGATGTGGAAAGACAGTCCACCCAGTGCCCCGGACGATATGAAAGAAAGGGTCTGTCCCGATGCTTCGGGTCCGGACAGGCCGCTGAAAAGGAGAGTATCCATATGAGCAAGGTTATCGGTATCGACCTTGGTACAACCAATTCCTGCGTTGCCGTGCGCGAGGGTGATGAGACCCGCGTTATCGAGAACAGCGAAGGCGCACGCACCACCCCGTCCATGGTAGCGTTTACCGACAGCGGTGAAATGCTGGTCGGTCAGTCCGCCAAGCGTCAGGCCGTCACCAACCCGTCCAACACGCTGTATGCGGTCAAGCGCCTGATCGGGCGCCGTTATGATGACCCGACCGTGACCAAGGACAAGGGTCTCGTTCCCTACGAGATCGTCAAGGGTGACAACGGTGACGCATGGGTGGAAGCACAGGGCAAGAAATACGCTCCGGCACAGATTTCCGCCTTTATTCTGGGCAAGATGAAGGAAACCGCTGAGTCCTATCTTGGCGAGAAGGTGACGCAGGCCGTCATCACCGTTCCGGCCTACTTCAATGATGCCCAGCGTCAGGCCACCAAGGATGCGGGCCGTATTGCTGGCCTTGAAGTGCTGCGTATCATCAACGAGCCGACGGCGGCAGCGCTGGCCTACGGGCTGGAGAAGAAGAACGGCGGCACCATCGCGGTCTATGACCTTGGCGGCGGCACGTTCGACGTGTCCATCCTTGAGATTTCCGATGGCGTGATCGAGGTGAAGTCCACCAATGGTGACACCTTCCTTGGTGGTGAAGACTTCGATGCCCGCATCATCAGCTACCTCGCCGATGAGTTCAAGCGTGACCAGGGTATCGACCTGCGTCAGGACAAGCTGGCCCTGCAGCGCCTGAAGGAAGCGGCGGAAAAGGCGAAGATCGAACTCTCCTCCTCCAAGGAGACCGAGATCAACCTGCCGTTCATCACCGCTGATGCATCTGGCCCCAAGCACCTTGTGCTCAAGCTGACCCGCGCCAAGCTGGAAAGCCTGGTCGATGACCTGATCCAGCGCACGCTGGAGCCCTGCCGTGCGGCGATGAAGGATGCGTCCGTCTCTGCTGGTGAGATTGACGAGGTTGTCCTGGTTGGCGGCATGACCCGCATGCCCAAGGTGATCGAGGCCGTTAAGCAGTTCTTCGGCAAGGAGCCTGCCCGTAATGTGAACCCGGACGAAGTGGTCGCCATTGGTGCCGCGGTGCAGGGTGCGGTGCTGCAGGGCGACGTCAAGGACGTGCTGCTGCTGGACGTGACCCCGCTGTCGCTGGGTATCGAGACGCTGGGTGGCGTGTTCACCCGCCTGATCGACCGTAACACCACGATCCCGACCAAGAAGAGCCAGACCTTCTCCACGGCGGAAGACAACCAGAACGCCGTGACCATCAAGGTCTATCAGGGCGAGCGTGAGATGGCGGCTGATAACAAGCTGCTGGGCAACTTCGACCTGACCGGCATCGCCCCCGCCCCGCGTGGTGTGCCGCAGATCGAGGTGACGTTCGACATCGACGCCAACGGCATTGTGTCCGTCTCGGCCAAGGACAAGGCGACCGGCAAGGAGCAGCAGATCAAGATCGCAGCGTCTGGTGGTCTGTCTGAATCCGACATCGAGGCGATGGTAAAGGACGCCGAAGCCAATGCTGCCGCCGACAAGGCCAAGAAGGAACAGGTCGAGGCCCGTAACCAGGCCGAAGGTCTGACCCATCAGGTCGAGAAGTCCCTGTCCGAAGCCGGTGACAAGGTTCCGGCTGCTGACAAGACCGAGGCTGAAGCGGCGATTGCCGATGTCCGCAAGGCGCTGGAAGGCACCGATGCCGAAGCCCTGAAAACGGCGACCGATCGTCTGACGCAGGTTGCGATGAAGGTTGGTGAGGCTGTCTACAAGGCAGGCCAGGCCGAAGGTGCGGCACCGGGTGCAGCCCCCGGCGGTGCGCCCAAGGACGAAAAAGTGGTCGACGCCGACTTTGAAGACGTGGACGACTCCAAGAAGTCCTGATCGCCGCAAGGCGTCATACAGGCTCCGGAAGGGAGGGGCGGCCCGCGTGGTCGCCCTGCCCTTCCACCAGGGTGGCGCCCGTGCTTCTGTGAAGACGGGCGCTTTTCGTATTCTGAACAACCATTACCCGGAACGCGAAGCGCGCGCCGCATGAAGATGGGCCGCCGCGTTTGCTAGAGGATCCCCATGGCCACCAAGATAGATTATTATTCAGTCCTTGAGGTTTCGCGCGATGCCAATGGCGACGAAATCAAGCGGGCGTATCGCAGGCTGGCCATGAAATACCACCCCGACCGCAATCAGGGCGATGCGGAAGCGGAAGGCAAGTTCAAGGAAATCAACGAAGCGTATGATGTCCTGAAAGACGACAACAAGCGCGCGGCCTACGACCGTTTTGGCCATGCGGCGTTTGAAGGCGGCGGCCCGGGTGCCGGTGCTGGCGGGTTCGACTTCGGTGGCGGCGGTCTGGGCGATATCTTCGAGCAGATGTTTGGCGACATGATGGGCGGCAAGCGCGGTGGCCGCCGTTCGGGTGCCGACCTGCAGGTGCAGGTCACCATCACCTTTGCCGAAGCCTTTGCCGGGGTGAAGAAAAAGATCACCGTGCCCAGCCGCGTCACATGCGAAAGCTGTGATGGCACCGGTTCGGCCGACAAGGACCAGCCGCCCGAGACCTGCCCTTCCTGTCATGGCGCGGGCAAGGTCCGTGCCCAGCAGGGCTTCTTCTTTGTCGAACGCCCCTGCCCCACCTGTCATGGCACGGGCCGTCTGATCCGCAATCCGTGCAAGGAATGCCATGGTGCGGGCACGGTGGAAAAGAACCGTACCATCGAAGTAGCTATTCCCGCAGGTGTTGAGGACGGCACCCGGATCCGCATGTCTGGCGAAGGCGAGGCGGGTGGCAAAGGCGTGCCGGCGGGTGACCTGTATGTCCATGTCTCGGTGGAAGCACACCCGATCTTCCAGCGTGATGGCTCCAACATCTACTGCCGCGTGCCCGTGCGCATGGCGCAGGCTGCCCTTGGCACTGAAATCGAGGTGCCGGTGGTCGATGGCTCGCGCTCCAAGGTCAAGATCCCGGCTGGTACCCAGACCGGCGAGCACTTCCGCCTGCGTGGCAAGGGGTTCTCGGTGCTGCGTTCCTCCGCACGCGGTGACATGTATATTCAGGTTGTGGTGGAAACGCCGCGCCACCTGACCAAACGCCAGCGTGAACTGCTGGAGGAATTCGAGGGCGATGCATCGGGTCATGCCAAGGGCAGCCCCGAGAGCACGGGTTTCTTCAGCAAGGTAAAGGATTTTTTCGAGGGCAAGCTGTAAGCCCGTTTCCTTCCACCCAGGCCTGCATGCCGGGTGGTTGAAAAGATTGATTATTCAGGTGTAGGGTCCAAGGTGCCATTCATGGTGAATCCCCCCAACTCGCACCATGGATAGGTTCAGGCGGCGCGATCCCCCGGTCGCGCCGCCATTTTTATATCTGGACTGGTGGAGAATACGGCATGAACGCGCAGCCATTGCGTATCGGGATCGCGGGTCTGAACGGGCGCGTCGGTCGCCTTCTGGCGCAGGAAGTGGTCGCCGGTGGCGGCGTGCTGGCTGGTGGCACAACGCGCGATGGCGCGCCCGTGACCGGGATCGACTGCCCGGTTTACAGCGATATCAGCCAGCTTGCGCACCATTGCGATGTGGTGATCGACTTTACCCATGTCTCCACGGTTGTGGCGCACGGCGCAGCACTGGCGGCATCCGGCACCGCATGGGTTCTGGGCACGACCGGCCTTTCAGCGGCGGAGCAGCAGGCGGTTGATGCTGCGGCCGGGCGGGTTGCCGTGGTGCAGGCGGCCAATTTCTCCCCCGGCGTCACGCTCGTCACCCGCCTTGCGCGCCAGATGGGGGCGGCCCTGCCCGGCAGTGATTACGATGCCGAGATACTGGAAATGCACCACCGCCAGAAGGTCGATGCCCCATCGGGCACGGCGCTGGCCATGGGGCGTGCTGTGGCTGAAGGCCGGGGCATCAAGCTGGAAGATCATATTGAAAGCGGGCGCGATGGCCATACCGGCCCGCGCGCCGATGGCGCAATCGGGTTCGCGGCCTTGCGCGGGGGGCAGATCGTGGGGGAACATTCGGTCATCTTCACCTCCACCCACGAACAGATCAGCCTGACCCACCGCTCGTTTGACCGCCGGGTTTATGCTACCGGCGCCGTGCGGGCCGCGCACTGGCTGCGCACGCGCAGGCCAGCATTGTATGACATGGAAGACGTGCTGGGCCTGAAGTCCGTGGCGGAGTAAACCCGCCCTGACCGCATGGGGAGGGTGCCATTCGGGGAAATGGCTTGACGCCTGAACTGCTTTCGGCCAAACGCATGCGATCATGCGCCGGGTTCCGCAGGCGTCAATTACCCTATTTCATATGAGGCAGACAGGACCATCATGCGTAATAAAGGCGATTTTCTGTTTACATCGGAATCCGTATCCGAAGGGCATCCTGACAAGGTCGCCGACCGGATCAGTGATACCGTTCTGGATGCATTCCTGACGGCAGACGGTGAATCGCGCGTTGCGTGCGAAACGATGGTCACCACCAATCGCATCATCCTGGCGGGTGAAGTCCGTGGGCCGGCCTCTGTCACTCCCGAACTGCTGATCGAAGGCGCGCGTGATGCGGTGAAGGATATCGGCTACGATCAGGCCGGTTTCTCATGGCGCAATGCCGAGGTGGAATACCATCTCCACGCGCAGTCCGCCGATATCGCCGTGGGCGTTGACAGCGCGGGCGAGAAGGACGAAGGCGCAGGCGACCAGGGCATCATGTTCGGTTTCGCCACGCGTGAGACCGAAAGCCTGATGCCGGCGCCGCTGTTCTATGCGCATGACATTCTCCATCGCGTGCGTGACCTGCGTAAGGCGGGCGACCCGCGTGCGGCAGCACTGCAGCCTGACGCCAAGAGCCAGGTCACCCTGCGCTATGTCGATGGCAAGCCGGTGGGTGCCACCTCTGTCGTGATCTCCACCCAGCACGTTGAAGGGGCCAGCCAGGCCACCATCCGTGAGGAGCTGGGCAGCATCGTGCGTGATGTCCTGCCCGAGGGCTGGATGCCGCCGGAGAGCGAGTTCTACGTCAACCCCACCGGCATCTTCGTCATTGGCGGGCCGGATGGTGACTGCGGCCTGACCGGGCGCAAGATCATTGTGGACACCTATGGTGGCGCGGCCCCGCATGGTGGCGGCGCGTTCTCGGGCAAGGACCCGACGAAGGTTGACCGCTCGGCCGCCTATGCCTGCCGCTACCTGGCCAAGAATGTCGTGGCTGCCGGCCTTGCCGATCGCTGCACCTTGCAGGTTTCCTACGCTATTGGCGTGTCGCACCCACTTTCGGTCTATGTTGACCTGGACGGCACCGGCAAGGATGTGGACGAGGAAAAGCTGGGTCGCGTGTTGCGTGAGGTCATGGACCTCAGCCCGCGCGGCATCCGCAAGCACCTGCGCCTCAACCGCCCGATCTACACCCAGACCTCCGCTTACGGTCACTTTGGCCGTACGCCGGATGCGGCGAAGGACGATTTCACATGGGAGCAGACCGATCTGGTCGATGCCCTGCGTGGTGCCTTCAACCGCTAAAAAATAATAAAAGTTTTTGGGTGCTGCCTTTTTTCAAAAAGGCGGCGTTCCCTGAAGCTTTTTGAAAAAAGCTTCACCAAAAACTTCTTTAGTTATCGGGGGCCTGCCATGACTGCTTGCAAAAGCCGGTCGTGGCGGCCCCCGCTGCGTTTTTCAATCATGCCGTGCACTACGGCAGCAGGAGCAGGATTTTCGGACACATGACCGCCTCCGTGGATGTAAAGGCATCGCCAGAACGGCTTTACGGGCGCCAGCGCGGCCATCCGCTGCGCCCCCGCCAGCAGCGGCTTCTGGACCAGACCCTGCCGCGCATGCGTTTCCCCGAGGCGGCGATAGCGGACCCGGCTTCAGCCTTTGGCCATGCGCCAAAGCAGATCTGGCTGGAAGTGGGTTTTGGCGGGGGCGAGCATTCGCTGGCCCAGAACGCAGCCAACCCCGATGTGGGCTATATTGCGTGTGAGGTGTTCGAGAACGGCCTGTGTTCCCTGCTGTCGCGTGTCGTGCCTGATGATGAGGAAGCAACGGCGCCCGTGCCCGACATGCTGCGGATCTGGGATGAAGATGCGCGTATCCTGCTGCGCGGCCTGCCCGATGCCTCGATCGACCGGCTGTTCCTCATGTTCCCCGATCCGTGGCCCAAGTCGCGCCATGCCAAGCGTCGCTTCGTCCACCCCGAGACGGTAAAGATGGCCGCCCGCATCCTGCGCCCTGGTGCGACCTGGCGCGTGGCAAGTGATGATCCCACCTATCAGGCATGGGTGGAGGAAGTGATGAGTGCGCAGGACCTGTTCGAGACGGCACCGCCCGCTACCGTCCGCCCCGAAGGCTGGCCGCCGACCCGCTATGAGGCAAAAGCTTTTGCTGCCGGTCGCAAGCCGCTGTACTGGACCTTCACCCGCCGTTGAAGGAAAAGAAGTTTTTGGTGAAGCTTTTTTCCAAAAAGCTTCAGAAACGCTGCCTTTTTGAAAAAAGGCAGCACCCAGAAACTTCTATCAGCTGATTACGATAGCGATGTGCCGGTCAGCCGCTCGGCCACCTGCCACAAGCGCCGGGCTATGCCCAGATCGCGCGCGGCAGGGGGAATGAACGCCTCGCTCACATGTCCCCGCCGTTCACCGCGCCCGTCAGGACCGTAATAGCCGCCATCGCGGGCCTCCGGTGCCATAGCAGCAAATTCGATCGGTAGTGCGCCATGGGCGGCGGACTGGCCCATCAGCTTAAACGCCCAGACCGCGCCAAGACGGGTCAGCTTTTCCTGCAATCCCTGTTTTGTGGACAGGCGGCTGGTGGAAATATCCGTCATGGCCCAGCCTGGATGGGCGGCAATGGAATGCAGGTTCCAGTTATGGGTGCGGGCCTGTCGGTCCAGTTCCAGCGCCAGAATCAGGTCGGCCAGCTTGCTCTGTCGGTACGCGCGGAACGGGGCGTAGCGCCTGCGGGCCTGCAGGTCATCAAACACGATCTGCCCGTCAAGGGCGGCAAGGCTGGCCACCGTGACCACCCGCCCCCCCTGCGGTGCGGCGCACAGCAATGGACGCAACCGGGCCGTGAGCGCGAAGGGTCCAAGGAAATTGGTGCCGAACTGGAGTTCAAACCCGTCGCACGTTTCCAGTCGGCGCGGCGTGCCCATCACGCCTGCATTGTTGACCAGCACATCCAGCCTGTCGGTTTCCTGCGCCAGTTCGTGGGCAAAGGTGGCAATGGAAGACAGACTGGCCACATCCAGCAGGCGGAAGGAGGCCTTGGCTCCCGGTACGTCACCCTGCAGGCGTACCAATGCGGCCATGCCCTTTTCAGGGTTGCGGCCTGCCAGCATGACGGTAGCCCCACGGCTGGCCAGACCAAGTGCTGTCTCGTAACCCAGTCCGCCCGTGGCCCCCGTTACCAGGGCCAGACGGCCATCCATGCGGGGTGCCTGTTTCAGGCTCCAGTGTCTGGTCATGTCTCACCCTCCTGCTGTGACTGTTCCATCTCGCGCCGGGCAGCGGCTTCCACCTCGGCGGTCAGGCGGTGTTCCTGCCTGCGCAGGAAAATCACAACACCGACTGCCACCACCGCGCTACAGGCCGCCAGTGTTATGCCCACCGGCCCGGAAATACGCGTTATTTTGTGACCCAGATAATAGGCCGCATAGGCATATCCGCCCGCCCACACCGCCCCCCCCACTGCATTGCACACGAGAAAGCGGAGCCACGGCATGTGGTTCGCACCCGCCAGCAGCGCCACGAACACGCGCAGTATGGCGATGAACCGCCCAAGGCACACGATAATTCCGCCATACCGCCTGAACAGGAAGCGCCCGGCTTGCAGGCGGGTGGGCGTAAGACCTACCCTGCCCCCCAAGCGCTCAAGCAGGGGGTAGCCCAGCCACCGGCCGATCAGGTAGCCAAGGTTATCCCCCATGATCGCCCCGATGATGGCCGCCGTTGCCACCCATGTGATGTTCATCTTGTGGGTGGCGGCGCAGTAGATGGAGGCGGAGATGAGAAGGGTCTCCGCCGGAAGCGGAATTCCCATGCTTTCCAGCATAATGGTGACGCCAATCACCCCGTAGCCGTAATGCTGGAAAAGATGTTCAAGATGCTGGAGCAGCGGATTACCTGTCATAAAGAAAAGGATTATGTAGGGTACGGACCCAGAGCGTGAAACGCGGTTTGCGCAATCCCGATCCCATTGTCACGCACAAATGCCAGGAGCACACACATGACCCAGTCCGGCGGCAGCGACAGGCCCGGCCCCGTAACAGCCCCCTATGGCACCTGGAACTCGCCCGTCAGCGCGGAACTGGTGGCGGGAAAGACGGTCTCCCTGTCCGATGTACGGGTGGACGGGCGTGATGTGTACTGGGTGGAAGGCCGCCCGACCGAAGCGGGGCGCCGCGTGCTGGTCCGCGCCCGCGCGGGCCATGTGGCGGACATGACCCCTGCCCCCTTTGATGTCGGCACCCGCGTGCATGAGTACGGCGGTGGCGCCTATGCCGTGTGCCGGGGGCGCATCGTGTTCAGCAACCGGCGCGATGGCAGCGTGTGGCTGATGGAAGGCGGGCAGTCGCGCTGCCTGTGCACGGGTGCGGGCCTGCGTTATGCCGACCTGACCTTCAGCCCTGACGGGCGCTTCGTCTTCTGCGTGCGTGAAGATCATCGCGCGCAGGACGAGGAAGCGGCTGCCGCCATTGTCGTGCTGGACTGCATGGATACCAGTGACCCGGCCTTCAACACCGGCACGCCACTGGTGATGGGACCGGATTTCCTGTCCTCTCCCCGCCCCTCGCCCGATGGGCGGTACCTGGCGTGGATCGAATGGGACCATCCGGCCATGCCGTGGGACAGCACGCGCCTGCGCGCGGCCTCCCTGCTGCAGGAAGGTGATGACCCGCCCCGCCTTGCCGCACCGTGGAGTGTTGCCGGGGAGGACGGGCAGCCGGAATCCGTGATCGAACCCTGCTGGGACCGCGATGGACACCTGCTTGCCTTGTCGGATCGCAGCGGGTGGTGGAACCTCTACCGCTTTGATACGACCGGTGCGGCCCCGGTGGCGCTGGCCCCCATGCAGGCCGAGATCGGCCAGCCGCACTGGGTGTTTGGCCTGCGCAGCTATGTGCCGCTTGATGACGGCAGCATCCTCGCCATGGTCATCAGCGAGGGCGAACCCCGCATGGTGTCCATCCGTGATGGTGCGGTAACACCATTGGCGCTGGGCCATCCGTCAGCCTGCCCGCTTCCGGTTGCAGGGGGTGGGTTCGCATGGCTCGATGCACCGCCCGATGATGCAGCGGCGGTGGTCTGTGGCCAGCCGGGGCAGGCGGTCCATGTGTTGCGCCGTGCGGCTACGCTCCCCCTTGCAACAGATGATATTGCCCGCGCCACGACGGTTCGCTTCCCCCTGCCGGGCAAGGAAGGGACAGGACACGCCTTTTTTTATGCCCCGGCCAGCGCCCGCTATCGTGGGGAAGCGGGTGAGAAGCCACCGCTGGTTGTCATGGCCCATGGTGGCCCCACCGGGCGGGCCAGCACGGCGTTTTCGTTCAAGGTGCAATGGTGGACTTCGCGCGGGTTCGCGGTGGTTGATGTCAATTACGGGGGGTCCACCGGCTTTGGCCGCGCCTATCGTCAGCGGCTGGAGGGCCAGTGGGGGGGGGTGGATGTGGATGACTGCGTTGCCGCCTGCCACTATCTGGCCGATGCGGGGTGGGTGGACCCAGCCCGCATCGTCATACGCGGTAGCAGTGCGGGCGGGCTTACGGTGCTTTTGGCCCTTGCGCGTTCGGACCTGTTTGCCGCAGGCACCAGCCTGTATGGTGTGACCGACCTGCGGGCACTGGCGTGCGATACCCACAAGTTTGAATCCCGCTATCTTGATACGCTGGTCGGCCCCTACCCTGCCGATGAAGCTACCTATCTGGCCCGTTCCCCCATTACGCAGGTGGCGGATATCAGGGTACCAGTCCTGTTCCTGCAAGGTCTGGATGACAAAGTGGTGCCGCCCGCACAGGCGGAGTCCATGGTGGCGGCCCTGCGGGCGCAGGGTGTGCCTTGCGCGCTGTATGAATTTGCGGGCGAGGGCCATGGATTCAGGCAGGAAACGACCATCCGGCAGGCGTGGGAACTGGAACTGGCCTTTTACCAGCAGGTGTTCGGGCTGCCTGTCTCTTCCATTCCCAAAGTTGAACTGAAGGCGGATGCGCCTGTGGTGTGAGCTGGAAACATCAATAAGGAACAGAAGTTTTTGGGTGTCGCCTTTTTTCAAAAAGGCGGCGTCTTTCGAAGCTTTTTGGAAAAAGCTTCACCAAAAACTTCTTATCCGTTTGTCAGGGGCGGGCAGCAGCCTTGACAAGAGCGGTAGTGGATCGGCCCGATACGATATCAACCAGCACCACGCGCCCGCCACCAGCTTTGACGATATCGCCGCCCACCACCTGATCTTCGCGGTAATCAGCACCCTTGACCAGAATATCGGGCATGATGGTGCGGATGGCTTCCAGTGGCGTGTCCTCATCAAACAGTACTACCAGATCAACCACGCGTAGTGCGCCGATTACCGCGGCGCGTGCCTGTTCATCCTGAATGGGGCGGCTTTCGCCTTTCAGGCGCTTGACGGAATGGTCCGTGTTCAGGGCGACAATCAGTTTGTCCCCCGTTGCCGCCGCTGCCTGTAGCAGGGAGATATGTCCCGGATGCAGCAGGTCGAAACAGCCATTGGTAAACACGACCCGCATGCCATGATGCCGCCAGTCACTGGTAATGGCGGCAGCCTGCGCCAGTGTAACCAGCTTTCCAGAATCCTGTGTATCGCGCATCAGCGCCCGGCCCAGTTCCGCGCGTGAGACCGTGGCCGTGCCCAGTTTGCCCACCGAGATCGAGGCCGCTGTGCCCGCAATGGTCACTGCCGTCTCGACCGGCTGGCCAGCCGATAGAATAGTGGCCAGCGTTGCCACCACGGTATCCCCTGCTCCCGATACGTCAAATACTTCGGCAGCCTTGGCGCGAACGTGGGTCACGGTTCCGTCCGTCTGCCATAGTGTCATGCCTTCATCTGATCGGGTCACGAGCACGTTGCCGCCAAACTGGGCGCTGGCGACCTGTGCCGCAGCCACTACCTGCGCATCCGTATCCAGCGGCAAGCCGGTGGCGCGCGCCAACTCATGGCGGTTGGGGGTGATCAGGTCCGCGCCACGATAGGCCGCGAAGGAACTGCGCTTGGGATCGACAATGACCGGAATGCCGCAGGCATGGGCGCGCGCGAAGATCGCTGCCAGCACAACATCATTCAGCACGCCCTTGCCATAATCTGAGCAGACCACGATATCGGCCCGGTCAATGGCGGCATGGGCCTGTTCTACAAGCTGCGCTGTAATGGCCGGGTTGAGTGGTGTGGTGTCCTCGTTATCAATCCGCACGATCTGCTGGCGGCCGCTCATCACACGGGTCTTGGTAATGGTGGGGCGGCCTGCATCCGTAACCAGCCCGTCGGTGCTGATGTGTTCCCAGCGCCGGAGTGTGCGGATCAGTTCAGGTGCGAATTCGTCCGCCCCCACAAGGCCCGTCAGCAGGACCCGTGCACCTAGCGCTGCGGCATTTGTCGCGACATTGGCGGCACCGCCCGCAACGGTGGTGAGCTTTTCGTGCAGCACGACGGGAATGGGCGCTTCGGGCGAAATGCGGCTGACAGTGCCGGAAATGTACCGGTCCAGCATCACATCGCCAAGCACGGCGATGGTCCCGAACTGCATGTTGTCAATCATGACCTGTCCATCATTCCCGTGGCTGCCAGCCGCATCCTGATCAGGGGCGCGGCATTGCGCAAGCCCCTGCCCGGCCAGTCATCGGCCCGCATAAAGAAAGCTTTCCCGATCCGCAATCAGGAAAGCTTCTATCAGGGCAACAGGCCGGAGGGGCTCTGGAGACTGTGTTTAAAAGAAAGAAGTTTTCGGGTGCCGCCTTTTTTTCAAAAATCTTCACTAAAAACTTTCATTACTTTTTAAAAACAGTTGGTTACTCTTCTTCTTCCAAAATGGCGGTATTGCCGCGCGTAGGGCGGAAGCGGCCTTCACGCAGTGCCTCTTCAATATCCTCAAGCGATGCGCCGCGCGTCTCAGGCACCATGAAATATACGAACAGGACCGAAAGCAGGTTCACACCGGCATAGAACCACATGGTCCCGCCCAGCGTGATCTTGGTCACCAGTGTCAGTGCCGTGCTGGTTACCAGCAGGTCACTGCCCCACAGCATGGCGGAATGCAGGCTTGTGGCATTGCCGCGCATGGAAAGCGGGAACATTTCGGCCCCCAGTAACCAGCCCACGACCTGGATACCACCGGCGTTGAACACCATGAACAGCAGCATGAAGGCAATGATCAGCCAACTGCCCACACTGTCCGGTGCCGGATGTACAAGGAACATGATGCCAAGCCCGATCAGACTGAGCACGCTGCCCGGCCCCATGACCAGCACCAGACGGCGGCGGCCAATCCGGTCAACGATGTTCGAGCCCAGAATGGTCATGACCAGATAGATGATCGAGATGCCGATGCTGGCCATAAGGGCGGAGGAACTGCCAAAACCTGCATCAGACAGGAAGGTCGGTGCGTAATAGATCATCATCTCAAGGCCGCCCGCCTGCGTGAAGAAGGCAACGCCAAGGGCCGCGATCAGGGCCGGGCGTACCCAGGGCTGGCGGATGCCGCGCCAGCCGATGTCGCGCGGGTCGGTTTCCTCATTCGCATTGGCGTGGATGCGGCGCATCTCACGGCGGATGTCGCGTTCGGATGTGCGGATGCGCTGCAACTGCTCCAGTGCGGAATCAAAGCTTTCATGTTCCGCCGCCCAGCGTGGGCTTTTGGGCAGGAAGAACATGGAGATGAACACCACCGCCGCCGGAATGGCCGCAATCGCCACCATCGGCCGCCAGCCCCATGCATCGCGCGCGGCAAAGCCGATGATGTTGGCGGCGAATATGCCAATGCCGATGGCGATGTTGAACATGGTCACCATGTGCCCGCGCTTGTGGGCAGGTGCCAGTTCGGAAATGTACATCGGCACCACCTGCGTGGAACCACCAACAGCCAGGCCAAGAAACACGCGTGAGGCGATGAGCGTATAGACATCGGGCGAGAAGGCACACGCCAGCGCACCCAGCACGAAGATCGCGGTCACGATCATGATGGATTTGCGCCGACCGTAATGTTCCGACATCCACCCCGTCAGCAGTGAGCCGATGACCGCGCCCGCCAGAATGGCGGAGGCCACCATTTCCTGCAGGAAACTGCTCAGCTGGAAATCATGCGTGATCAGCAGCAGCGCGCCCGAGACGATGCCGGTATCGTAACCATAGAGGCCGCCACAGATGGCGGCCACGATGGCTGCGAGCCACAGGGTCTTGCGCGCGTTGGGAGAAATGTCGATCTGTGACAGATCGGGTAGTGGCTCGGTCTGCTGGTCTGGCTGGGCGGTGGGTATCTGGGTGTTCATGCGGGGCTTTTTCCTTTCTTGCTTGTTATAAATTCGCGCCCCGCCGGTTGGTTCCCCTACGGCGTGGCGGTGTCGGGCCGCAGGGCCGGGGTCAGGGCCGACTTCATGCTGGCGATCTGGCGCATGGCATCGTGCAGGGCGGACCAGTCATCCGCCGTAGCGATGGGCTGCCAGAGGTTTTCCACCGTTTCCACCGGCATCATATGTGGCCCTGCACCCTGAAAATACGGATGCGACAGGGCAATGCCGGGCGCTGGTTCATGTTGCATGATCCAGTCCTGCAAAGTTCTGAAGCTGTCCTGCGCATAGAAGTTGGCACGCGGTCCTGACAGAGCACGTTTCTGGCTCTTGATCCCACCATACCAGTCAAAAAACGGAAATTCAAACCCAATCTGGCTTTCCTCCATGAAAGAAAACAGATCAGTGCGCAGGCTGCGTGAAGATTTTCTTGAAATCTCTTTCAGGCCAAGGCGCAAGATCACTGAAATATCAAGAAAACGTTCATAACGATCCCAAAAATCATCAAATATACTTTGGATATTCTCAAGGGAGGAAAGGGAGATCAGGCACTCCCCCAACCGGGCCACATTCCACATCATCGCCTCGGGCTGGCGGCCATAGGCGTACAGGCCGGAATGGTCGAAATACGCAGCGGTGAAGGTGGGATTGAATGTAGGCACGAAGCGCCACGGTCCGTAATCGAAACTTTCGCCGGTCAAGTTGATGTTATCGGTGTTGAGTACCCCGTGCACGAATCCCGCCGCCATCCATTGTGCCGTCATTTCAGCAATACGGGTGGTGGCGGCATCATACAGGGCTGCGGCGGGATCGGCCTCATGGGCCAGATGGGGGTAATAGGTCTCGATCACGTAAGTCACCAGATCCTTCAGGCTGGCCGTGTCCTGAAGGGCCACCAGGCGCTGGAACGTGCCGATGCGGATGTGCGAATGACTCAGCCGCGCCAGCACGCAAGAGCGCGTGGGTGAAGGCTCATCACCACGGTGCAGGTTTTCCCCCGTCTCGATTATGCTCAGTGTGCGTGAGGTACGCACCCCTAGCGCCTCCAACTGCTCGCTGGCCAGGATCTCGCGTACGCCGCCCTTTAGCGTCAGCCGCCCGTCCCCACCGCGTGACCACGGCGTAGTGCCGCTGCCCTTGGTGCCAATATCGAGCAGGCGGCCATCCACTGCGTCCATGAGCTGCGCGAACAGGAAGCCGCGCCCATCCCCCAGATCGGGATTGTAAGCCCGGAACTGGTGGCCATGGTAGCGCAGCGCCAGCGGCTGGGGCAGTGAGCCGGGCAGCGGGTCGAAATGACCGAAGTGACGGACCCATTCTTCATTATCAAGCGTGTCGAGGCCGATGCGCGGTGAAACGTCATCATTACGGTAGCGCAGAATGTGGGTGGGGAAACGGGCAGCCTGCACCACGTCATAGAATTCAGTGCCTAGCTTGCTGTGATGGGTAGCGGGATGGTAGTGGTTTGAAAAGGGCATTTTGATATACCTTACGTGTGATAATAATTAGTTGCTATCCGTACAGGCCAGCGGCAGGTCGAGCGAGAAGGCCGTGCGGGTGTGCAGACAGGCGGCAACCTCGTGCAGGGAAACGTCGCGAATGTCGGCCGGTGCCCAGCGGGGTGCGTTGTCCTTGTCAATCAGCAGGGCGCGTACGCCTTCGGCAAAATCGGGGCGGGCGAGCATGTGGCACACAAGCTGGAATTCCTGTTCCAGCACATGGTCCAGATCCGGCTGCCTGCGTGCCGCGTGCCAGGCGGCAAAGGTGATGCACAGCGAGAACGGGCAGGCACGCTGCATGGCGGCAAGGTCCGCCTGTGCCCAGTCCGCGCCATGGGCGCTGAGCCGACCCATCAGTTCGGGCACATCGGGTGCGCTGTAAACGGGGGCAATCTCTGCCGTATCCGGCCCTGTATCAAGGGCGGGGCATGGCGGCAGGCTGTCCATCACCACGCCTGCGGGCAGGCGGGTCAGGGCGTCCCTTATGCTACCCAACTGGTCCGATCGCGCCTGCCGGTCGGCAAAGCCTGCGGCAAGGGCGGCGGTGGCGTTCATGCGGCCTGCGGTCAGGGCCAGGCGCAGCCCGCTCAGGCCCGGCGCGCGGGAAAGCAGGTACGAGCCACCGGCATCCGGTGTCAGGGCAATGGCGGTCTCTGGCATGGCAAGGACGGAGCGTTCGGTCACCACCCGGTGGCGTACATGCCCTCCCAGCCCGATGCCGCCGCCCATGGCAATCCCGTCCATGAAGGAGACGACCGGCTTGGGATAACCCGCCAGCAGGGAGGCCATCCGGTAACTTGTGCGGAAGGGGGCGGCGGCAGAAGCCACGCCTTCGGTTTCCAGCCGGGTGCGGATGGCGCGGATATCGCCGCCCGCGCTGAAGGCTTTGGGGCTGGCGCTGTCCAGCAGTACGGTCTCAATGGCGGGATCATCGCGCCAGGCCAGCAGGCTGGTGCCAATGGTGCGGAACATGTCCATGCTCAGGGCATTGAGCGCACGGGGGCGGTTGAGCGTGATGCGGCCCAGCCGCCCGGTATGGGTGATCTCGATCAGTTCAGGGTCCATGGTGCGACTCCTTGCGCGTTTGCGGTGTTCATTCACGGTAGAATGCGCTACCCCGGCTTCTGTCCCGCGTCACGGCTGCGTGCGGACCACAGGCATGCAATAGCGACCGAGGCAAGCAGACTATGGGGATCGACGCCCTTACCTTTCGTAACGCCATGGCGCGGCTGGGCGCTGCGGTAAATGTCGTGACAACTGGCACGCTGGAAGATCCGGCGGGCTTTACCGCTTCTGCCGTGTGTTCAGTCACTGATACGCCGCCGACCGTTCTGGCCTGCCTCAATCGCTCTTCGCGTGTGCGGGATCGTTTTCGGGTGGATGGGGCCATGTGCATCAACGTGCTGGCAGGCGATCAGCAGGATATCTCGGGCGTGTTCGCAAGCCCTGTGGAGCAGGCAGAGCGCTTTCGCTCTGGCCATTGGTCCACGCTGACCAGTGGTGCCCCGGTGCTGGAGGAATCCGTGCTGTCACTGGACTGCCGGATCGAACGTATTGTGGAGGTGGGCACCCACAGCGTGATGTTTGGCGTGGTGGAAAGCCTGCGTAGCAGCACGCCGCGCGGCGGACTGGTCTATTTCAATCGCACCTACCACACCCTGCCCCACGAATAACGCAGGTCAATCATAAAGAAGTTTTTGGTGAAGCTTTTTTCAAAAAGCTTTGAAGAATGCCGCCTTTTTGAAAAAAGGGGGCACCCAAAAAATTCTATTCCTTATCAGGGATTTATGTCCTGCTTCCTTCTTAAGGGAAAATCCAGCCTTCCTGCGTAGGCTCAACCGGAACACCAGATTGGGGGACGTGGAGCATGCAGGATACACAGGGCACGCAGGCGGGCAGGGTTCCTGTCTTGACGCTGCGCGGGCTGATCTGGATACATGCAGGGCTTGCCCTGTTCGTGGCGCTGATGGCCATGTGGGTGGATCACCTGCCAGATTGATCCCTGCACCCCCGCGCAGGGGCCTGCTGGCAACCGGATACAGGAGGGCGTGCAGTGACCCGTGCGATACAGATGGATACGGCTGGCTCCCGGGCCAAAGCGGGCACGCAGGCCCTGCTCGACCAGGCCGCCCTTTTGTGCCACGAGCGCGGTGTGCGGTTGACCGAAATGCGTCGCCTTGTGCTGGATCTGGTGCTGGTGGCTGATCGCCCGCTGGGGGCCTATGACCTGCTGGAGCAGCTGCGGGTAAGCCGGGGCAAGCCGGTGGCTCCGCCCACGGTCTACCGGGCACTGGATTTCCTGATGGAGCAGGGGCTAATCCACAAGATCGAACGCCTGTCTGCCTTTGTGGGCTGCCGACACATGCTGGAATCGGGGTATGTCTGCCACGGGCACGACCATGTCCATGCCGCCCAGTTTCTGATCTGCAGCCAGTGTGGGCGGGTAACGGAGCTGGATGACCCGCATATCCTCAAAGCCCTGGTCGAGGTCACGCGTGCGCGCGGCTTTACGGTCAGGCAGAGCACGATCGAGGCGGAAGGCGTGTGCGCCGCCTGCGCCTGACCGGTTCTTTCCGGCCGGTCGGATCATAACCGTTTTCGGGCATGGATTGAGGCACGGACATGGCGCAACGCCGAAAAGGTGGGATGGGGGAGCTGCCTTTTGCGCCCCTGCCGCGCGCCCGCAGGGCACGGCGGCGCCCATCGCGGCCGGACGCCACGCCCCCACCCGTGTCGTCCGCCCTGCCCCAGCCCGACCTGTTTGCCACCCCTGCGGCAACCGGGCGCAGGCTCACCTATCTCGATAATGCAGCTTTGGGGCTGGCACGGGTCAACATGCGGGGGTGGCGGCCGGATGTTGGCCCGGACAGCTACCTGTACCATGTAACCCAACATGACGAGATGGAGACGATCGAGGCCCGTGGCACGGTCGTGTTTTCCCCCCGTGCGCCATTGGTGCTGACGGAACGCCCCGGGGTTGCGCCATGGCTTGCAAACATGATGGAAGTCATGGAACCGGATGGCGTTTCAGGGCATAGTGGCGAAATCCTGGTTGTTTTTCGGGTAAAACGATTTTTAATCGATGAACTGCTGGAATCAGATCCAGACCGGACGCGAAGATATGGTGTATCGTTTTTTCTGCTGACGGGCCTGACCCGCTCCGAATGATACGATCATCGGCAACAAGAAAAATATTTAAAGGACCGGCCATAATGGACAATCAGACAGCCGCCACCGCCAGTTTCGATACGGCCCGGCTGCGCACATTGATAATCGGCTGCCTGGCAGCGCTTGCGGGCCTCATGTCCGGGCTGGATATCGGGGTCATCTCCGGTGCGCTGGATCTGCTGGCCAAGAACTTCCATGCCACGACGTTCCAGCAGGAATGGATTGTCAGCGCCATGATGGCGGGGGCCGCCGTAGGGTCGCTGTGCGGGGGGTGGATGTCGCACCAGATCGGGCGCAAGCACGCGCTGCTAGTGGGAGCTGCCGTGTTCGTTGCGGGTTCGTTGGCCTGCGCGCTGGCATGGTCCGTCCCGTCCATGATTGCAGGCCGACTGATCATGGGGCTGGCCATTGGCGTTGCGGCCTTTACTGCGCCGCTCTACCTGTCCGAGATTGCCAGCGAGCAGACGCGCGGGGCCATGATCTCGACCTACCAGCTCATGATCACGGCAGGCATCTTCATCGCCTTCCTCAGCAACACCATGTTCAGCTATTCCGGCAACTGGCGCGGCATGTTTGCAGTTGCCGCCGTGCCGGGCGTGCTGTTCCTGGTCGGCGTGTTGTTCCTGCCCTATAGCCCGCGCTGGCTCATGATGCGTGGCCGCCGTAAGGAAGCGCTTGCTGTGCTGGAGGACCTGCGCAACGACCATGGCGTGGCCATGCAGGAAATCCAGAACATCAGCCGCCAGCTCCAGCAGAAGCAGCGCGGCTGGAGTCTTTTGCGCAACAACGCCAATTTTCGCCGCTCCATCTTCCTGGGCATGATACTTCAGGTCATGCAGCAACTCGCTGGCGTGAATGTGGTGATGTACTACGCGCCCAAGATCTTCGCGCTGGCGGGCTATGTCGGCCCGGCGCAGTTGTGGTGCACGGCCATGGTGGGGCTGGTGAACATGCTGGCCACCTTCATCGCCATTGGGCTGGTGGACCGCTGGGGCCGCAAGCCGATCCTGTATACCGGCTTCCTGATCATGGCAGTGGGCATGGGCTGCCTTGGGCTCATGCTCAACCGGCCCCATCTGGGGCAGACTGAGCAGATTATCGCGGTGTTCATGCTGTTGATCTACATCTCCGGCTTTGCCATGTCGGCCGGTCCCCTGATCTGGGTGCTGTGTTCGGAGGTGCAGCCGTTGCAGGGCCGCGACCTTGGCATTTCCATTTCCACGCTCACAAACTGGATCGCCAATATGATCGTGGGCGCGAGCTTCCTGTCACTGCTGCAATGGCTGGGTAACGGCCCGACCTTCTGGCTTTTTGCCGGGTTCAACCTGTTCTTCGTGCTGGTGACATGGCGCTTCATTCCCGAAACACGGGACATGCCGCTTGAAAAGATCGAGCAGCGCCTGATGGCTGGCCTGCCGCTGCGCGAGATCGGTCGCGGCAGGCCGCTGCCCGATAACCAGTAAAGAAGTTTCTGGTGAAGCTTTTTTCAAAAAGCTTTAAAGAACGCCGCCTTTTTGGGAAAAGGCGGCACCCAAAAACTTTTATTCTGTTTTGTTAAGTAGTTAGTGCGGCTGCCAGCCATCAAGCTGTAGCGCCACGCCGGCCAGATACAGGCTGCCGCATATGATGACCCGCGCCGGAGCAGGATTGGGGCCTGCGCTCGCCGCCAGATGAGCCAGTGCCGCATGCAGCGTGGGGCCAGCAGTGGCCTTGCCACCTGATGCGGCCACAATATCTGCCACTGGCTGGGCCAGATGCTGGCCTTCTTCGGCCACGGCCTGAATGCTGGCCGCACCCGGCAGCAGTGGGGCCAGGAAGCCGGTGACATCTTTTGTCTGCTTCATGCCAATGACAAGATGCGTGGGCCGGTCCGGCCATGCCGCCATGACGTGGGCCAGCACTTCGCCCGCACCGGGGTTATGGCCGCCATCCAGCCACAACTCCCAGCTATCGGGCAGGAGCGCTGCCAGTTTGCCCATCAGGCGCTGCATGCGCGCGGGCCAGCTTGCCTGTGCAATGCCGGCCCATGCCTTATCGGGCAGGGCCAGACCGCTGGCGCGCAGGGTGGCAATGGCCAGCCCTGCATTGTCAATCTGGTGGGCACCCGGCAGGCCGGGCAGCGGCAGGTCAAGCGTGCCATGAGCGTCGCGATACTGCAGGCCAGTTCCCTCCGCATGTGGGGTAATCGACCAGTCATGGTCCCGCCGGTACAGGGGACTGGCCTTTTCATCTGCCGTGCGGACCAGCACGTCCATCACCTCGGCAGGCTGGCGGCCGGTGGCTACGGGCACGCCGGGCTTGATGATCCCGGCCTTCTCGGTGGCAATGGCCGTAAGCGTGTTGCCCAGAAAGGCCTCATGGTCCATCGAAATGGCGGTAATGGCACAGGCCGCCGGGTGCTGAAGCACGTTGGTGGCATCGTACCGCCCCCCCAGCCCTACTTCCACAATGGCCAGTTCCGCCGGGTGGCGCGCGCATAGCATGAAACCCGCCGCCGTCAGCACCTCGAACACGGTAATCGGGGCATCGGCGTTGATCTGCTCGATTTCCTCCAGCACCGCTGCCAGTTCCTGCTCGGGCACGATCTGGCCTGCAATGCGAAAGCGCTCGGTCACATGCACAAGGTGGGGGGATGTAAGTACATGCACCCGCCACCCTGCCGCTTCGGCAATAGCGCGCATGAAGGCGCAGGTACTGCCCTTGCCGTTTGTGCCCGCCACATGCACCACGGGGGGCATGTGGCGTTCAGGGTGGCCAAGGCGGGCCAGAAGGTTTTCCAGCCGCGTGAGAGACAGGTCGATCAGCGCCGGGTACAGCCGGTTCAGCCGTTCAAGGATCTGCCCGGTCCGGCCAACGAATTCCGGCCCGAGGGTGCGTGCGTTCATGCAGGAAAGCCCAGGTTTGGGATCAGGCGGCAGCGTGCTGCGTGATGTGGCGGTAGTTGAGCTGGCCGATCAGGCGGCCCAGCGTCTCGTGCAGGTCACCACGCTTGACCACCATGTCCAGCATGCCGTGATCAAGCAGGTATTCCGCGCGCTGGAAGCCTTCGGGCAGCTTTTCGCGCACCGTATCCTCAATCACGCGCTGGCCCGCAAAGCCGATCAGTGCATTGGGTTCGGCAATCTGTATGTCGCCTAGCATGGCGAACGATGCGGAAACGCCGCCCGTGGTCGGGTTGGTCATCACCACGATATAGGGCAGCCCGGCATCGCGCAGCATGTCTACCGCCACGGTGGTGCGCGGCATCTGCATCAGGCTGATCATGCCTTCCTGCATGCGCGCCCCACCTGATGCGGTGAACACCACCAGCGGAGCCTGCTGCAGGATGGCCAGGCGGACGGCGGCGATGAATGCCTCACCCAATGCCGCGCCCATCGTGCCCGCAATGAACTCGAACGCCATGACGGCGACAACCGCGCTGTGGCCACCGATCTGGCCATGGGCCACGACCATGGATTCGTCCAGCTGCGACTTGGCGCGCTCGTCCTTCAGTCGGTCGGTGTAGCGTTTGCGGTCACGAAAGGAGAGAGGATCAACCGCAACCTTGGGCAGTTCGATGCGGGTGTATTCCCCGTTATCGAAGGTCCATTCCAGCCGCTCTGCCACGCTGGCACGCATGTGATGACCGCAATGCGGGCACACGTTCAGCGCCTTGTGCAGGTCCTTGGTCAGGATCATCTGCTCGCATGATTCGCAGTTGGTCCACAGGTTGTCCGGCACTTCCCGCTTGAGCAGGCCGCGGATCTTGGGACGGACATATTCGGTCAGCCAGCTCATTTTGCCTCTCCCTTAAGCTTTCTGGAGGCCTGTTCCATACAGGCAGATGAACGATTGGGCCAGATTGTCATTGCAGGGCGTCTCCCGGAAAGTTGCCGGTGAAACGTCCTGCAGGTCATAAGAAAGTTCTTGGTGAAGCTTTTTTCAAAAAACTTCAAAAAGACACCGCCTTTTTGAAAAAGGCGGCACCCAAAAACTTTTACTATTCTGAGGCGGTCTTGCTGACAGCATGCACAGCATCGGCCAGGCCGCGCAACTGGTTCAGCACGGCGGGTATGGTGCGGGCGGTCGCCTTCCCCTCTGCGTCCAGCGTGCCCTCAAGCGTGTTGAGCAGGGCGGAGGCCACAACGGCGGCATCAGCCACGCGCACGGCATTGGCGGCAAGTTCCGGCGTGCGGATGCCAAAACCGATGGCAATCGGCAGGTCCGTCGCCTTGCGTAGGCGCGGCAGAGCGTGGGCCAGTTCATCGGTGCTGGCGGTGCGGGTGCCGGTTACGCCGGTAATGCTGACGTAATACACAAACCCCGATGCGCCGTTGAATACGACCGGCAGCCGCGCATCCGGCGTGGTGGGGGCGACAAGGCGGATGATGTCTAGCCCGACTGCCGCTGCTGGTCCTGCCAGCAGGTCGGCTTCTTCCGGCGGTAGGTCGACCACGATCAGCCCGTCCACGCCCGCTTTGTGTGCATCCACGCAGAAGCGTTCCGGCCCGTAGGCTTCGATCGGGTTGGTGTAGCCCATCAGGATGATCGGCGTCTCGTCATTGCCTTCGCGGAAGGCGCGCACCATTTCCAGCACGCGCTTCATGTTCGAGCCGCCCTTCAGCCCGCGCAGGGCGGCCTTCTGGATGGTCGGGCCATCGGCGGACGGGTCGGAGAAGGGCACGCCCACCTCGATCAGGTCGGCACCCGCGCCCGGCATGCCGCGCAGGATGGCAAGCGCGGTATCGTAATCGGGGTCGCAGGCCTCGACATAGGGGATCAGGGCGCCACGGCCCTGCTGGCGCAGGCTGGCAAAGCGGCGGGCGATGCGGCTCACAGTTTTACTCCCAGGCGTTCGGCTACGGTGAAGATGTCCTTGTCCCCCCGGCCGGAAATGTTGACCACGAGGATTTTGTCCTTCGCCATGTCCGGCGCGATCTTCGCGGCATAGGCGATGGCATGCGCACTTTCCAGCGCGGGAATGATGCCTTCGGTGCGGGTACACAGCTGAAAGGCGTCCAGAGCATCCTGATCGGTTGCCCCCACATATTCCGCACGACCGATATCGTTGAGCCATGAATGTTCGGGCCCAACGCCGGGGTAGTCGAGGCCGGCGCTGATGGAGTGCGCCTCGGTCACCTGTCCGTCTTCATCCTGCATCAGGTAGGTGCGGTTGCCGTGCAGCACGCCGGGGCGCCCGCGTTCGATGGAGGCGGCGGTAAGACCACTGTCAAGCCCGCAGCCTGCGGCTTCCACGCCGATCAGCTTCACCTCGGGGTCATCAAGGAACGGGTGAAAGATGCCCATGGCATTCGACCCGCCACCAATGGCCGCCACGATCGCATCGGGCAGGCGGCCTTCGGCTTCCATGATCTGTTCTTTCGTTTCCACGCCGATGATGGACTGGAAGTCGCGTACCATCTCGGGATAGGGGTGCGGACCGGCTACCGTGCCGACAAGGAAGTAGGTGTCATGCACATTGGTTACCCAGTCGCGCATGGCCTCGTTCATTGCATCCTTCAGCGTGCCGGCACCTGCGGTAACCGGCACCACTTCGGCACCAAGCAGCTTCATGCGGAATACGTTGGGCTTCTGTCGCTCCACATCGGTCGCCCCCATGTAGATCGCGCATTTCATGCCAAACAGCGCGCACACGGTGGCGGTGGCCACACCATGCTGGCCTGCGCCCGTCTCGGCCACGATGCGGGTGCGGCCCATGCGGCGGGCCAGCAGGATCTGCCCCATGACGTTGTTGAGCTTGTGGGAGCCGGTATGGTTCAGCTCCTCGCGCTTCATGTAGATTTTGGCGCCGCCAAGTTCTTCGGTCATGCGGCGTGCGAACCACAGCGGGCTGGGACGGCCTACGTAATCTTTCAGGTAGTAATCAAGCTCGCGACGGAATTCGGGGTCCGCCTGGGTGGCCCGGTAGGCGGTTTCCAGTTCGGCCAGCAGCGGCATCAGGGTCTCGGCCACGAAACGGCCGCCAAAAATGCCAAAACGGCCGCGATGGTCAGGGCCGCTGCGCAGGCTGTTGGTGCCTGCCGGTGTCTGTGTTGCGCTCAACTTCGCTACTCCGCAGGAAATAGGGGCGTGGCTTTGTGCTACAGTTTCATGCAGCCGTCCCGGGCCGCCTGCCGGTTTTGAACCCAATAGCGGCAAAATACCAGCCCCCCGGCCATGCGCGGCGCGTGTCATGATTTGACATGTTTTCTGCCGCGTGATGGATGGACATCTTACAGGAACAGACGAAAGACAGCCCATGTTTCTAGCGCATCGCCCGGGCGCTCCGGCTCGGACCGTGAGCACAGCAGCCGATGGCGCAGGTGCTGCCTGGCTTGACCTGCTCAACCCCACGCCAGAGGAGGAAGCTCTTGCCGCCGAGGTGACCGGCCTGCGCATTCCCACCCGTTCCCAGCTCGATGAGATCGAGAGTTCATCGCGCCTGTTCATGGAAGGCGATGCCGTTTATCTCTCTACGCCTCTGGTGCGCAAGACACCGGATGATTTCTTTGTCTCCCCCGTTGGGTTTGTGCTCATGCACGAGCGGCTGCTGACCATCCGCTATACCGGATTCAGCGCGTTTGACGTGGTGGCCCGGCAGGTGGCTGGCCAGACTACGCCATTAAGCGCCAACGAAGCCGGAATCCTGCTGCTGGAGGCTGTGGTGGACCGGCTGGCCGATATTCTGGAGCATCTGGGTCAGTCGCTTGATGGCATGTCGCGTGATGTGTTCCAGTCCGAGCAGCCGGGCCAGGCGCAGGCAGCGACTTTGTTGCGCAATATGCTGCGCCGGGTGGGGCGATCGGGCGATCTGGGGTCTTCCGTACGGGACAGCCTGCTGGGACTGGAGCGGATCTCGATCTTTCTGGGCGAGAACAAGCGCCATGACCTGTCCGATCGGTTGCAGGCACGGCTGGGTACTGTGGAGCGTGATATCCGGTCCCTGAACGATTTTGTCTCACAGACGGCAAATAAGGTGCAGTTCCTGCTGGATGCCACGCTGGGCTTTATCAGTATCGAGCAGAATAACGGCATGAAGATCCTGACCGTGGTCAGCTTCATTGGCGTGGCTCCCACGCTGGTAGCGGGAATCTATGGCATGAACTTCCATGATATACCGGAACTGAACTGGAAATACGGCTACTGGTATTCCCTTGCTCTTATGGCAGCAACAGTGGTCCTGCCACTGCTCTGGTTCTGGCGTCGGGGGTGGCTGGGCAAGAACCAGTAGACGTTGCTTAATTGCAATACGATGCGGATAAAGAATTATTCCGGTGGATTTCGTTTTCTCAGGAGGATGAAATAACATAAAATAAAGTTCATATTTTGTCAGGAATATGCATCAATTGGGATGCAATCCGGGTCTGCCATACAGGGGAGCGGTTGCCATGAAACCAGGTTGCAAGATTGGGTATATCCTGGCCGTCACCACGGGATTGACGGCACTCTCTTCTGCCGCAAAAGCACAGGTGCAGGTCTTCTCCGGGCTGAAGCCCGATAGCGGGGTTACGCGCTGGCTCAAGGACATTACCCTGACCGGCCAGATCGAAGGCGGCATCATGGCTAACCCCGCCCGCCCCCAGCCCGGCTACAACTTTGGCGACTTCTTTGCCGACCATGCCAATCAGGTACAATTGAACCAATTGGAATTCACCCTGAGCAAGGCGATCGACTCCAGCGTTAACAAATACCAGGTCGGCTTTACGCTTGAAGCGATGTACGGCTCCGATGCCCGTTACTACCATCTGGTGGGTATCAGTGACCGGGAATGGAGCAACCGCTACCAACTCATCCCCGCACAGGCGCATATGGATGTGCACCTGCCGTGGGTAACAAAGGGGGGGCTGGACATGCAGGCGGGCATCCTGCAGGCCCCGATGGGGGTTGAAGGGCTCGATCCCGCCTCCCGCGCGTTCTACACACTGGCCTATACATCCGAATATTCCGTGCCGTTCCAGCATGTGGGGGCGATGTTCAACTGGCACGTAACCCCTATGGTGGATGTGACCTTCGGCATTGATACCGGTAACCAGACAACCTTTGGCCGGTCGGACAACAACAATGCGCCTGCTGGCTATTTCGGCTTCAACCTGAACAACTTGGCCCATGGCAAGCTGAAGATCGTGGAACTGAGCCGCGTGGGGCCGGAGGATTCATGGCGTCTGGTCGGTCACTACGAAGCCAACCACGCCAACCGCTTCTGGAACGACATCAACGCCACCTATCAGGTCAATGACCGCCTGACGCTGACGGCCGAGTTCAATTACCTGCATGATGAGGGCGTGCGCGGCATCGGTGCCCGCGGGCAGTTTGCGGGGGCGGATGCGGAAAGCTTTGTCAGTTTCCTGAGCTACAAGGTCAATGACAGCCTGACCTTCAACTACCGTGGTGAAATCTACCGCGATAACAACAATTCCATGGTTGCCACCTTCATCGGCAACAACTCTTATATGGAAGCCATTGCCGGTACAGGTGGGATGGTCATGGCCGGGCCATCTTCTTCAAGCCACGGCACGACCTATGGCGAAATGACGCTGAACATGAGCTATCGCCCGAACCTCGGGCACCATGTGCGCGTGTTCCAGATCCGCCCGGAAATCCGCTTTGACCGTTCGCTCAATGGCAGCACACCGTTCAATGGCGGGCGGAACAATGGCATGTTCACCTTTGGTGGGGATGCGGTGATCGGGTTTTGACAGTCTGAGTACATTTTTGACGTGCTCTCCGAAAAACACATCCATTGCGAGTTAGAATTCTTCACTTACTGATCCCGTAGCCGGGATGAGAAGAGTTTCATGAAGGTATCGAAGTTTACTGAAGCGCAGATCGCGTTTGTATAGAAGCAGGCCGACGGGGAGGTACGCCTGTTGCCGAGGTCTGCCGGAAGGCGGGCGTTTCGGATGCGACGTTCCGTTCTGGATATCCGTTTGGTCATCCACTGAACCGGGTTCTGCGTGCATCAGCTTCACGCTGGAGGTCAGGATTGAATCGGTCAGGCGCGTGAACGGCAACCCTGTGGTCTGCGTCGGGTCCAGATAGCCTTTCAGCACGGGCGCAAGTGTCTGAACACGCACTGGTTCATGAGCCTTGACGACGCCCGGACACAAATGGAATCATGGCGTTAGGATGATAATGAGGTCCGGACCGCATACCGTACCATCGGTAATTAAGCCGCCAATATCGCTCCTGTCGGTTGAGCCTTGGCCCCCCAAAATTCCAGTCGCGCTGGCCAAGATTCGGGAAGCATGTCAATAACCCACAGATCCTAACTTAAAACTGAGAGCACGTTCGGGGCAAGATCAATTTTACCGAACAGGCAGGGAAATAGGTTTGTCTGCCGCATTGTAAACAGGCGTATGGATGGGGTATTGACCTGCTCCATTGGGTGAATGACTGCTCAGGAGTAGGTTATCTGAAGCTAGAATATGGCATGCACCCAGATACCGGATATGGGGTGGCATATGCCAGACGTATGGATTGATACACGTGGCACAGCACTGTCTGGGGGGACTGGGGTTGCAACCTATGCCGCAGGGCTTGCCAGCACGCTTGAACAGATGGGCATTACGCCGGATTTCCTGCGGTTGACCCTTGGAGGGGAAGTTGCAACGCCAGCACGCCCTAATGCTCTTACAGCCATTTCTTGTATTCTGAGGGCCTTGGGGCCATGGGTCAAGATAAGGCGGGATCGGGATGGACATCCTTATCTTCCCTATATGTTCCGTATGGGCAACACGCATTTGCGGTGTTTTGGCAAGCCTTTGTGCTTGAAGACTCCGGCACCGCCAACCATCATGCACTGGACTTATCCGCTTCCGATAAAAATCATGAATTCTGTCAATATAACTACAATACATGATATAATACCGATAATTAATTCTGATCTTACTGGCATAAATCCACTCAGGATGAAGAAGGTATTACGTTCTGTTGCAGAAAATTCAGATCATATTATAACGGTCACAGAAACAGTTAAACAGCAAATTATTGAAAATCTTGGTATAAATGGAAAATTAATTACGAATTTGTACCAGTGTGCAGGTATAACTAACGAGGAAGCGCGGTTGCTGCCAAAAGCTGAACCTGTCGCACCAGCGGATGCATTTGTTTGTGTAGGGCGCGTGGAAGCGCGAAAAAATATCCGCCGCCTTGTTATCGCCCACGGCATAAGCAGGACTACCCGTCCTCTTGTTATCATCGGGCCAGATGGAGATGACCGTCCCGATCTGTCTCCGGTGCATGGTCAGCAGCAAGTTATCCGTGTTCCTTGGTGTGCCCGCCATTCCCTGCTTCGGGCGATAGCGGAAGCGCGGGCATTGCTTTTTCCTTCCTTGGCAGAAGGGTTTGGTCTTCCTATTATTGAAGCTATGTCCCTTAATGTTCCCGTCATGACATCTAGCGGCGGAGCCACCGAAGAAGTATCAGGTGGGGCTGCATTACTGGTCAATCCACTGGATCTTGAACAGATGGGCGAAGCCATTCGTGCATTGGACGAAATGGATATGGATACGCGGCGTGCTCTATGTCAATCAGGAAGGGAAAGAGCCAAGTTTTTTTCTGTTAATTCGCAAGCATCGCGTATGAAAAAATTTTATAACAATATAAATATAAAGTATAGTTTGCATTAAACACCTTATTTATAAAATATTTTATTTTATAAGGGGGGATGAAATATTGATTTTTCTTCCTGTTGGATCGCGTTGTGGCCGTTCATCGGGTTGGCAGCGCACGATATACGTTTTCTGCTGTCTGATCAAAGTCCAAGAGCAGAAATCTGGTAGTGGTAGCGGCTATGGCAGGGCATTCTTCGCCGTGCTTTCGCTCTGTGTATTGATCTGCCCTACCTGTCGACCTATGTCATTCGGTGTTACGGTTATATCCATTTTTTACGGCAAAATGCTGCTTCGTGCCGATTGAGGGTGGGGCAATATGTGTATGGTCAGTCAGAATCTGAACTGATAAAAGGATCGCTTGTCAGTTTATTTCTCGCTATGGATGTGTGTTTCACTCAGCCAAATTGTCTGCCCGCTCATAACCTCTAGCCAGGGTGTTACATTGACCATCACGTGTTTCCTGAAAGATCTGAGTATCACTCAGCATCGTGCTCGTAGTCGGAGTCGCTTGGTTGCAATGGGTGGGGTGCTCCTGCTTTTGGCCGGATGTAACTCCCTGCCGGATAGTGGCCCTACGGAAGCACAGGTCAATCAGGCTCAGCGAAATCCGAAAAAAAATACCGTCGGCTACGGGATTGTCCAAATCAGTCCGGACCTTATTACGCTGCTGGATAGCGAAAGCCCGGCGCTTTTCAGCAGTCTGGATATCGATAATACGTCGATCGACCATGGTAAGAATGATACGGTTGGTCCGGGTGATGTTCTGCAGGTTTCAGTGTACGAGGTGGGTAGTTCGCTCTTTAGCGCCAGTAGTGTAACCATGGCCGCGTCCAGTTCTTCTGGAACGGGTACCTTGCCTGCTACCTCGTCTTCTTCTACGTTACCACCTGTGGTTGTTGATGGAGAGGGCAATATTCTTGTGCCCTTTTCCGGGGAAATCCATGTAGCCGGCATGACCACGAACCAAGTAGCCGATGCCATTCTAACTCGACTTAAGCAGAAATCTCAATCGCCACAAGTTGTGGTCAGGATTGTTGCCGATATTGCCAATTCGGTCATGGTATATGGGGAAGTACGGATGCCAAGCCGTATCCCCCTGACACCTAATCGTGAGCGTATTCTTGATGTGATTGCTCTGGCCGGTGGTGAAGATCATACCAGCCAGTCTGATGAAGATTATACAATTAGACTCATACGTAATGGGCGGATTGCCGAACTTCCGCTTAAGATGATTGAAAATGACCCGGCCCAGAATATTCTCATGCAACCGGGTGATCGAGTCCAGGTAATATTCCAGCCTCGTACCTTTTCTGTATTTGGTGCAACTGGTCATATTACCCAAACCCGCTTCACTTTGCCTACGCTGAGCATGGCAGAGGCGATGGCCCGTTTGGGAGGGCCCCTGGATTCACGGGCTGATCCTAATGCTGTGTATGTGTTTCGATATGAAAAAGCGGATATACTACGTCGCCTTGGGCTGCCAATCGATAATGATGCATCGGTTGCACCGGTAGTCTATCAACTGGATATGATGAATCCTAGCAACTATTTTTTGGCACAAAGATTTATGATGCATAATAGAGATTTAATTTATGTAGCTAATGCATCAAGTAATAAATTTTATAAATTCTTTAATTTGATTACTACAATTGTTTCTCCTGGTATGTCAGCCGGTGGAATGGCAAAGTAAATGTACAGTTATCATTTTTGATAAAATTATATTTTCTAGATTTAGAAAATTCTACTATTGTCGGTTCATCTTAATGTAGGGCCCTCTCAGGCCTGATCTGTGGCTCCTGAAATATCCTCGATTTGAAGTAAGATCTGTCCACCGGAGACAGCACGTTTTACATAGAGCCAGATATTTAGGATGCTGAAGGAGCATCAGGCGCACGAACTGTCGTGTGTCTATATGCCCTACTTAATGATCTGCCGTACCCACCGACCTATATCATCTGTAATCATGGGTATGCTTCGCATAAATGCCGTAAAGATCCTTGGAATTGCGGATTTCATCCTGCTAAGGAAGAATGATCCTGAAGTTATCTGCCCGTACTAGGTTTACAGGTATTGACATCTGAGGGAGAATTTACGGGTAAGGTTCAAGAATGCAGTGGGTTATCGCAACCTGATGCTAGAAAACAACTTCATCCTTTCTTTTCATCATCCTTGTCGCCGCTACAGCAGGTTACATCAAGGCCTAACAGGCCCTGGCGCCATTTATCTGCCTTTTATTCGTGATATTTTATAAGGGAATGGGGAATGGACAACAGACGTCTTTCGGGTATAATAAAAACAAATCTTTCCCATTAAATATTAAACGATAGAAAGACAATGAAAAAATACCACGAAATAGACAGAGTACATCAAATTATAATCTTGGAAGATGGAAATATACCTAAAAATCTTCCAAAATTTGTCTTGAACAATATAGATTATATTAAAGAAATATACCCGGATACTCCGCATAAGATCTGGTCTGGGCAGGAAATACGTCAATTTTTAATGGAATATTTCCCAGAGGACGTTCTCTGGGCCTACGATAAAATTCGTCCTTATGCGTACAAATGCGATTTAGCACGTTTATGCATATTGTATATACAAGGAGGAATGTATGTAGATATTGGTATAAGACTAATGAATAAATGGAATATACCGATTACAAAGGGGCTTGCTGCCTTTCGTGATGTTCCATTTATCACTCTCAATTGGGCTACCCTGCAAAATGGTCTGATCTGGTCTTTACCTAATCGGCCTGAAATGAAAAAAGCAATAGACTGGATCGTAGAAAACTGCCGTAACCGTTATTATGGAAGCCAACCTCTTTATCCGACTGGGCCAGTCCTATTTGGGCGGGCCTGTCTTGCGACCATGGTCGAACGAGGACAGAGTTGTTCAGCTGACGATCAGCAGATTGGTGAATGTCGTTGCATTACGCCTGACTCAAAAATGCTTAATGTCTCCTATGTATCTAAAGAAGGCGTAGTGGTTGCGCTTCGGGCAAAGAAAGACGGTGGTGATTTAAAGCACATTGGAATGACGGGTTCCAATAATTATAATGATATTTGGCGTGCCCGCCAGATGTATTCAGAGCCTGATCACGTGTGGGATTTTGATGATTACAATGTAATTATTGAAGATCGGGCAAAACGCACAAAAACAGGGATCGCTGTTTCATCTGGTGTACATGGGCGTGTGACTTACGGTCCATTTGCCACTCTTGAAGGTGGTCCCTATCGGTTGAAGATAGAGTTTAGTCCCGAAACAAAATTCTCCAGATTCTTTGTGGATATATGCGCGGGTAACGGAAATAATATAATTCATTGTTTTGACTTTCATGAAAAATCAATAAGAAATCATAGAATGTTAGAACTGGAATTTAGTCTCCCTGAATTCAGCGAGAATGTTGAGTTCCGAACTTCTGTTTTTGGTGACTTTTCTGGTGAAATCCGTCGTCTCGTGTTGACCGGAAGTGAACAGAAAAGCTGGGATTTTCGTTCGGGCAAGCTTCAGTTGATTGGTGTCTCTCGTGGTTCATCGGGTATTGTGATTCCCAAAGGTACAAAGGGCCGAGTTATATTTGGTCCGTATTGTGACCTTAAAGCCGGGAATTATATACTTAGGCTGAATTTTTCAAATGCTACTAAGTTTTCAAAATTGATGGTAAATATATCTGCAGGAGAAAATCATGAGACCATACATGTTTTTAATTATAAAAAGATCAAGGCATCTAGCCATTCGGAAATAGAGTTTCCCTTTTCTGTTAAACAAAATCAAACCGGCGTGGAATTCCGACTTCATGTGTATGGAGACTTCTCGGGAGAATTCGTAAAATACGATTTAATTTCACAACATACATAAAAATGTAACCCAGTTTGTCCATGTAAATAGAAGGGAAAAACCTATGTCTGATTTTCATTCCATTAAATATCTACATCAGGTTCTAATTGTAGATGGTCTTGGTATGCCTCAAAATATACCGACCGCTGTACAAAAAAACATAGATGCTGCTAAGAAAATCTATCCGGAAGCTGAGCATATTTTATGGAGTGGTGAAGCATTAAGGGATTTCATACGATCTAATTTTGATGGAGAAGTCTTGGCAGCTTTTGATCTTCTGGTTCCGTATGCTTATAAATGCGATCTTGCTCGTTTCTGTTTAATGTACATATATGGTGGTATTTATTTTGATCTTTCCAACAAGCTTTTGAATTATTGGCAAATTCCTAAGCATTGTGGAGTTGCTGCATTTACGGAAATGTATCCAGGTATGGAAAGCTGGACATGTGTCCAGACAAATCTGTTATGGTCTTTACCTCGTCGTCCAGAATGGAAATATGCTATCGATGGAATTGTACGGAACTGTAAAGAACGGTTTTATGGTACGCATGATCATTATCCAACTGCCGGCGCATTACTTGGGCGTTCGTTCGCTGCCGCTATGGCAGACAAAGGGCAAAGTTTGGAAGCAGACGACCAGTTTATGGGTGAAGTGCGATATGTGACGCCTGAACGTCAACCGCAGAATGTAACGTTTATCGCACCTGACAGGACTCTGGTTTGTATCCGTAATAAGGCTGTTGCCGGAGATATTTCTGAACTGGGTCTTTCCGGTGTTAATAGTTATGTACGGTTATGGGCAAGTAAACGCGTATATGGCGAAACCGAACATTGGAAATGGTATCCGAATGAAATCAAGATTCATAGGGAAGATTGTGCCGTATTGACCCCCACGGGTCTAGCTGCACAAGAAGGTGCTCATGGCAGGTTCATGTACGGACCATTTACAGATTTAGATTCTGGAAATTACGAAGTTATATTTAATTTCAGTCATGATACTAAATTTTCACATATCTTCATAGATGTGTCGGCAAATTATGGTTCTCAGATTCTAAAGAAATATGATGAACAACATGATTCTGTTGTAAATAAGGATCGCGTAAGGTTCTCATTCAGTATAGATAAACCTCATGAGTATGTTGAATTTAGAATGAACATATTTGGAGATTTTTCAGGAGAATTACGGGATATCACATTAAATAAAACCGATAAGATGGTTTTTGACTCTTCTTGTTCGCAAATAAAGCTTCTCAAGGTTAAGCGCGAGAACGAGGGAATTGTCATTCCTGCAGGTTCGGGTGGCCGTATTATGTACGGTCCTTATATTGAATTGGAAGCTGGCTCATATAATCTTCAGCTTGATTTTGATTCAGTATCATTTATCGATTATGTGAAAATAGAAATATGTGCCAAAGGCGGAAATAAAATACTTTCAAAATTTGAATCCAAAAACAATAAGATAAATTTTGATTTTAAACTCGCGTCTTCATATAATGATATTGAGTTTAGAGTGTCAGTTGGTCCAATGTTTAACGGCATCTTCCATCAGTTTGTCTTGCATAAATTGGGGATTAAAAACAAGGTTATATATATAAACAAAATAAAGAAAAACATTCCAAGCATTCCAAATATTTCAAAAAGAAAAGCAATTGGTTTTATAAAAAAAGAAATAAATAAAATAATAAAATAAATAGCCTTCTTGTGTTAATATAAGAAAGTTATTTATTTTCATAGATTGAGGATTTGAAAAAAACCTTGGTTTTGAGTAGTCCTTTGTGATTTCTTCCCTTGTGTCATGGTAAGGTGACGTGGAGGGATCGAAGAACCGTTGATTGGCGCGCGTGGTTCCTGATTTCAGGCTTTTGTCGTGCTGATTGACGGTTCTTGGGGTGACTTTTGATCTACGTCTTGAGCAGATCGGACGCTGTCGCCAATGGGATAGCTACGCGGCCGCGTTCAACCTCTCGAGGAAGAGGAAGCGGCGCATGTTGTAGACGATATTGGCCAAGCCAATCCTCATGGTGGCCCGGGTAATGCCCACGGTCCGGATGAACAATCCCGTCTGCGATTTCTGATCGGCAAAGACATGCTCGACGCGGGATCGGATGACGGACTTCCCTGCGTTAGAGCGCTGGATATGGCGGGGCATGGGCTTGAGATGCGGCTTTTTCCTGTGAACCTTCGAGACGAAACCCTCTTTGTCCATGAAGTCCTCATTGGCTTTCGAGCGATACGCGGTGTCGGCCCAAACGCTTGAGGCCGTATTGGTTTTATCGAGCAAGCCCTCGCGCAGCCTGGCACCATCACTGGCGGCGGCATCCGTCGCTTTCCATTTCCGGATCAGTCGAAACTTTCGATCGATGAAAATATGCGATTTGTAGCCAAAGAACGGAATGGCGAGGTCCGTGGACGGGAGCGTCCCGTCCTCCTGCCGCTTTGCCTTCGTGAACTTCAGTGTCCATCGCGCATGGCGATCCTTGTGGGACAACTTGGCAGGCTTGTCCTGCCAGTCCTGCGGAATGCGGCCTTCCCGAAGATCAACTTTCTCCGCGTTGGTATTGCGCTGCTTTGGCGCCGCCACCAGCGTGGCATCCAGGATCTGGCCGGACATCGGCAGATACCCGGCGTTTCGTAACCGGCCGCTCTGGGCCGCCTTGATTATGCGGCCTGTCTGTGCAGTGTATTCACGGGTTTCCAGTTCCATGGCAACAGTTCGTGGAGCCGGTTGATCTTGTGCTCGTTGATACGGGCCAGGACGTCGGCGAGGTAATCGTGCGGATTAAGCCGGGAGAGTTTTGCGCTTTCGATAAGCGTCATGGCATCAGCGATGTTGTCGCCCCCGGTGTCGGATCCGGCAAAGAGATAATTTTTTCGCCCCACGCATACGGGCCGTATGGCGCGTTCGGCAGGATTGTTGTCGATGGCGACACGACCATCTTCGAGGAACAGGGTAAAGGCCTTCCACCGGTTGAGCGCATAACGGATCGCTTTTGCCAGTTCCCCCTTTCCAGGGATACGGGCAAGCTGTGTTTCGCACCATGCGTGGAATGCTGTGACACGGGGGCGGCTTTGTTCCTGTCGGACAGCCAGACGATACGGGGCCGGGTGTCCGGTGATCTGGCGCTCGATATCGTAGAGCTCTCCGATCTGTTCAAGTGCTTCCCTTGCGATTGTCGAATCACTGCCCTTCCAGACATCATGGAAGGCCCGGCGGAGATGAGCCCAGCAGGCCGCTTCGCGCACGTGCACGGTTCCTGTTGCGTCTGGTTTATACAGATCCCTGAACCCGGCGTAGGCGTCAGCCTGCAGAATGCCCCGGAACTGTGCCAGATGGGTCTGGGGATTGATCCCCTTGCGATCGGGAGAGAACCAGTAGGCCACGGCGGGCGGATCACTCCCTCCCCATGGGCGGGGATCGCGCAGATAGCTCCAGATCCGCCCTTCCTTCACGCCCCGGGGTTTGCCAGCCTGACGCAGACGGGGGTCAAGAACCTGGATGGGTGTATCATCAGCATGTAGCAGGTCTGCCTTTACGACATCCTGACGGATCAGATCTGTCAGAGGACGCAGAACGGCAACGGCCTGACCACACCAGTCGATCAGGGTTGAACGGGGAATGTCCACACCCTGACGGGCAAAGATCTCATTCTGACGATAAAGCGGAATGTGGTCATCGAATTTCGAGACCAGGATATGGGCTAAAAGCCCGGTGCCAGCCATCCCCCGTGGGACAGGGCGCGACGGTGCTTCAGGCTGCACCAGTGTTTCGCAGTGACGGCAGGATTTCTTCAGCCGTGCCGTTTCGACAACTTTCAGTTTTGCCGCAATAAAGTCCAGTATTTCGGTGACATCTTCGCCTACAAGACGCAGGGGACCGCCACAGGCAGGACAGGCCTCACCTGGGTCGAGAACAATACGCTCCCGTGGTGTCGTGTCAGAAACCTTTGGTTTGCCACGCTGCCGTGGGGGAGAGAGTGCATCATCGCTGACATCATGCTCCCTGATATCAGGAGAAGGATCGGCTGCCGCGATGGCGATTTTTACATCTTCAAGGAGCAGTTCGAGTTGTTCAATCTCACGGTCTATCTTTTCTGAACTGGCCCCGAATTTCTGTTTCTGAAGACGTGCGATCCGGATTTTGAGAGACTGGACAAGAGCTTCATACGCACGGGCTGACGCAGAAAGCCGAGCCACTTCGGTCTGCAGGGAAACAATCATTTCCCTCAGGGTATCCGGATCATCAGGCAGGACCGCAGGTGCAGACGTCATTATGAAAAAATAGCAGAAAACCTAAGAAAATTCAAAATGTTCTGCACTCTCACGCCATAAAAATCAGGCCACGCGAGACGGTGGTGCAGACCAGGAAGGGCGTCTCCACTCCATGCCTTCCCACAGCATGGCCATCTGTGCTGTCGTCAGGCGTGCAACGCCCTCTGCCGGAGACGGCCATGGAAAACGTCCCTTCTCAAGCACCTTGTAATAAAGACAGAACCCCTGACCGTCCCACATCAGAAGCTTGATCCTGTCCCCACGGCGACCACGAAAGGCAAAGAGCGCCCCTGATGTCGGGTTCTGACGCAGCACGTCCTGTGCCAGTGCTGCCAGACCCGATATGCCCTTGCGCATATCGGTCACCCCGCAGGCCAGATAGACACGCACGCCGTTGCCCACGCCAATCATGCCGTCTCCGCAATCCGGATGACCCGGGCCAGAAGATCTTCGGCAGGATGTCCCGTCACCCTGATACTACGGCCATTGCGCAGCACTATGGCCAGTTCGTCAGGATCACCGCCAGATGCCACAGCAGGTGTCGTCACTGAAGCAACAGGAACAAACGCCACAGACTGATCTGGGGAAGATAGTCTTTGACGGAATGACGTCCGCCATTGGTAAAGATGTTGGCGGGTCAGGTCATGTCGACGTGCCACATCCGATACACTTGCTCCATCCACACCAACTTCAGCCAGTATCGCCAGCTTCCGTTCATCCGACCAGCGGCGGCGGCGTTCAACGCCAATCAGGATTTCCTGGGTCATTCTTACCTCTCAAATGACGTCAATAACGACGTCGTTAACGACGTCGTTAACGACGGTAAGTTACCAGTCACAATCCTCAATCATAAGGCGGCCTCAAACGGCCGGTTACGGCGTTTCGCAGGGTGGCGTCAAAGCGCTCGAACAGCTTCTGGATGGCGCCAGCCTCGGTCAGCCGTTCACGGAACAGCCAGACCGTTTTGGCGTCAGGCACCCGGTCCGATAACGCCAGGCCGAGGAAGCGCATGAAGGACAGCCGGTCGTTGATCAGATACTCCGTTCGCTCGTCGGAGAGATTGTTCAGCGTCTGGATCACCAGGATCTTGAACATCAGCACCGGATCAAACGGGGGACGGCCACCTTTACTTCCGTCCGCATAGGCCAGAGACTGTGTAGAATTTTGTGCGGTGCCATTTTTTCAGGCCATTGGGAAACGATCATCGAACATGATAGCGAGCTGGCATCTGACAGCGTACCATTCGCGCACTGAGCGCTTCCACTGTGCTGAGGTAGCATTGAGCGCCAGGTAAATCAATTTTGCTGCGGCCTCTTCACTGGGGAAATGGCCGCGGGTGCGCACGGCACGACGGATCTTTGAGTTCAGGGCCTCAATGGCATTTGTTGTGTAAATCAACCTGCGCACTTCTGGAGGATAATCGAGGAACGGAATGACCTCATTCCATGCCCTGCGCCAACTGGGCGCGATGGCCGGGTATTGTCTGCCCAGATCGCTTTCTTCGAACCCGCCGAGGGCTGCCTCGGCCTCTGTGGCGTCCACTGCTGTATAGATTGCCTTGAGAGCTGTGGCGATGGCCTTGCGGTCCTTGTAGCTGGCAAAGCTCATGGAATGACGCAGCAGATGAACGATACACGTCTGAATGCGGGTTCTGGGGAAGACCGCCTCAATGGCCTGCGGAAAGCCCTTCAGCCCGTCGACTACGGCGATCAGGATGTCCTGCACACCCCGATTGCGCAGGTCGCTGAGGACCTTGGCCCAGAATTTGGCCCCTTCATTCGCCTGGAACCACAGCCCCAGAACGTCCCGTGTGCCGTCAGGCAGGATCGCGAGCGCCACGAAGACAGCCTTGTTCGAGACAGTCCCATCACTGCGGATATTGACCCGGATCGCGTCCATGAAGACGATCGGGTAGCAGGGTTCCAGCGGACGGTTCTGCCAGGCGGCGACCTCCTCCATCACGGCGTCGGTAATCGCGGAAATGAGGCTCGGGGAGGCCTCAACGCCATAGATTTCTTCAATATGCCCCTGGATTTCGCGGGTTGTCAGACCTCGGGCATACATGCTGATGATCTTGCGGTCGAACTCGGGAAAGCGACGCTGATACTTTGCAATCAACATCGGATCAAACGTACCGTTCCGATCCCGGGGAATATCCAGAACAACCTTGCCGCTCTGTGTCGTCACGGTCTTCTGGCTATTGCCGTTTCTGCGGTTGGGCGGCTGATTATCCTCAGCAGAGGCGCCATCGGCGCGCTCCTCATCAAGATGAAGTGTCATCTCCGTGTTGAGCGCCCGCTCCGCCAGAGCCTTCGTCAATTCCGAGAGTATGCCGCTTTTGCCAAACAGGTCGCCCGGTGAACGACCTTCCATCAGACGGTCCAGAAGATCTTTATCAATGCTCATGCGGGGGCTCCTCTTCGAGCAGATTATCACCGCACCGCACAAAATTCAGGATAGTCCCATAGGCCAGAGCCCTGTCCAGATCAGGACGGAACACCTCAAAATCCACAGTCCGAGAAAACGCTTCGAGCTGATCGCCAAGGCCACTCAAACGGGCTAGTCGCTCGTCCACATCAAAGAAGCCCGGCTGCTTCATGAGCCATTCCCTCAATCATCACAGAAGAGAGGGAATCACACACAGAGGGCCAGAACCAGGGGTTTTTCGAACCCTCCACCTACTTATCTCGTTTCTACATTTCACAAGAAAAACTCTATATTAGAGTTAAAATTTTTGTGTCAATGTAAAATATATTTATTATTAATAATTTTTATTTACTTTCGTATCGTGCATTATTTTTTTGTACATTTCAAAAAGGCGATTTTCATAATGGGACATAGAAAATTTTTGTGCTTGCTTTTTTGACTCTATGCTTAATTTTTTGTATAGATTATCATCTTGGTCTATTTTATTTATTCCAAAAGTAATGGATTGAGTACTGTAAGGATCCACTATAATAGCACTTTCTCCAACGACTTCCGGAAGCCCTCCTTCTTGAGACGTTAAAACGGGAGTGCCTATGAACATTGCTTCCAGTGCTGGCAAACCAAACCCCTCTGCCAATGACGGAAACAAGAGCGCACGTGCATGCCGGATTAGTGCATATAGAATGGATTGTGGCAGATAATCGACCATAATAATCCTGCCCTGTGAGATACCGTACTTTAAAAACCGCAGTTCAGCATCGTTTCTCCAAGACATGGCGCCGACAATAACCAATTTTCTATGTGTAGCACTCATAAGAAAACTTTCTATAATACGGCCTATATTTTTCTTTGGTTCAAGTGAACCATAAAATAGAAAATATTCTTCTGAATTTATACCAAAAATTCCATTTATTTCCTGCTCTGTTTGGTCAAAGCTTTTCATAGAAATATTTTTATCGGGAATAAATGACTGAAATGCGTTATAAATACGATTTTCTAATTGTGGAAAAAAAGAAATTATATCCTTTTTCGATGCTTCGGAAACCGTACAGACCGGATGATTTAACTGACATATTTTTTCGACAAGGTTTATATAATACCCTTTATTATCAAGGGTTGTGTACGGTAATCGCAAAGGGACAACATCATGTATTGTATAAATGTTTATAGATTTATTTAATTGGATTGGTAATGGGTAGGTCCAGTGCATGATGTCAGGTGCATTAGGAATATTGATTTCAAGAAATTTTCCGGTCCGACTGAAATGTTTGTGCGCTAGAGAGAAAAGGTTTTGAATGTTTAAAATACGATCATAGTTCGGAAGACGTTCAACGAAGCTGCGTTCATCAACGCGACCTGTAATTTTTATTTCATGTGCATTTTTGTCGAAATTTAATTTTATATTATTGTTAATCCACTTTATTAATTTTGGAACTCTTCGTATATTTTCATCATCTTTCGTCATATTATCAAAAAACATGATTTCACGTAAAGTATATGATGTCGTGGGTGCAATATCCATTCCATATAGAATGTCTACAGAATAACCAAGAGACTTAAGAGCATAGCTAAGAGTACGCGCATAAGTGGCGATTCCTGTCCCCTTGATTAAAGCAAGATTTAGTCCATCAATTCCAATTTTCAGAAGATCTGACTTCTGTATGTTCATCATATCTTACCCTTACCCGTATATTCGTTTACATTGTTGAATATTCATAGCATGGCATAACATTTCCACAACCGCAGGCAACCGTTCTCCTTATCATCCGAGATTCCTTTGCATGTGGAGGGATCGAAGAACCGTTGATTGAGATGCCAGTATCCCGATTTTAAGATCAACGAGCAGGCATTGATGGTTCTGCAACAAAGCCGCGGTCATCCACAGCGCTGCCGCAGCAGACTGGATCAAGCCCTAACAGCCTGTCGAGTTGGGATACCCTGTGAAGGGGTGAGGTTGTAAGGGTGGTGAGATGAGCAGCTTCATTCCATTTGACCGGTCTCAGCCGTATCTTCTGCCGCCTGATCTGAAGTCGTGGCTTCCGGCTGATGATATGGCGCATTTCATTGTCGCAGCCGTTGAGCGGGTTCCGATGGATGCGTTCTGCGTGCCAGTGCGCACGGGAGGCAAGGCGCAGTATCATCCGCGCCTGATACTGGCCCTTCTGATCTTCAGCCATGCGAACGGATTGTTTTCCTTACGCCGGATCGAGCGGGCGACATATCGCGACATCGGGGTGCGCGTTTCGTGGCGGCGAACCTGCATCTGGATCACGACACGATTGCCACTTTTCGGCGGACGAACCGGACAGCCATTGAAGCGGCATTTGCGCAGGTCCTGCTTCTCGCGCGCGTGACGGGTCTGCTGCGTCCGGGTGTCGTATTGATCGACGGCACGAAAATCGACGCCGACGCTTCGAAATACCGTTCCCTGCGCTACAACCGTATCAGGGTGCTGTCGATGGAAAACACGATCCGTCTCCCAAAGACAGTACTCGCCGACACCGGTTACGCCAGCGAGCAGGCGGTCCGGAAACTGCGGAAAAAAGGCATCGATCCGCTGATCGTCATCGGACGGCCTCGTGCCCGCAGGCCATATGATTTCCGGCCCCCTCCTGAAAACAGGGAGCCACGCCGGATAACCGAACCCTGGCGGCCTGCCATGAAGGACAGGCTGGAAACCACAGAAGCCGGAGATGTTTACAGACTACGAAAACAGACCGTTGAACCGGTCTTTGGAATTATCAAAAGCATCATGGGGTTCAGAAGATTCAGTCTGCGCAGCCTTGCAAAAGTCACGACCAAATGGACCCTCGTCGCTCTCGCATACAACTGCAAAAGAATGGCGCGGCTTCACGCAGCATAAGCCGGGTCAGCCTCGGCGTTATCAGTCGTAAAATGCCCAACCCGACAGGCTGCTAAGGCGCGGCATAATCACTACTCACAATCCCGACCTCAAGCCACACCATGTCCCAGTATTTCAGGGATGGCACCGTGAACATGATGTAGGAGCCGCTGCTGTCCGAACCGGTCGTGTATGTCAGCTGCTGCGGCGCGCCATGATTGATGTCCGGGCTAGCCATGTAGAGATTACCCAGCGTGCCGCTTGTCACATACATCTTTATCCCCAGTGCGCCTGTCACGGTCGGCGCGGGATAATTCGCATCCGGGTCGGATACATCGGAGAACTGGGTGGCGTTCAGCTGCTGGTAGTTCAGAAGATGCAGGATGTTCAGGCCGGATCGCATGGTATTGAGGAGATAGACACTCCCCGCCCCTGCGGTCGCACTGCCCGTAGCCCCGGATGTGATGGATGGAGCGGCAGACGTGGAGGCGCTTATGTTGTTGCGGAGAAGCTTCTCGTAGGCGACATCAAACGTCTGGTAATCGTATTCTGCCGCAATCGTCTCTGGCGTTGCGGACAGCATGCGCGCCACCGGGAAATCATCATTGGAGATGAACCGGTTTCCATCCGCAAGCCATGCATGATGCGCGCCAGACGAGAACATGGCGGCTTCCATGTAGAGCATGCCGGAAAGGTTGAAGTAGCAGACATTTTGGCCGCCATTCGTCGTGCAACTGGTGTTGCTGTTGAGGTTCTTGTTGATCCCCATGTCCCAGTCGAGGCCGATCGAATTGGGCTTGCGGTTGGCCCATCCCCAGACCTGCTGCGCGCGGGTCCAGAACACGCCATAGTTGCTGATGTCGTCGCTATGGTCCCAGCGCTCCACGAAGTGGTAAGCCTCGTGAGTGTTCTGCGCCAGATCCTGCTCGTTCCACGGCGATGCCGGATTGAGGACCATTGGCACGTTCACCGTGGCCTGCACCGTGTTCATGAAGCCGCTATAGGCATTATCCCACGGGATGTATGTTCCCGCGTTGTTATAGACGGTTCCGTTGAACGTCCCGTATGTGTCAATGAAGACGCCATCAAACCGGTATCGCTGAAGCCATAGACCGACCTGCTGGGCCCAGTATGTTTTCCATTGTGCATTTGTCGGGTCCATCACACCAATAGTCGTGGTGTCGGCTGGCGCGCCGCCCGGGAAGCCATAAACGTCAGACAGCTTGCACGCAGACCCGCATGCACTGGTAAACGCGCCCCATGCCAGCTGGGTACCTGACCCATCATTCAGGAAGTTGGGCTGCACGGCATCACTGTTGACCGCATACATGGGAACGTAGGCTAGCGTGCCCATCCGGTACCGACGCGCCGTTTCAAGATACCGCTCGATCAGGTTCTGACTCTGCACTTCACCATTGCCATTGGTGTAAAACGCACCCGGATAATATGGCTGGTGCCAGCGATAGAGCTGTCCATACATCTGCAGGTTATTGCAGTGCCAGGCATTGAAGCCGGACACGCTCTCTTCTGGCGTCTCCGCATTGACTGGTGCTGCCCCACCCCAGCTGGTCCATGTATTGGTGCCCCAGCACTGACGCGGGTATGTTGTCCAATCAGATGACTGATCAAGGGCCGCGGCAGCAGTATCAACCGTTGTTGCGCCACTGACAGCAGCCAGTTGCACATAATATCCCCGGTAATTCCCGTTCCAGACAGTCGGGATCGACAGACGCACCGAGGCTGTTGCATTGTTCTTCAGACCAGTGACAGATGCGGAAATGATGCCCCCAACCTGCACACCGCGCCCTGTGATGGTTGCATTAACGCTACCCGTGAAGGTTGATCCGGTCGTATTCTTCAGCGTGACCCACAGGTTCTCTACGTCCCCCTGCCTGTAGAACGCCTTGTCGGAATTGACGCTGTAGAACAGAGAGCCGGTCAGTGTGGGGGCTGCATGCGACGTGCCAAGACCGACGATCAGGGCAACAGCGCAAAGGAGTATGTTCTTAAAAAGCCGGGACATAGCGCGTCGTTCCACTGCCATCTTTGATTGGAGATCTGTCTACGGATACTGAAAGGCTCTGTTGCACAAATGGAGTTTTGGTTATGGACCTCCCATTCTGGGACTTATGATTTACTGAATAGCCTCGGTGAGTGGGATTCCGAGCGCGGTAAACTGATTGAGGATCGCGATACGCACGAAGAACTCCGTGACCTGACGATCAAAGTCTCTCGCCGTGAGGCGCTGGCCGAGCAGTTTGATGCAGTGCATTTTCGTCTCGACGCGGCTTCGGCGGTGATACCCGCTCCAGCGTCGCCAGATCGCCCGCCCGAAGCGTTCTGAAGCCCGTATGGCCTCATTTCTGGCCCGGGCGCCACGGTTTTGCATTTCGTCGGGGTAGAATGATTGCATCGGCACCTCGTTTTACGATGATGTTGTGGCAGCTTCGGGTGTCATAGGCGCCGTCAGCGAGCCTCGCTGCTTCAGCGCGGCATTATACGAAGGCCAGTTCGTCGTGCGGTAGATCGGGGATGGCGGCTTGCTCATCATAATCAGCTGGAGGGATCGAAGAACTGTTGATTGGCGCGCGTGGTTCCTGATTTCAGGCTTTTGTCGTGCTGATTGACGGTTCTTGGGGTGACTTTTGATCTACGTCTTGAGCAGATCGGACGCTGTCGCCAATGGGATAGCTACGCGGCCGCGTTCAACCTCTCGAGGAAGAGGAAGCGGCGCATGTTGTAGACGATATTGGCCAAGCCAATCCTCATGGTGGCCCGGGTAATGCCCACGGTCCGGATGAACAATCCCGTCTGCGATTTCTGATCGGCAAAGACATGCTCGACGCGGGATCGGATGACGGACTTCCCTGCGTTAGAGCGCTGGATATGGCGGGGCATGGGCTTGAGATGCGGCTTTTTCCTGTGAACCTTCGAGACGAAACCCTCTTTGTCCATGAAGTCCTCATTGGCTTTCGAGCGATACGCGGTGTCGGCCCAAACGCTTGAGGCCGTATTGGTTTTATCGAGCAAGCCCTCGCGCAGCCTGGCACCATCACTGGCGGCGGCATCCGTCGCTTTCCATTTCCGGATCAGTCGAAACTTTCGATCGATGAAAATATGCGATTTGTAGCCAAAGAACGGAATGGCGAGGTCCGTGGACGGGAGCGTCCCGTCCTCCTGCCGCTTTGCCTTCGTGAACTTCAGTGTCCATCGCGCATGGCGATCCTTGTGGGACAACTTGGCAGGCTTGTCCTGCCAGTCCTGCGGAATGCGGCCTTCCCGAAGATCAACTTTCTCCGCGTTGGTATTGCGCTGCTTTGGCGCCGCCACCAGCGTGGCATCCAGGATCTGGCCGGACATCGGCAGATACCCGGCGTTTCGCAGGGTGGCGTCAAAGCGCTCGAACAGCTTCTGGATGGCGCCAGCCTCGGTCAGCCGTTCACGGAACAGCCAGACCGTTTTGGCGTCAGGCACCCGGTCCGATAACGCCAGGCCGAGGAAGCGCATGAAGGACAGCCGGTCGTTGATCAGATACTCCGTTCGCTCGTCGGAGAGATTGTTCAGCGTCTGGATCACCAGGATCTTGAACATCAGCACCGGATCAAACGGGGGACGGCCACCTTTACTTCCGTCCGCATGGGACTATCCTGAATTTTGTGCGGTGCGGTGATAATCTGCTCGAAGAGGAGCCCCCGCATGAGCATTGATAAAGATCTTCTGGACCGTCTGATGGAAGGTCGTTCACCGGGCGACCTGTTTGGCAAAAGCGGCATACTCTCGGAATTGACGAAGGCTCTGGCGGAGCGGGCGCTCAACACGGAGATGACACTTCATCTTGATGAGGAGCGCGCCGATGGCGCCTCTGCTGAGGATAATCAGCCGCCCAACCGCAGAAACGGCAATAGCCAGAAGACCGTGACGACACAGAGCGGCAAGGTTGTTCTGGATATTCCCCGGGATCGGAACGGTACGTTTGATCCGATGTTGATTGCAAAGTATCAGCGTCGCTTTCCCGAGTTCGACCGCAAGATCATCAGCATGTATGCCCGAGGTCTGACAACCCGCGAAATCCAGGGGCATATTGAAGAAATCTATGGCGTTGAGGCCTCCCCGAGCCTCATTTCCGCGATTACCGACGCCGTGATGGAGGAGGTCGCCGCCTGGCAGAACCGTCCGCTGGAACCCTGCTACCCGATCGTCTTCATGGACGCGATCCGGGTCAATATCCGCAGTGATGGGACTGTCTCGAACAAGGCTGTCTTCGTGGCGCTCGCGATCCTGCCTGACGGCACACGGGACGTTCTGGGGCTGTGGTTCCAGGCGAATGAAGGGGCCAAATTCTGGGCCAAGGTCCTCAGCGACCTGCGCAATCGGGGTGTGCAGGACATCCTGATCGCCGTAGTCGACGGGCTGAAGGGCTTTCCGCAGGCCATTGAGGCGGTCTTCCCCAGAACCCGCATTCAGACGTGTATCGTTCATCTGCTGCGTCATTCCATGAGCTTTGCCAGCTACAAGGACCGCAAGGCCATCGCCACAGCTCTCAAGGCAATCTATACAGCAGTGGACGCCACAGAGGCCGAGGCAGCCCTCGGCGGGTTCGAAGAAAGCGATCTGGGCAGACAATACCCGGCCATCGCGCCCAGTTGGCGCAGGGCATGGAATGAGGTCATTCCGTTCCTCGATTATCCTCCAGAAGTGCGCAGGTTGATTTACACAACAAATGCCATTGAGGCCCTGAACTCAAAGATCCGTCGTGCCGTGCGCACCCGCGGCCATTTCCCCAGTGAAGAGGCCGCAGCAAAATTGATTTACCTGGCGCTCAATGCTACCTCAGCACAGTGGAAGCGCTCAGTGCGCGAATGGTACGCTGTCAGATGCCAGCTCGCTATCATGTTCGATGATCGTTTCCCAATGGCCTGAAAAAATGGCACCGCACAAAATTCTACACAGTCTCGTCCGCATAGGCCAGAGCCCTGTCCAGATCAGGACGGAACACCTCAAAATCCACAGTCCGAGAAAACGCTTCGAGCTGATCGCCAAGGCCACTCAAACGGGCTAGTCGCTCGTCCACATCAAAGAAGCCCGGCTGCTTCATGAGCCATTCCCTCAATCATCACAGAAGAGAGGGAATCACACACAGAGGGCCAGAACCAGGGGTTTTTCGAACCCTCCAGGTCGCTCAGGCGGCGATACCCAAACCGGCGCCTCTGACCCGCCATATCCCGTAAACACTGCCGCAAAACGGCATCGTCAGTCCGGGTAGGAACATACCGCGCAACACGTCTGGCAAGACTGGCAAGGGCACATACCCGGCGTTTACTCAGCGCCAGAGTGTCCTGGAGATATCGGACCGAAAGCGGTTGCGTTTCATCCGTCCGTGTCCTTCCCGATCAGACTCCACTTTTAAATGGTTACATTTCGGGGGGAGGCACGTCAGAGTATATGAGCAGATTCTGATATTGTATCTTGGCGAAGCACAGGTCATCATATCACTCAATTCGATCCTTATGACTGGCACCCGAGATCGTATATCAACAATGGAATGATCCACCCAGGACGGGAGAACATAGTCTTCATGTATTACGGTAAGAATATCTTTGATCTACTTTTATGTTACACTCGAGCTTATGAGATCGAGAAATGGGGCTGGGAAATCGGAGAACATACATACGGTGCTCCAGGCTCTCCCATTGTCATAGAGACCGAATTTGCAAACCTTAAAATAGGAAAATATTGTTCAATCGCACGTGAAGTACTCATGATTTTGGGCAACCATCGTGTAGATACGGTTACAACCTATCCTTTTAAGGCCCTGTGCGGTTTCTGGCCCGAATCGGTGGATTCAACAGACGACCACTCAACAAAAGGGGATATCGTTATTGGCAATGATGTATGGATCGGCGCGCGGGCCAATATTATGTCCGGTGTGACTATTGGAACAGGCGCCGTTATCGCTACTGCTGCTGTAGTAACTAAGGACGTTCCCCCTTATGCCATTGTAGGTGGCAATCCGGCGCGAATCATCAAATATCGCTTTTCCGAAAAAATCATTGAGCGATTATTAGCGGTCGCTTGGTGGGACTGGCCTGATGAAATGATACGCGAACGCATGAAGTTATTGATGAGTGATGATATCGAGAACTTTTTGCAGGCATTTGAGAAGTTATCAAAATAGAAGTATTTATCTACAAAAATTTTATTTATATTTGACGCACCCTTCTAAAATATAAATATTTTAAAGTAGAGTCCGATAGGGAAGGGCACGGACGGATAAAACACAGCCGCTTTACGGCTTTGTTGCAGAAATAGCTTGTGCCTGGATTCACGAAATGAAACCAGGGTGGTAGTTGGAGGGTTCGAAAAACCCCTGGTTCTGGCCCTCTGTGTGTGATTCCCTCTCTTCTGTGATGATTGAGGGAATGGCTCATGAAGCAGCCGGGCTTCTTTGATGTGGACGAGCGACTAGGCTCAGGACTCATAGCCAGAAGATGACGGTTGCAGCGAGGCAGATGGCTGAGAAGAAGACAGTCGGGCATCTGTCATAGCGTGTTGCGACCCGCCGCCAGTCCTTGAGGCGGCCGAACATGATTTCGATGCGGTTGCGTCTTTTGTATTTTCGCTTGTCGTATTTGACTGGTTTTCCGCGGGATATTCTTCCCGGAATGCAGGGCCTGATCCCTTTTTCCTCCAGGGCATCCCGGAACCAGTCAGCATCATAACCCCGATCCGCCAGCAACCACTGTGCCATGGGAAGGTTGTCCAGCAGAGCAGAGGCTCCGGTGTAATCACTGATCTGTCCGGCTGTCATAAAGAAGCTCAGCGGTCGTCCGTTCTGATCGGTGACCGCATACAGCTTGGTGTTCATGCCCCCTTTAGTGCGTCCGATCAGGCGGCCTGGATCCCCTTTTTTAACCGCAGGCTTGAAGCCGTGCGGTGTGCCTTGAGATAGATCGCATCAATCATAATAGTCTGAGGCTCAGCCTTCACGGCAGACAGGCCATCATCATCCGCATGAAAATGCCCATGTCGCCCCAACGCTTCTAACGGTTGTAGAGCGTCTTGTGCGGACCGTATTCCCGGGCTGCATCACGCCAGCGCATACCATTGCGGTTCACAAAAATGATGCCGCTCAGCACGCGGCGGTCATCAACGCGAGGTTTACCATGGCTCTTGGGAAAAAACGGCCGCAGACGCTCCATCTGTTCATCCGTCAGCCAAAACAGGTCGCTCATCTTCAGTCTCCTTGCAGAGCCTGAAGCAAAATTCCCTACACAAATCAATGGGTCCTGAGCCTAGCACTACAGTTGCATTTTGTGTTGAGTTCTGAATCTATGGGTAACCATGATTCAGGATATGATGAGTGGCGGTACGTCTGTTGAAGAGACGCTGGAATTATGGGCGCGCTCGCTTCGGTCCGCCAAGGATCGGATGGCGCCGCTGTTCACGCAAAAACGTGTCGTAGATTCGGCCTGTGCTTTTCTTGATGTTTTGATTGGCAATGAACCACGCAAGACGGGATGGATGCGAGCGGAAGCCGCAGGAGATCCTGGTCCATGGCGGCAGCAGGCGCTTCTGGGACGCGGGCACTGGGATGCCGATGCCCTTCGTGACGTCGTCAGGGATTATGTGATTGAGCATCTGGGCACTGAAGAGGGCGTGCTGGTCATTGATGAGACCGGTTTTCTGAAGAAGGGTCAGGCGTCCTGCGGTGTGGGGCGGCAGTATACGGGATCTGCCGGCAAGATCACGAACTGCCAGATTGGTGTGTTTGGCGCTTATGTTTCGGAACGGGGGCATGCCTTTATTGACCGCGCCCTGTATCTCCCGAAAGACTGGACATCAAAGCCTGAGCGTCTGAAGCGGGCCCACGTTCCCGATGACGTGGTGTTTGCAACCAAACCGGCGTTAGCCTCGATGATGATTGAGCGAAGTATTGAGGCCGGTGTGCCGTTCCGCTGGGTTGCAGCAGACAGCGTGTATGGCGTGGGCGACGTAGAACGCACGCTTCGCCGGGCAGGAATTGGATATGTGCTTGGGGTCAAGGGCAATCACTGGTTCGGATCATGGGCAACGGAACCGCTGATTGCCGGAGAGGCGAAAGATATTGCAGCAGGACTGCCAGACCAGGCCTGGCGTCGTCTGTCAGCGGGGCACGGCACAAAAGGTGAGCGACTTTATGACTGGGCGTATCTTCCGCTTGCTGATCTGGATGCTGAAGAATTTGACTGCCCTATAGCCGGACCATGGACACGTGGCCTGTTGATCCGCCGAAACATCGCTGACGGGGACCTTGCCTATTTTACGACCTGGAGCCCGAAAGGGACAACCACGCAGGAACTGGTGAACGTTGAAGGGACGCGCTGGAGGATCGAAGAAGGGTTCGAGACGGCCAAAAACGAATTTGGTCTTGATCATAACGAGACCCGCTCCTGGCATGGTTGGCATCGGCACGTCTCTCTGGTCATGCTGGCCTATGCCGTCATGGCCAGTGTCCGTTACCAGGCAAACTCACTGAAACCGAAAAAAACACAACTCAGAACACGACAGTCCTTGTCCGCTGGTCCATTCAGGAGATCAGGCGCCTCGTCGTAAAACTTGCACAACGCAGACTACCCGTCTCTCACATCCTCAGATGGTCCGTCTTTCGACGAACGCATCAGGCCAGTGCTATCCGCGCTCACTCACGACACAAAATGCAACTGTAGTGCTAGCCCGTTTGAGTGGCCTTGGCGATCAGCTCGAAGCGTTTTCTCGGACTGTGGATTTTGAGGTGTTCCGTCCTGATCTGGACAGGGCTCTGGCCTATGCGGACGGAAGTAAAGGTGGCCGTCCCCCGTTTGATCCGGTGCTGATGTTCAAGATCCTGGTGATCCAGACGCTGAACAATCTCTCCGACGAGCGAACGGAGTATCTGATCAACGACCGGCTGTCCTTCATGCGCTTCCTCGGCCTGGCGTTATCGGACCGGGTGCCTGACGCCAAAACGGTCTGGCTGTTCCGTGAACGGCTGACCGAGGCTGGCGCCATCCAGAAGCTGTTCGAGCGCTTTGACGCCACCCTGCGAAACGCCGGGTATCTGCCGATGTCCGGCCAGATCCTGGATGCCACGCTGGTGGCGGCGCCAAAGCAGCGCAATACCAACGCGGAGAAAGTTGATCTTCGGGAAGGCCGCATTCCGCAGGACTGGCAGGACAAGCCTGCCAAGTTGTCCCACAAGGATCGCCATGCGCGATGGACACTGAAGTTCACGAAGGCAAAGCGGCAGGAGGACGGGACGCTCCCGTCCACGGACCTCGCCATCCCGTTCTTTGGCTACAAATCGCATATTTTCATCGATCGAAAGTTTCGACTGATCCGGAAATGGAAAGCGACGGATGCCGCCGCCAGTGATGGTGCCAGGCTGCGCGAGGGCTTGCTCGATAAAACCAATACGGCCTCAAGCGTTTGGGCCGACACCGCGTATCGCTCGAAAGCCAATGAGGACTTCATGGACAAAGAGGGTTTCGTCTCGAAGGTTCACAGGAAAAAGCCGCATCTCAAGCCCATGCCCCGCCATATCCAGCGCTCTAACGCAGGGAAGTCCGTCATCCGATCCCGCGTCGAGCATGTCTTTGCCGATCAGAAATCGCAGACGGGATTGTTCGTCCGGACCGTGGGCATTACCCGGGCCACCATGAGGATTGGCTTGGCCAATATCGTCTACAACATGCGCCGCTTCCTCTTCCTCGAGAGGTTGAACGCGGCCGCGTAGCTATCCCATTGGCGACAGCGTCCGATCTGCTCAAGACGCAGATCAAAAGTCACCCCAAGAACCGTCAATCAGCACGACAAAAGCCTGAAATCAGGAACCACGCGCGCCAATCAACGGTTCTTCGATCCCTCCAGGTCACGCCAGGGGATGCCTGCACGGTAACGATACAACACGGCTTCCACAAACAGACGGTTGTCCGCAGCCGTGCCGCCGACATGACCTTCACGACCGGGAAGAAGATCCTTTATCCGCTCCCACTGATCATCGCGTAACCGTAGCGCCGCATCTATCTGCCTCCCAAAAAGAAGGAGAAACAATCAGCACAGAGAGACAGAAAGTACAACCCTCAGCCGTCAGGACCAGCGGTTAACTGACGACACGCAGTAACAGGCCCGAGTGATGTTTATCAGGCGCGAATCGCCGCTAGCACTACAGTTGCATTTTGTGTCGTGAGTGAGCGCGGATAGCACTGGCCTGATGCGTTCGTCGAAAGACGGACCATCTGAGGATGTGAGAGACGGGTAGTCTGCGTTGTGCAAGTTTTACGACGAGGCGCCTGATCTCCTGAATGGACCAGCGGACAAGGACTGTCGTGTTCTGAGTTGTGTTTTTTTCGGTTTCAGTGAGTTTGCCTGGTAACGGACACTGGCCATGACGGCATAGGCCAGCATGACCAGAGAGACGTGCCGATGCCAACCATGCCAGGAGCGGGTCTCGTTATGATCAAGACCAAATTCGTTTTTGGCCGTCTCGAACCCTTCTTCGATCCTCCAGCGCGTCCCTTCAACGTTCACCAGTTCCTGCGTGGTTGTCCCTTTCGGGCTCCAGGTCGTAAAATAGGCAAGGTCCCCGTCAGCGATGTTTCGGCGGATCAACAGGCCACGTGTCCATGGTCCGGCTATAGGGCAGTCAAATTCTTCAGCATCCAGATCAGCAAGCGGAAGATACGCCCAGTCATAAAGTCGCTCACCTTTTGTGCCGTGCCCCGCTGACAGACGACGCCAGGCCTGGTCTGGCAGTCCTGCTGCAATATCTTTCGCCTCTCCGGCAATCAGCGGTTCCGTTGCCCATGATCCGAACCAGTGATTGCCCTTGACCCCAAGCACATATCCAATTCCTGCCCGGCGAAGCGTGCGTTCTACGTCGCCCACGCCATACACGCTGTCTGCTGCAACCCAGCGGAACGGCACACCGGCCTCAATACTTCGCTCAATCATCATCGAGGCTAACGCCGGTTTGGTTGCAAACACCACGTCATCGGGAACGTGGGCCCGCTTCAGACGCTCAGGCTTTGATGTCCAGTCTTTCGGGAGATACAGGGCGCGGTCAATAAAGGCATGCCCCCGTTCCGAAACATAAGCGCCAAACACACCAATCTGGCAGTTCGTGATCTTGCCGGCAGATCCCGTATACTGCCGCCCCACACCGCAGGACGCCTGACCCTTCTTCAGAAAACCGGTCTCATCAATGACCAGCACGCCCTCTTCAGTGCCCAGATGCTCAATCACATAATCCCTGACGACGTCACGAAGGGCATCGGCATCCCAGTGCCCGCGTCCCAGAAGCGCCTGCTGCCGCCATGGACCAGGATCTCCTGCGGCTTCCGCTCGCATCCATCCCGTCTTGCGTGGTTCATTGCCAATCAAAACATCAAGAAAAGCACAGGCCGAATCTACGACACGTTTTTGCGTGAACAGCGGCGCCATCCGATCCTTGGCGGACCGAAGCGAGCGCGCCCATAATTCCAGCGTCTCTTCAACAGACGTACCGCCACTCATCATATCCTGAATCATGGTTACCCATAGATTCAGAACTCAACACAAAATGCAACTGTAGTGCTAGGCTCAGGACCCATTGATTTGTGTAGGGAATTTTGCTTCAGGCTCTGCAAGGAGACTGAAGATGAGCGACCTGTTTTGGCTGACGGATGAACAGATGGAGCGTCTGCGGCCGTTTTTTCCCAAGAGCCATGGTAAACCTCGCGTTGATGACCGCCGCGTGCTGAGCGGCATCATTTTTGTGAACCGCAATGGTATGCGCTGGCGTGATGCACCCCAGGAATACGGTCCGCACAAGACGCTCTACAACCGTTGGAAGCGTTGGGGCGACATGGGCATTTTCATGCGGATGATGGATGGCCTGTCTGCCGTGAAGGCTGAGCCTCAGACTATTATGATTGATGCGACCTATCTCAAGGCACACCGCACGGCTTCAAGCCTGCGGTTAAAAAAGGGGATCCAGGCCGCCTGATCGGACGCACTAAAGGGGGCATGAACACCAAGCTGTATGCGGTCACCGATCAGAACGGACGACCGCTGAGCTTCTTTATGACAGCCGGACAGATCAGTGATTACACCGGAGCCTCTGCTCTGCTGGACAACCTTCCCATGGCACAGTGGTTGCTGGTGGATCGGGGTTATGATGCTGACTGGTTCCGGGATGCCCTGGAGGAAAAAGGGATCAGGTGGAGGGATCGAAGAACCGTTGATTGGCGCGCGTGGTTCCTGATTTCAGGCTTTTGTCGTGCTGATTGACGGTTCTTGGGGTGACTTTTGATCTGCGTCTTGAGCAGATCGGACGCTGTCGCCAATGGGATAGCTACGCGGCCGCGTTCAACCTCTCGAGGAAGAGGAAGCGGCGCATGTTGTAGACGATATTGGCCAAGCCAATCCTCATGGTGGCCCGGGTAATGCCCACGGTCCGGACGAACAATCCCGTCTGCGATTTCTGATCGGCAAAGACATGCTCGACGCGGGATCGGATGACGGACTTCCCTGCGTTAGAGCGCTGGATATGGCGAGGCATGGGCTTGAGATGCGGCTTTTTCCTGTGAACCTTCGAGACGAAACCCTCTTTGTCCATGAAGTCCTCATTGGCTTTCGAGCGATACGCGGTGTCGGCCCAAACGCTTGAGGCCGTATTGGTTTTATCGAGCAAGCCCTCGCGCAGCCTGGCACCATCACTGGCGGCGGCATCCGTCGCTTTCCATTTCCGGATCAGTCGAAACTTTCGATCGATGGAAATATGCGATTTGTAGCCAAAGAACGGGATGGCGAGGTCCGTGGACGGGAGCGTCCCGTCCTCCTGCCGCTTTGCCTTCGTGAACTTCAGTGTCCATCGCGCATGGCGATCCTTGTGGGACAACTTGGCAGGCTTGTCCTGCCAGTCCTGCGGAATGCGGCCTTCCCGAAGATCAACTTTCTCCGCGTTGGTATTGCGCTGCTTTGGCGCCGCCACCAGCGTGGCATCCAGGATCTGGCCGGACATCGGCAGATACCCGGCGTTTCGCAGGGTGGCGTCAAAGCGCTCGAACAGCTTCTGGATGGCGCCAGCCTCGGTCAGCCGTTCACGGAACAGCCAGACCGTTTTGGCGTCAGGCACCCGGTCCGATAACGCCAGGCCGAGGAAGCGCATGAAGGACAGCCGGTCGTTGATCAGATACTCCGTTCGCTCGTCGGAGAGATTGTTCAGCGTCTGGATCACCAGGATCTTGAACATCAGCACCGGATCAAACGGGGGACGGCCACCTTTACTTCCGTCCGCATAGGCCAGAGCCCTGTCCAGATCAGGACGGAACACCTCAAAATCCACAGTCCGAGAAAACGCTTCGAGCTGATCGCCAAGGCCACTCAAACGGGCTAGTCGCTCGTCCACATCAAAGAAGCCCGGCTGCTTCATGAGCCATTCCCTCAATCATCACAGAAGAGAGGGAATCACACACAGAGGGCCAGAACCAGGGGTTTTTCGAACCCTCCAGGTCCTGCATTCCGGGAAGAATATCCCGCGGAAAACCAGTCAAATACGACAAGCGAAAATACAAAAGACGCAACCGCATCGAAATCATGTTCGGCCGCCTCAAGGACTGGCGGCGGGTCGCAACACGCTATGACAGATGCCCGAACGTCTTCTTCTCAGCCATCTGTCTCGCTGCAACCGTCATCTTCTGGCTATGAGTCCTGAGCCTAAAGCAGCATAATGGACAATAGAAAATTATTGCCTATAATTGAAGGTACCTTACCCTAAATTATACAGAACTGTCAAAAAAATGAGAAAAAATCATAAAATAGATAAAATACATTATGTTTTTATTATTGATGGAGATGATTTTCCAGAGAATATTCCAGAATTTATAAAAATAAATATTGAATATTCTAGAGAAATTTACCCACATGCGGAAATAAAAATATGGAATGGTCGTGAATTAAAAAAATTTATTTCTGAAAATTTTCATCCTGATGTTTTGTGGGCCTATAATACGCTTACACCTTATGCCTTTCGGTGTGACTTAGCACGATATTGCTTACTATATATTTATGGTGGCATTTATATAGATTTAGGAGTCAGGCTGATAAATCCTTGGCAAATCCCGATCACAAAAGAGGTTGCCGCTTTTCGCGATGTGCCCTTTATAACAAATAGCTGGACTGCTTTACAAATTGGACTTCTATTTTCTATTCCTAGGCAAGAGGAATTTAAAAAAGCTATCGATTTCATAATTGAGAATTGTCGTAATAAATATTATGGGAAAAATCCGCTTTATCCAACAGGTCCTGTTGTGCTGGGACGTGCATTTATTGCTACAATGGTTGCAAAAGGACAAAGCGTAGTTGCCGATAATCAGCACATTGGAAACTGCCGTTGTATTACCCCAGAGTCTCCTAAATTAAATATGACTTATGTGTCTAAAGAAGGTACAGTAGTTGCTCTTCGTAATAAACAAGCCGGAGGAGATCTTAAGCATATTGGAGTATCTGGGTCAAATAATTATAATGATATATGGCGAGCACGTCAAATATATTCTGAGCCTACGCAAATTTGGGATTTTAAATGTCATGAATTGCAAACCATCGGAGTATCACGCACATCATATGGAATATTTATTCCACTAAATACTAAAGGAAGAGTGATATTTGGTCCTTATTTTAAGATGAATAAAGGAAAGTATATTCTAGAGGTGTACTTTTCAGAAGAGACAAAATTCTCAAAATTATGCATCGATATTGCTTGTGGAAATGATCATAAAACAATAAAAAAATTACGTTATTTTAATATTTTGAAAAAAAATATAAAAAAATTACGCTTTACATTTTCTACAAAGCGTAATTATGAAAATATAGAATTTAGACTTTATGTATATAAAAACTTTTCTGGTCATTTCTTAAAGTATAACCTTATAAAAATAAAATAATTTATATTTTATGAAAATTAATATATTAATTAAATAAAACAATATTATTGGTGATAAATAAATATTAATTTGCACGAAAATAGAGGGGTTGAAGAACCGTTGATTGAGGCACCAGTATCCCGATTTTGGGATCAACGAACAGGTATTGATGGTTCTGGATGATAATTTTCGCTCTGCGTCTGGGGGGAGAGCGGGGAGCGTTATAGCCTTGTTTTCTAAATTGGGTGCTGATCCACTCTAAGGTTTGTGGGGATTCATCGTGAATGAATGAAAGCTGCGACGAGATAGATCATGGCGCTGAAGCTTTTGTCTGTTTTGTCGGCCCGCATCGCGATACGTTTAAATTCCTTGAGTTTACAGAAGAAATTCTCGATCAGATGACGCCATTTGTATATTTCGCGATCCAGCGGCAGTGGCTTTGAGCGTCTTGGATGCTGGGAAATGACAACCGTGGCGCCCCTTTCATCAAGATCGACAATGATGCTGTTGCTGTCGAATGCCTTGTCTGCGATGAAAGCGTCGAATTCGAGACCGTCAATCAACGGTGGCACGTCCACGCTGTCAAAGCGCTGGCCGGGCATCAGGCGAAAGCGCACCAGATTGCCCAGAGCATCCGTCAGCGCGAGAATCTTCGTCGTCATGCCGCCTTTCGAGCGCCCTATGGCCTGGCTCTGAGTCCCCCTTTTGCGCCCTGACCATGACGGTGAACTTTCACGATCGTTGCATCGACCATGACATACTCCATGTCCGGATCACCAGACAGGGCATCGAAAATCCTTTTGAAGACATCAGCGTTCCGCCAGTCGCTGAAGCGACGGAAGGCCGTGCTCCAATTGCCAAATACAGCAGGAAGGTCACGCCAGGGACTGCCTGTTCTTACAATCCACAGCACTGCTTCCATAAAAAGGCGGTTGTTTCGACCACTCCGTCCTGGATCAGTCGGTTTGCCAAGACAGTGAGGTTCAATCTGCGCCCATTGGGCATCCGTCAGTACAAAACGTTCCATCCAGAGCTTGAATCATATCTCAAGCTCTTTGTGAATCCCCACAGACCTTAGTGCGAAAGTTTTGCCGACCTGTCTCTCCAGCCGTCGGGGATACGTCTTGCCCCGAGATCCGCCTTCTCCGCCTTGGTATTGCGCTGCTTTGACGCCTCTCACCAGCGTTGCATCCAGGATCTGGCCTTACATTGGCAGATAACCAGCGTTCCGTAGTGTGGCATTGAAAACGCCCGGACAGTCTTTCAATCGCGCCGGCCTGTGTCAGACGTTCACGAAACAGCCAGATCGTTTTAGAATTGAGCACCCAATCCAACAGGTCCAGAGCAAGAAAACGCATAAAAGACAGGCGGTCACGGCCGCCTTTGCTTCCGTCTGAACAGACAAGAGCCTTCTCCAGATCAGGACGGAATACTTTCAAGTCTACAGTGCAGGAAAACGCTTCAAGCTACTCACCAAGACCACTCAGGCGAGCAAATCGCTTCTCAACATCAAAGAAACCAGGCTGCTTCATGCCACTACCCCCTCACCATGACACAAGGGAAGGAACCACAAAGGACTACTCAAAACCAAGGGGTTTTTCAAACCTTCCATCTAGCAGTTCGTGATCTTGCGGACGGAACCCGTATACTGCAGCCCTACACCATAGGAGGCTTGGCTTTTCTTCAAAAACCAGTTTCATTGATGACCAGCACGTCATCCTTATCACCCAGATGTTCGACCACATGGCCCCGGATGATATCACAAAGGGCATAGGCACCCTATTGCCAACGTCAACCGGTCAGAGTAAAGGCAATATAAGCCTATCACAACCTTTATACATAGAATAAAAAAATAGTATCAAATATTTACAAATTTTCCCATTGTACGATGATCGTAATGATTGGGCACTATCTTATACCCGTCAGGATTGTCCTGCCGCCATTTAAGGGCCGTTTCTACAATTACGTCAATGGTTTGATAGCGTGGAGCCCAACCGGTTTCTCGTCTCATATGACTAGAATCTGCTACAAGTACAGCTGGGTCGCCTTGGCGACGAGGGGCCCATTCCCAAGGTAGTTTCAAACCACTAATACGCTCTACACTCTGTAGAACTTCCAAGTTGGTAAAACCAAGACCGTTTCCTAAATTATAGGTAACGGAACGATGGTCTAGTTGTTTTATTACCCGTATATGTGCATCAGCTAAATCAGTAACATGAATATAATCACGAATGCAGGTGCCATCTCGAGTTGGATAATCATTCCCAAAAAGTTTCAATTTAGGCCGTAAGCCCAACGCGGTATCGATGGTTAATGGGATAAGATGGGTTTCTGGCGTATGATCTTCTCCCAGTCGCCCCTGTGGATCTGCACCAGCCGCATTAAAATAACGCAGAGATGCACTGCGCATGCCGCATATTTGGTCAGCCCAGACTAGAGCCCGTTCAATCAAGAATTTACTTTCTCCATAAGGAGAATTGGGTTCAATCTGCGCATTGTCGGGAATTAAAGAAACGCGTTCTTTCCCTCCAAAAAGAGCGGCTGTAGACGAAAAAACAAAACGCTTGATGCCATTATTAGCACAAGTCTCGATCAAATTGAGCGCAGTAACATAATTTTGACGTAGGTAATAAAAGGGATTACTCATAGATTCTCCGACAAGGGATAGTGCAGCAAAATGCAGCACGACGTCCCATTTTTCGCCAGAGACAATTTCATTTATGGCTTGAATGTCCAGTAAGTCGATATGAAAGAAGCGTATATTATCTGGTAACGCCGCAAGATGCCCTGTGCTGAGATTGTCAATTACTGCGACCTCATGCCCAGCATCCAACAAACTGATCACAACATGGCTACCCACGTATCCTGCGCCACCGGTGACTAAACACTTCATTTTAAAGACAATTCACCAAAAAATAACAGTTGGATCACTTTATGATTTTTTTTGAGTGGAATCAATATGTAAGAAAGTATTATTAATATCCTGATCATATATGAATGAATGTGGTTTTAGGCTCAGGACCCATTGATTTATGTAGGGAATTTTGCTTCAGGTTCTGCAAGGAGACTGAAGATGAGCGACCTGTTTTGGCTGACGGATGAACAGATGGAGCGTCTGCGGCCGTTTTTTCCCAAGAGCCATGGTAAACCGCGCGTTGATGACCGCCGCGTGCTGAGCGGCATCATTTTTGTGAACCGTAATGGTATGCGCTGACGTGATGCGCCCCGAGAATACGGTCCGCACAAGACGCTCTACAACCGTTGGAAGCGTTGGAGCGACATGGGCATTTTCATGCGGATGATGGATGGCCTGTCTGCCGCGAAGGCTGAGCCTCAGACTATTATGATTGATGCGACCTATCTCAAGGCACACCGCACGGCTTCAAGCCTGCGGTTAAAAAAGGGGATCCAGGCCGCCTGATCGGACGCACTAAAGGGGGCATGAACACCAAGCTGGAGGGTTCGAAAAACCCCTGGTTCTGGCCCTCTGTGTGTGATTCCCTCTCTTCTGTGATGATTGAGGGAATGGCTCATGAAGCAGCCGGGCTTCTTTGATGTGGACGAGCGACTAGCCCGTTTGAGTGGTCTTGGCGATCAGCTCGAAGCGTTTTCTCGGACTGTGGATTTTGAGGTGTTCCGTCCTGATTTGGACAGGGCTCTGGCCTATTCAGACGGGAGCAAAGGCGGCCGCCCCCCGTTCGATCCGGTGTTGATGTTCAAGATCCTGGTGATCCAGACGCTGAACAATCTCTCCGACGAGCGAACGGAGTATCTGATCAACGACCGGCTGTCCTTCATGCGCTTCCTCGGCCTGGCGTTATCGGACCGGGTGCCCGATGCCAAAACGGTCTGGCTGTTTCGTGAGCGTCTGACCCAGGCTGGCGCCATCCAGAAGCTGTTCGAGCGCTTTGACGCCATCTTGCGAAACGCCGGGTATCTGCCGATGTCCGGCCAGATCCTGGATGCCACGCTGGTGGCAGCGCCAAAGCAGCGCAATACCAACGGGGAGAAAGCCGATCTTCGGGAAGGCCGGATCCCTGAAGGCTGGGAAGACAAGCCGGCAAAGCTGTCCCACAAGGACAGGCACGCCCGCTGGACGCTGAAGTTCACGAAGGCAAAGCGGCAGGAGGACAGGACGCTCCCGTCCACGGACCTCGCCCCCGTTCTTTGGCTACAAATCGCATATTTTCATCGATCGAAAGTTTCGACTGATCCGGAAATGGAAAGCGACGGATGCCGCCGCCAGTGATGGTGCCAGGCTGCGCGAGGGCTTGCTCGATAAAACCAATACGGCCTCAAGCGTTTGGGCCGACACCGCGTATCGCTCGAAAGCCAATGAGGACTTCATGGACAAAGAGGGTTTCGTCTCGAAGGTTCACAGGAAAAAGCCGCATCTCAAGCCCATGCCCCGCCATATCCAGCGCTCTAACGCAGGGAAGTCCGTCATCCGATCCCGCGTCGAGCATGTCTTTGCCGATCAGAAATCGCAGACGGGATTGTTCGTCCGGACCGTGGGCATTACCCGGGCCACCATGAGGATTGGCTTGGCCAATATCGTCTACAACATGCGCCGCTTCCTCTTCCTCGAGAGGTTGAACGCGGCCGCGTAGCTATCCCATTGGCGACAGCGTCCGATCTGCTCAAGACGCAGATCAAAAGTCACCCCAAGAACCGTCAATCAGCACGACAAAAGCCTGAAATCAGGAACCACGCGCGCCAATCAACGGTTCTTCGATCCCTCCAGCTTCAATGGCTGTCCGGTTCATCCGCCGAAAAGTGGCAATCGTGTCGTGATCCGGATGCAGGTTCGCCGCCACGAAGCGCACCCCGATGTCGCGATATGTCGCCCGCTCGATCCGGCGTAAGGAAAACAATCCGTTCGCATGGCTGAAGATCAGAAGGGCCAGTATCAGGCGCGGATGATACTGCGCCTTGCCTCCCGTGCGCACTGGCACGCAGAACGCATTCATCGGAACCAGCTCAACCGATGCAGCAACGAAATGCGCCATATCATCAGCCGGAAGCCACGACTTCAGATCAGGCGGAAGAAGATACGGCTGAGACCGGTCAAACGGGATGAAGCTGCTCATCTCACCACCCTTACAACCTCACCCCTTCACAGGGTGTCCCAACCCGACAGACTGTTAGGACCTGTTAGATCTTAAAATTCTTCCCATATCGTAGGGATGGAAGAAGGAGATGGCACAGACACTTTTTACGGATGAGACATGGGCGATCTGGGAACCTCTGATTGAGGCGGTCCGTCCACGAAGCAAGACGTCGCCCCATGATCTGCGGCGCACGATAGCAGCGATTTTCTGGCGTCATGAGAATGGTGCGAAATGGGGGAGTATCCCCGCTGAATTGGGTCCGTGGTGTCAGGCGGCACAGCTTTTTCATCGGCTGGGCGAAACCGGGTATGTGGGAACGCCTGCTCGAACTGGTTCAGGACCAACAGGGAGTGGCACTCGGTATGACTTTTCTGGATTGCACAAACATCAGGACTCACCACAAAGTGGCGGGAGTTCAAAAAAGGACTTCTTTCGAAGGGCGAGACCATCGTGAAGCACCTGGCCGCTCTCGCGGCGGCTGTGGCACAAAAGTCTGCGTGATCGCTGATGGCATGGAAAAGCCTTCGGTTTTGCGCTGATCCCTGGACAGGCTCATGAACTGCCTCTGGCACCAGCCATGCTTGACAGCCTTCCCGCTATTCCCCTGTGGGTAGTGGCGGACAAGGACTACGCGTCGAACTCCATGCGTGAACGGATATGGGACGTGGGAGCGCGGTCGGCCATTCCCACAAAATGACGGGATGGGTTGGTCGCCTGCCCAAAATGGACCTATCGGTGTCGGCATCTCGTTGAGAACCTCTGGACTCGCCTCAAGGAGTGGCGCGCTGTCGCAAGCAGATATGAAAAAACAGCAATGTCGTTTCTCGCGGTCATCCACAGCGCCGCCGACTGCCGGGCATTTCAATCAGGACCTTATTGCGGGATTTGACAATATCGATGGCGACAAGGACAGCAGTCATTGGTGTAGTATCGGATCTGGTCAAGGCCGGTTGTCTCCTCTGTGTGGCTGGACATCATCACTATGGAGACATGTCGCCTGGTCATGGCAGCCGATGCCGGCGCTTCCTAATGTGCTACGGGACGGAATTCACATCCCATACCATCCTGAAATAGACCAGCGGTATGCAGATCGAATGGCACTATATCGCCTTGGTGAAGCTGCAGCAGAATGGGTTTGTCGAAAGCTTCAATGGCCGCATCAGGGTATAAATGTCTCAACGGAACGTTGTTCACGTCCCTGGCGCAGGCCCGCCAGATCCTAGCTTATTGGCGGGAAGGCTACAATATGGTGTGCCCACATTCCCAACTGGATGGCAGGACACCGGATCAGGTCGTCAAACAAGAGTTTCGGGGGCATGTCCCCCGAAACTCTTGTCATTCCATCAACCCCAAGCCATAAAAAACGGGAACTCTCCTTTTGGGTGGAGACAGAAAAGAGAGCACGTCAATGGAAATGGTTCAAAAAAGAATTCTCTCATAAAAGGTTAATATTATATATTTACAAAATTTATAAAAAAACAAACAGGTTTATTTTGTTATGGAAACCAGATTTAACATAATAAAAAAAGAAGCTAATCACTGGTTCTTGACTTATGCCATTCCGATGTGGAGTAATAAAGATAGAACTTCTTCAGGTATGTTTGCAGAACGTATAGGAATTGATGGGAATCCCAATAACGAATATTATAGAACTTTTGTGCAGGCGCGCCATATTTATTCGTTCATTGTAGCAGGACAACTTGGGTGGATTGGACCGTGGCGTTCGCTGGTTACCGAGGGAATCCATAGGCTTATTACTGATTTCAAACGTCAGGATGGTTTTTATGTACACCGACTGGATTCCAATGCAGTCGTGCTCGATAGCCGGGCAGATCTTTATGATCAGGCATTTGTTCTATTTACTCTAGGACATGCTGGTATAGTACTTGAAGATGAGAATTTATTTGATGAAGCTGAATGCCTGCTTGATACTTTGAAAAACCATTGGGACCATCCACTGGGGGGATTTTGGGAAGGAGAGATTGCAGACCCTGTTTTTCGCCGACAAAATCCGCATATGCACCTTCTTGAGGCATTTTGTATTCTATATGAGGGAAGTGGGCGTAAGCGTTTTGCAGATGCGGCAAATGGTATCGCAGCGCTCTGTCGTTCATGCTTCTTGGATATGACCTCAGGTGCTCTATTGGAATATTTTAATGAAGACTGGACACCGGTATCGGGACAGATTGGACAAATATCAGAACCCGGACACTGCTTTGAATGGGCATGGCTGTTTGAAGGAATGGCCACTTGCAGGGAGGATGCTATATTCCTGTCCGATACCTTGACCAATTTCGGACGTCGGCATGGAATTGACGAAAAGCGGGGTGTCGCAATCAATGAAGTGCTGACAAATGGCCAGATCATAAATGGCAATGCACGCCTATGGCCTCAGACAGAGCGTCTCAAGATTGCAGTCGCGCGTTACCGGCGCACCGATAGTCTTGAAGAACTTAAGGAGATCATAGTTGCCTGGCAAGGCCTCTATCGTTATCTCCGACCTATGGAATCAGGCTTATGGTATGATAAAATGAAAGAAGATGGCAAATTCATAAAAGAGATGGTACCAGGCAGTACATTATATCATATTGCCTGCGCTATAAAAGAAATGTGTAGTATTGATGATTTTTGTTTGGAATCTTGCTCATAGGGAGTGATATAAATCTATTCCTTCTTGAACACTACTGCACTCTATCATCTTTCTATTATGTATTACCGCGCTTCTGTCACAAATTTCCTTAATAAAATTCATATCATGAGAGACAATAATCAATGCGCGGTCTGCGCGCTTTATAAATAATTCTTCTCGACAGCGTTCATAAAATCGGGCATCGCCCACCATAATGACTTCATCGATAAGGTAACAATCAAACTCGATTACAACAGATAGAGCAAAGGCAAGTCGTGCCCGCATACCAGAGGAGTAAGTTTTAACGGGGTCGAGAAGCTGTTTTCCCAATTCAGCAAAATCATCTACATATTTACGCGTTTTTTTATAATCCAGATTATAAATACGACAGATAAAAAGAAGATTATCCAAGCCGCTCAAGCTTCCTTGGAAAGCACCACCAAATGCTAAGGGCCATGAAACGGACATATTTCTTTCAATACGTCCGGATGTTGCCAGTTCTACACCGCCAACAATCTTAATCAATGTTGACTTGCCGGCACCATTCCGTCCTAGAATACCCAGCTTCTCACCGCGTTCGACCTGGAAGCTGACACGGTCAAGAATTCGACGCATGCCTTTGTCTACATGATAATCTTTTACAATATCTATACAGCGCAACATTATAGGTTTTCTCACTTAATGGAGATTGCGTTCTTGAGCACTCGCAATTAACAGTTTACCCATGATGTAAAGTCCAAGCGTAGATATGAACACGATAGTCAGGATAATCAGGTTGCGTGGATATTCGGGCCAGTCGGGCGCGTTTGGTTGTGCAACTTCATCAACATAGATCATCTGCTGATTTGCTTGCTGTTTGGCAGCTTCAAGCGATGCAACATTACTGGCTAAGATGCGCTGCTGCATTTCACGTTGTATCATTAAGTCTTCATAACCTGTGATTTTTGGTACAAGAGACTCATTAGAGCCCGTAATAAGCTTGCCAGACTGTTTTATCTGTTCTTCCAGAATACTGGCTTGCCGCTGGTACGCTGCAATCAACGGACTGTTGGGAGCGGACTCCTTTAACTGATTCAGCTGCATGTTTGTAGAAGTAAGCATATTTTGCAGGCTAGTCACAAAACTGATCATTGGGGTTGATTGCCGCAAGGGATCGATTAATGCCACGACATCACGGTATTCAGCCAGTTTCTGGTTAATGCCACGCAGTTTTGTCTCTGAGGCCTGTACTTCCAGTGACGTAGCATGGATCAGATTATCACGCTGCCGACGATTGATTTCGTTTACAAGGTTTTCACCGGCGTCCAGAAGAGCACGAGCAACCTTCTGGGAATCTGTTGCACGAAAGGTACGGACTGTAAGAATTGAAATACTAGTTTCCGAATCCTGTTCGACCAGTACATGTTTCTTATAGAATTTATAAAAATGCTCGAAATTTTTTGAATAACCGAATGATGGAAACCTGGCAAGAAAATCCGCTTCGGGCCGAGAATAGACATCGAATAGATTATCTTGTTTGATCAAGAGTTCGGCCGCATCGCGGGATTGCAGATAGTCCTGTACTACATATGTATTTTCCGAAGAAGCACCACCCCCGGCACCACCACTGGCTTGCAGAATATTACTGAGAGAAATGCCTGACTGTGATGACCGTCCACGTACTACAAAATGTGCTTCTGATATGTATTGCGGTGTCGCGATAAACATCAGGTAGAAGGCAGTAAGTAAGGTTGGAACAAGAACGAATATTGTAAAATATAGGTTATTGCGAATCTTGTTTCGGAATTCATTGAATACCCGTGTCAACATAGAAGTATCCTCCGGGCGATATGGCCCGTTATCGGGAGTATGAAGTTCGGTATTCATCAAACGGGGTTCCGGAACAAGATGGAGAGAAACATCTGGATGTAACAAGAACTAACACAGAAAATGTTGTTATTTATGAAGGGGCATTTTATCTAACAATCCATGCTGCCGTAATTCCCGGTGCAATGATTGTGCTGACCAGACCAAAGAATTTATAGAATTTATTACTCCGGGAGCTTGCCACGTAGATCAGATCCTTGTCACGCATCATGAATCTCTGCGCTAGGAAATAATTGCTGGGGTTCATCATATCTATCTGATAGATAATCGGTGCTGTAGGTGCATTTTCATCGACTGCTATACCTAAGCGCCGCAGGATATCTGTGTGCTCAAACCGAAAGAGATATACGGCGTTTGGATCTGCACGTGAATCTATTGGCCCTCCCGCTAGGGAAATAGCCTCTGCCATTGTCAGAGTTGGTGTTGCAAACTGGATTTGGTTCACATGTTCGCTGGCACCAAAAACGGTGAAGGTACGGGGCTCGTATGTTAATTGGATTCGATCACCAGGTTGCACCATAATATTCTGGTTAGGGTCATCCTCAACTGTCTTGAGCGGAAGTTCGGTAACCCGGCCATTACGGGTCAACCGTACCATATAATCCTCATCCATCTGATTTTGAACTTGATTTTGAGTCTGGCTTACATGCTCCTGTCCGCCTGCAAGCGCAATGACATCTAGGATATGTTCCCGGTTAGGCGTTAGGGGAATGCGGCTTGGGCGTCGGACCCCGCCATAGACCATCACCGAATTGGCGATGTCTGTTGCAATCCTAACCATCACCTGCGGGGCCGCAGATTTCTGCTTCAGTCGGTCCAGGATCGCATGGGCAACCTGACTCGTGGTCATGCCCCACACATTAATCTGGCCAGCAAATGGAATCTGGACATTCCCGTTACCATCTACGCCCAACAAGGGTAGACTGGAGGGGGTTGAGGGACTGGGCATATTATTACTACTGCCCATAGCGTTCCCGCTACCGCCTGAGCCACCGGCCATGGTGGTGCTGGTCGGACTGAAAAGTGACGTGCCCACTTCGTATATGGCAACCTGAAGGACATCGCCGGGTGCGACCGTGTCATTGGCGTTTTTGAGCGGATGCGTATCACTGTTATCCAGACTGCTGAAAAGAGGCGGTGCCTTGCTTTCCAGCAGACCGACTAATTCTGGCGTAATCGGAATTATACCGTAGCCTATGGTATTTTTTTTTGGATTACGCTGGGCATGATTGACCTGCGTTTCTGTTGGACCACTATCTGGCAGTGCGCTGCATCCTGTCAGCAACAGGAGCCCTCCGATTAGCGCAATGCTTCCTCTCCTGTTTTGAACACGACGTTGAAATAAATTCAAATCTTTAGGGGAACAGGAGATTGTCAATGTGGCACCGCAGCTAAGGGTTATGGGATAATAAGACAGTCGGGGGAGGTAGCCCACACATATCAAGCATACAATCAATGATCATAGCGGACAGTCTTTTATCAGATACTTTCTAGGCTGACCATACGCAGAGTAGTGGGGCGTTCATATAGTCTCCTGACGCTTGTATGGCACTGTGGTGCCTACGTCGCAGACCGCACCAGAATGTGCTCGTGCATGTTGTCGTTCGGTTTGCTAACCTGCCGTTCCTTTCTGGAGGATTGCCACATAGTTGTTCATTCGCTGGTCGAAGCTTGGTGTGTGGCAGCACTTTTTTGAAAAAGTCAAAGGCAAGAACACGGCATTGGGTATGGTCTTTCTTGATGGCACGGCGATCCGTGCCCATCACAAGGCGGCCGGAGCAGCAAAATAAAGGAAATGCAGAGAACGTAGAAGTGGTCCCGTTCGTTCGGACAGTTTTTGGTGGCTTTGTGGCAGAAATAGCTTGTTCCTGGATTCACGGAATGAAACCAGGGTGGTAGCTGATTATGATGAGCAAGCCGCCATCCCCGATCTACCGCACGACGAACTGGCCTTCGTATAATGCCGCGCTGAAGCAGCGAGGCTCGCTGACGGTGTGGTTTGACCCGGCCATGGTCTGGAACGGGCTACCGACGGGACGCCGCGGTCGCAAACCCGACTATAGCGATGTCGCCATCCAGACCTGTCTGACACTGAAGGTTTTGTTTGGCATGACTCTGAGGCAGGCGACGGGCTTTGTCGAAAGTCTGCTTCGTCTGCGTGGTCTGTTCCGGATTTCAGCACTCTGGGCCGTCGGCAGAAATCCCTGACGGTCGACATTCCCTATCGTAACTCGAAACGCAGGATCTGGCGCAAGCTTCACATCGGTATTGATGAGCGAACATTGGAAATCCAGGCTGCCGAAATCACCGGTAACGACGTTGGTGACGCGCCGGTTCTGCCGATGTTGCTGGCGCAGATCCCCCAGGATGAAGAGAGTGGCAGCGTGACGGTTGACGGCGCCTATAACACCCGAAGCTGCCACAACATCATCGTAAAACGAGGTGCCGATGCAATCATTCCACCCCGACAAAATGCAAAACCGTGGCGCCCGACAATGCCTGACGCCCGAGCCAGAAATGAGGCCATACGGGCTTCAGAATGCTTCGGGCGGGCGATCTGGCGACGCTGGAGCGGGTATCACCGCCGAAGCCGCGTCGAGACGAAAATGCACTGCATCAAACTGCTCGGTCAGCGCCTCACGGCGAGAGACTTTGATCGTCAGGTCACGGAGTTCTTCGTGCGTATCGCGATCCTCAATCAGTTCACCGCGCTCGGAATCCCACTCACCGCGGCTATTCAGTAAATCATAAGTCCCAGAATGGGAGGTCCATAACCAAAACTCCATTTGTGCAACAGAGCCCTCTTGCGCGTAACCTTGCCCATAAAACCCGTCCTCTCTCAGGCCAGATTATAGCTTATCGCCCTGTCCGAGAAACGGGGTTTACCTCCCGTCACCAGGGATCATGAGGTGCTTGGCCTCACATGGATGCTTGGGACAGCAAGACTGAGTAGCCGTAGATGGTTATGGCTGGGCGCATTCCTTTATGCTTATGCTGTTGCCCGGACAGGTGCACGAATTGCCATACGCTACGAAAAGACAGCTGCGCCCTTCCTCTCCGTCATGCTCATTGCGGCTACGCAGTCTACATCAAGATTTAACAGGCTTAGCAGTTTTTCTATCACATCAATGGAGAGCATGGTTACTGAACAAGTATATATTTACGAACGCGAAGAGTTAGATATAGACCTATAATAACAAGAAGAAGATTTACAAACAAACAATAAGATATATCGTAATGGGCATGTGCGTTTAAGCCAAATTGGCCTTCGCGTATCATTTCTATATTATCTACGCTAGGGGAAAGCATCATGTACCAGCGATATTTCGGAGGAAGCCAGTCGACCATGGTAAATGCGCCTGTAAAGGGAAGCGTCAGATAGCTGAAAACTCCCATTATTTTTTCAACAAATTCAGACATTTCGCTAAGCGATGCGAAAATCATGGCTGTCGCCGTACAAAAGACGGCATGAAAAATTAGCCCCAGATAGAGTATGCCGTAAAACTGGGGGGGCTTCATGAAACCCAGGAAATTTGCCCCACAAGTTACAAGCAGTCCGGCCATCAAGGTGCCGATGATCTCTAGGCTAGCGCGTGCCAGAATAATAGTCATCGGGGTAACCTGGCGATGGAATAGCAGGCTGCCGTTGGCTTCAAAAGCTTTTACGGCCTGTCCAAGGCAATGCCGCCACATTGTAAGGGGAACATATCCCGTAATCACGATGGCCGTCATGGGCAAGCCGTGTTCATGCGAGGGGCGTATGGCTGTCCATAGAATCGCAACGCCGGCACAGAACAGGATGGGTTCTCCCAGTACCCAAAGAAAGCCGATGTTTTCGCGCCCGTACCGGGTGTGGATTTCGCGCATTATCAGGGCATAGATAACACGTAACTGACGGCCGAAATCAGCTTTTAAACGTTGATAAGTGCTCTGCATGGCTTCGGATGTCTGCATCGAGTGTGTACTTTCGTATATGTACCAACAGAGTTATCGCTGACTTATCAGTGTATTGCTCCACGCCAAACGCATCCACATTCGTGAGGCGGGGCAAGGGGAATTAGGCAGGAGTATGTCCGTCATTGGCAAACCAACACGTCAGGCAGCGAATTGCACGCTTTTATGGCAATTTCTTGCAAATCTGTCGAGAGGCTTGACGGCAATCAGTTGAAGGTATAACCTTCCTGCATTCTGAAAAATATTTTTCGGAATCCCCGCCTTTACCTGTTAAGCTATATCAATCATTTGGATCATGGTGTGATCCATGCAGGCGTGCGCCAGATGCGTCTCGTGTCAATTGATTGCTGGTTTAACCTATCCCTTCCGTGAACTGCCCACTTATAGGCATATCCTGCATGCAACTCGCCGAACTCAAGGCCAAATCTCCTGCAGACCTTTTAGCCTACGCTGAAAGTCTGAACATTGAAAACGCATCATCTCTTCGCAAGCAGGAGCTGATGTTCACGATCCTCAAGACCCTGGCTGATAATGATCAGGCGATCTACGGGGACGGCACGCTCGAAATCCTGTCCGACGGTTTCGGTTTTCTCCGCTCGCCGGAAGCCAATTACCTGCCCGGACCGGATGACATCTACATTTCTCCCAGTCAGGTCCGTCGTTTTGGTCTGCGCACCGGTGATACGGTGGAAGGCCAGATCCGCGCTCCGCGTGATGGCGAGCGGTATTTTGCTCTGCTCAAGGTCAATGCGATCAATTTCGAGCCGCCCGAGGCGGTGCGCCAGCGCATTAATTTTGACAACCTGACCCCGCTTTATCCGGAACGCCGGTTGAAGATGGAAGTCGAGAACTCGGCTATTGGTGGTGCGGACGAAGCCCTCACTAATGGCAAGGGGAAGGGCAAGACGCCTAACCGGGATTTCACGTCGCGTGTGATCGATCTGGTCTCGCCCATCGGCATGGGCCAGCGTGCGCTGATCGTTGCCCCGCCGCGTACCGGCAAGACGGTGATGCTGCAGAGCATCGCCTCCTCTATTTCCGCCAATCATCCCGAAGTTTTTTTAATTGTGCTGTTGATTGATGAGCGCCCGGAAGAAGTGACGGATATGGCCCGCTCCGTGCGGGGGGAAGTGGTGTCCTCCACCTTTGATGAGCCCGCGACCCGCCACGTGCAGGTAACGGAAATGGTTCTGGAAAAAGCCAAGCGTCTGGTCGAACACAAGCGTGACGTTGTGATTTTGCTTGATTCGATTACGCGTCTGGCACGTGCTTACAACACCGTTGTGCCCTCATCGGGTAAGGTGCTGACCGGTGGTGTGGATGCCAATGCGCTGCAACGCCCCAAGCGCTTCTTCGGTGCAGCCCGTAATATCGAGGAAGGCGGCTCATTGACCATCATCGCCACCGCCCTGATCGACACCGGTAGCCGTATGGATGAGGTCATCTTTGAAGAGTTCAAGGGCACGGGTAACTCCGAACTGATCCTTGACCGCAAGCTGGCTGACAAGCGGACGTTCCCCGCCATCGACATCACCAAGAGCGGCACCCGTAAGGAAGAACTGCTGGTTGATCGTGCCGATCTGGCCAAGATGTGGGTCCTTCGTCGTATCCTTGCGCCCATGGGCACGATGGATGCGATGGACTTCCTGCTCGACAAGCTCAAATACAGCAAGACCAACCACGACTTCTTTGATGCGATGAACACCTGATTGCGCTGGATTATCGTGACGACAAAAACCCCGGCCTTTTCGCCGGGGTTTTTTATGTCCTGATGATTCATAGAAGTTTTTGGGTGCTGTCTTTTTTCAAAAAGGCGGCATTCTTTTGAAGCTTTTTGAAAAAAGCTTCACCAAAAACTTCTTTATGAAAGGCTCAGGGTAACAGGATGGTGCTGCCCGTGGTCTTGCGTGATTCCAGGGCAATATGCGCCTGTGCCGCGTCCTTCAACGCAAAGGACTGGCCGATAAGGGGTTTGATCACGCCCTTTTCCACCAGACCAAACAGCTCCCGTGCGGCATGGAGCAGGGCAGGGCGCTGGGCAATGTAGGTCATGAGCAGGGGGCGGGTCAGGTACAGGCTGCCATGGGCCGCCAGGGTGCCGACATCCACCCCGGTCACGGCACCAGATGCATTGCCGTAGCTGACCATCAACCCCCGTGGGGCAAGGCAGGACAGGCTGCTCTCGAATGTTGCTTTGCCAATGCTGTCATAGACCACTTTCAACATGCGACCATCCGTCAGGTTACGCACCTGGTCAGCTACGTTTTCAGTGCCGATAATGACATTCGCCGCCCCGTTGGCCCGTGCCAGTTCGGCTTTGGCTTCGGTCGAGACCACGCCAATGACACGGGCCCCGAGATGCCGCGCCCACTGACACATGAGCAGGCCCACGCCACCGGCGGCGGCATAGACCAGGATGTCTTCGCCTGGCTGCACACGATAGACCTCGCGCAGCAGCATGTGCACGCTCAGACCACGCAGCATGATGGCGGCAGCGGTATCGAACCCGATGGTATCGGGCAGTGGAACAACGCGATCGGCCGCGATAGTGCGGAATGTGGCGTAGCCGCCCGGTGTGGCAGGATAGGCCACGCGCATGCCGGGCTGCATACCCTGTACATTGACCCCGACCGCCGTGACCGTGCCTGCACCTTCCATGCCCGGAATGGCGGGCAGGGCAGGGAATTTGTACAGGCCGCTGCGGAAATAGGTGTCGATGAAATTGACCCCAACCGCTTCCTGCCGCAATACGATTTCGTTGGGTGCCGGTGTGGGCACGGGCAGGGATTCAAGTCGGAGAACCTCTGGCCCCCCATATTCATGCACGCGGATGACTGTGTTCATGGCATTGGTCCCGGAAAACTGGATCAGGATTTGGATGTGACGGAAAGCGTTTCCAGATTGCGGAGAAACTGCCGGTCGCGTGCGCCTTCTTCTCCCGGATAACTCTCGGGGTCGTATTCGGGGCAGTCTTCCAGGTCGATGCGGTGGCAGGGGATGAGAATGGGGATAGGATTTTCCCCACATGCGCTGACAATGTCTTCGGGTGTGACATCGGCCAGGCGGGCCGCATCTTTCCAGTAAATCTGCTGGCCTGCGGGTATGGTCAGCATGAAGCGCCATGCCTTGACCTGTTCCGGTGTGCCGTAGGGTTCCAGCGGCAGGGTGCACGGTGCGGTATCACCATCAAAATAGGCGTCCAGCCACGTACGTGCCTGCTGCAGCACGGGTGTTTCTTCCTGATCCCGGCCCCAGCCCCAGTCCAGTGCGACGATTTTCTCGTCTTCAACCGATATGGTCAGCGGCGCCAGTGGCGAATGCATTGAAAGTTGTGGCATGAGTCACCTTGATCAGGACAAAGAGGTGAACGATAACGCCGTTCCCGCTACTGGCAAAATGATGATGGGCGTTATGGAGATTTTCATGCAGGGAAGTGATGGCCATCCCCCCGTCATCTTCGCACTTGCCAGCGGCCTGTCCCGCGCGGCCATTGCCGTGATGCGGCTGAGTGGGCAGGGCACGGGCAGCATTGTGGAAAGTCTGTGCGGCCGCCTGCCTGCGCCGCGCCGCGCCTCGTTACGGGGGCTATGGCGCCGCGATGGTGCGGAACCCGTCCTGCTGGACCGCGCGCTGGTGCTCTGGTTTCCCGGCCCGGATAGCTATACCGGCGAGGATAGCGCGGAACTGCACCTGCATGCGGGCCCCGCAGTGATCAACGCTGTGGCCGATGCGCTGGTTGCCCTTGGTGCGCGGCCTGCGGAACCGGGCGAGTTCAGTCGCCGGGCTTTCATGCATGGGCGCATGGACTTGATGCAGGCGGAAGGCATTGCCGACCTGATCGAGGCCGAGACGGAAGCCCAGCGCCAGCAGGCTCTGGCCCAGGTTGATGGTGCCCAGAGCCAGCTTTACCAGCGCTGGGCCGACCGGTTGCGGACCCTGCTGGCGCATCAGGAAGCGCTGATCGACTTCCCCGATGAAGAACTGCCACCGGAAGTGGAACAGCAACTCTGCAATGGCCTGCAGGAACTGCACGCCACCATGCAGGCCTATCTGGTGGAAGGTGAAGGGGGGGAACGGCTGCGGCGTGGGTTGGTCTTTGCCATTGTGGGCGAGCCGAATGTGGGCAAGTCCAGCCTGCTGAACGCGCTGGCGGGACGAGATGCTGCCATTGTTTCCTCCCGCGCAGGCACCACGCGCGATGCGATTGAAGTCCGTATGGTCATGGGGGATGTGCCGGTAACGCTTGTCGATACCGCCGGATTGCGCGAAACAGAGGACGAGATCGAAGTCGAGGGCGTGCGGCGCTCATTGTTTCACGTGAAACAGGCCGATTGCGTGGTGCAGGTTTTTGCGGGCAATCCTGCACCACCCCGTCTGGATGGGGCGGATGTGTTGGTATGTAACAAGACGGACCTGCATCCGGCACCTGATGAGGTAATCGGCATCAGTGTGCTCACAAATACGGGCATGGATGTGCTAAGAACAGCGCTGGCGGATAAAGCCCGCGCGCTTACGGCAGGGCGGGTGGTTGCCCCCTTCACCCGTGCGCGGCACCGCGCTGCGATAGAGGAGACGGTGCGGCATATTGGACAGGCTCTGAGCATGCCGTGGCCCGAGATGCGGGGGGAAGAAATGCGGTTGGCCATGCGTGCGCTGGGGCGTCTGACCGGTGCGGTGGATGTGGAGGCCCTTCTGGATACGGTGTTTGGCCAGTTCTGTATTGGCAAGTAGGAGTAAGGCGGGATGAAGCGCGCATATGATGTGATTGTCGTGGGTGGGGGGCATGCAGGGTGCGAAGCTGCCGCTGCCGCCGCGCGCGCCGGTGCCCGCACGCTGCTGCTGACCCACCGCTTTGATACGATTGGCGTCATGTCCTGCAATCCCGCCATTGGGGGGATTGGCAAGGGGCATCTGGTGCGCGAGATCGATGCGCTTGATGGGTTGATGGGCATTGCCGCCGATCGGGCGGGCATCCACTTCAAACTGCTTAACCGTTCCAAGGGGCCTGCGGTGCATGGCCCGCGCGCACAGGCGGACCGTACGCTTTACCGGCAGGCCATTCAGGATATGCTGACCCGGACCGAAGGGCTGGACATTATCGAGGGTGCGGCAGGCGACCTGTTGGTGGACAGGCAGGGCCGTGTTGAAGGCGTTGTGTGCGAGGACGGTCGCAGCTTTGCCTGTGGTGCCGTGGTGCTGGCGACTGGCACGTTCCTGCGCGGCACGATCCATGTCGGTCATGAGAGTGAACCGGCAGGCAGGGTAGGGGACAGACCTGCCAATGCGCTGGGCCAGCGTCTAGCGGCATTGGGGTTGCGAATGGGTCGCCTCAAGACCGGAACGCCTGCCCGTATTGCGCGCGACAGCATTGATTGGGATAGTCTGGCCGAAGATAAAGGTGACGCGGTTCCCGAACCCTTCAGTCGCATGACGGATGTGCTCACCAACCCCATGGTGTCGTGTCGTATCACAGCAACCACGCCGCGCACGCATGAGATCATTCGGGAAAACCTTCAGCTTTCAGCACTTTATGGTGGTGCTATTTCGGGGCGTGGGCCGCGGTACTGCCCGTCTATTGAGGACAAGGTCGTGCGTTTCGCCCAGCGTGAATCGCACCAGATCTTCCTTGAACCCGAAGGCCTGCCCGGTAACCCCGATGGCGCGCTTGTCTATCCCAATGGCATTTCCACCAGCCTGCCGGCGCATGTGCAGCTTGAAATGCTACGCAGTATTCCTGGTCTGGAAAACTGCCGCATGGTGCGGCCGGGCTATGCGGTGGAATATGACTATGTTGACCCGCGTGAACTCGCACCCACGCTGGAACTCAAGAACCTCCCCGGCCTGTTCCTTGCGGGGCAGGTGAATGGCACCACAGGGTATGAGGAAGCAGGTGCGCAGGGCCTGATTGCGGGCATCAACGCCGCCCGGCATGCCATGGGTCAGGAAGGGGTGACCCTGGCCCGTGGGCAGGCCTATATAGGCGTGATGATTGATGACCTGACAACGCAGGGCGTATCGGAACCCTACCGTATGTTTACCTCGCGTGCGGAATACAGACTGACCCTGCGGGCGGATAATGCTGACCTGCGTCTGACTCCGCTTGGGCTGGAATGGGGATGTATAGGACCCGCGCGCGCGGCCCGCTTCCAGTCCGATCATGCTGCGATTGACGCCGCCATGGCTCGTGCCAGCAGCGAAACCTGCACCCCGGATGTGTTGCGGCGCGAGGGTGTGAATGTCTCCGCCGATGGCCGGGCGCGCTCGCTCATGGATGTGCTGGCAACAGATGCTACGCCCGAGATCATCACCCGTATCGCACCATGGTTTGCGGACCTACCGCCCCGCGTGGCGCAGCATCTGATGACCGAAGCCCGCTACAGTGGCTATATAGCCCGGCAGGAGCGCGAAATCCGCCAGCTTGCCAGCGAAAGCCGGATCGTGCTGCCGACCGACCTCGATTATCGCCAGATCGGCGGCCTGAGCACGGAAATGCAGGAGCGTCTGGCGCAGGTCCGTCCTGTCACTTTTGGGGCGGCGCAGCGTATTCCCGGCATCACGCCCTCTGCTCTTGTTGCGGTGCTGGCGCATGTACGCCAACGGCAGGTAGCAGCATGATGGTGGCCCCGACCATGCCGAAGGGGCTGGATGTTTCACGTGAAACACGCGAGCGGCTTGAGCGCTATGCCGATATCCTGTTGCGGTGGAGCCAGAAGATCAATCTGGTCTCCCCACATGATCTGCCGCATCTGTGGTCGCGCCATATTGCCGACAGCCTGCAACTGGCGACACTGATCCCCGCAGGTGGTGTCAGTCTTGTGGATATGGGCTCCGGTGGGGGTTTCCCTGGCCTGGTTATTGCCTGCGCCACGGATGCGCATGTAACCCTGATCGAGTCCGACCAGCGTAAGGCAGCCTTTTTGCGGGAGGCCGCGCGCGTAGCGGGTGTGCAGGTAACAGTTTGCGCGCAGCGACTGGAAGTGGCGGATGTGCCGCCCGCGCAGGTGGTGACCGCCCGCGCACTGGCCCCGCTGCCGCTGTTGCTGGAATGGGGCACGCGTTTCCTGCGGCCCGATGGTTTCTGCCTGTTTCTGAAAGGACGCAATGCGGAAGAAGAATTGACGGCAGCCGATGCCGATTGGCACATGACGACAACCCGGATCCCGAGCCGTACGAATGTGGATGGCGTGATCCTAGAATTGAGCGATATCAGGCGTGTCAGAGACCTTAACAATGAATGATACGGGAAGCGGGACCACATCTTCCCCCCGCATTATCGCGCTGGCCAACCAGAAGGGTGGTGTCGGCAAGACCACCACGGCCATCAACCTCGCGGCTGCCCTGGCGGCTTCGGGGCTGAAGGTCTTACTGGTCGATCTGGACCCGCAGGGCAATGCCTCCACCGGGTTGGGTGTGGGCTACGACGCCCGGCGCAGCGGCACTTACGCCATGCTGGAAGATGGTGATCGCGCCGCCAGCGTGGTGCAGGACAGTGCTGTGCCCAACCTGTCACTGATCGCGGCGGACACGGAGCTGGCCGGGGCGGAACTGGAACTGGTCATGGCTGAGCGGCGCGAATACCGCCTGCGTGAGGCACTGGAGCAGATCGGGGCTGCGTATGACGTGGTGCTGATCGACTGTCCGCCCAGCCTTGGCCTGCTTACGCTCAATGCGCTGGTGGCCGCGCAGTCGGTCATCGTGCCGCTGCAATGCGAGTTCTTTGCCCTTGAAGGGATCAGCCAGTTGGTGCGGACCGTCAACAGTGTGAGGCAGTCGCTCAATCCGGCCCTGAAGCTCGATGGTATTGTCCTGACCATGTACGACCGGCGCAACAACCTGTCGGAACTGGTGGCGGATGATGCTCGTAGCTTCTTTGGTGACAAGGTGCTCGAAACCCTGATCCCGCGTAATATCCGTATTTCGGAAGCGCAGAGTCACGGGCAGCCGGTCATGAATTATGACCAGCGTTCATCAGGCAGTCAGGCCTATCAGACGCTGGCGGCCGAAGTCTCGGACCGTCTTGCCCTGCGTGGGGCACGTAAGGGGAAGGCATAGTCATGAAAACCAAAAAGGACGCCAGTCGCCCCCGTCTCGGGCGCGGGCTTGCTGCATTGCTGGGCGAGCAGGTTAACATGCTGCCCGCGGCCCCCGCCGTGGAAGGGCGCAAGGCATCGGACGTAATTGCCAGCCTGCCAGTCGATGTGATGGAACCCAGTCCCTTTCAGCCGCGTCAGCAGATGGAGCCTGAAGCACTGGAAGAACTGGCCAGTTCCATCCGTGTGCGCGGCATCCTGCAGCCCATTCTGGTGCGTCCGCACCCGCAGCGCGCAGGCATTTACCAGATCATTGCAGGCGAGCGGCGCTGGCGTGCCTCCCAGATTGCGGGTCTGCATGATGTGCCCGTCCATATCCGCCCGCTTGATGATGGTGATGCCATGGCCGCTGCCCTGGTGGAAAATCTCCAGCGCGCCGACCTGAATGCCATCGAGGAGGCGGAAGGCCTCCAGCGCCTGCTTGATGACTACGAATTGACACAGGATGAACTGGCCAGCGCGATTGGCAAGTCCCGCCCGCATGTGGCCAACATGGTGCGCCTGCTGCAACTGCCCGCACCCGTGCGTGATGCCGTGCGTCACCAGAGCCTCTCGGCCGGTCACGCCCGTGCCTTGCTGGCCCATGCCGACCCGGTCGCTGCCCTGAAGGTGGTGCTGGCGCAGGGGCTTAACGTGCGCCAGACCGAAGCCTTGGCGAAGCAGCAGGAACGCAAGAGTAATGCTGCGCGCGATAGGGCGGAAAAAGCCGCCCGTAACCCGGAAATCGCCTCACTGGAACGTGATCTTGCAGCCCGGCTGGGCCTGAAGGTCCAGATCAGCTTTGACGGTAAGGGGGGGAGTATTCGGATCGACTATCGCTCGCTTGAACAGTTCGATGGCCTGCTACGACTGCTGCAGCAGTAGAAATTTCCACAAAATTGCAAAAACCCCTTGTCAGCCAGTAGGGTGACTGCTAGAAGCCCTCTCACCCGAGAGGGTAAACCCTGTGGGCGCATAGCTCAGTTGGTAGAGCAGCTGACTCTTAATCAGCGGGTCCAAGGTTCGAGCCCTTGTGCGCCCACCACCGGGTTTAACAGGAATAGACAAGTCCCCATCCAGGCTTCGCCGATGGGGATTTTTTGTGTCTCGTGCCCCGGCTTCATTTCGCGCTACGGTTTCCCTTGCGCACATAGGGAAGGGATCATCATGACCTGTCCATTTCCTTCGGACAGCCTGCGTGCCCTGGGGCTGGGATGAGCGCCCGGCTTCCCCTGATTGGCGTCACGCTGGATAGTGAACCCCCGGCCCCACAGGGCACGGGCGGGTATTCGCGCTTCCCTTGGTATGCCATCCGGCAGAACTACATGGACATCATTGCCGCCTGTGGTGGCCTGCCGGTCGCTCTCGGGCACGATCCGGCCATGGCTGCGGCGATGGTGGCGCGGCTGGATGGGCTGGTTGTCACGGGCGGGGCCTTTGATGTGCCACCTGACCTGTATGGCGCGCCTGATGTGCATGCCAGCGTCCAGACCAAGCCACGCCGGACAATGGCCGAAGCAGCCCTTGTGGAAGCCGCGATGGCGAAAAGCATGCCCATCCTGGGCATATGTGGCGGCATGCAGTTGCTGGCCGTGCTGCTTGGCGGTACACTGGTGCAGCATATTCCTGATACTTATTGTGCCGCACTGGCGCATGAACAGCCCAACCCGCGTGACGAGGCGGGGCATGACGTGTACATCATGGCAGGCACGCAACTGGCGCGGCTGGTTGGGGCGGGGCGCCTGCCGGTTAATTCGTCGCATCATCAGGCGGTGCGCGATGCCGGGCGCGGGGTCATATGCGCGCGGGCACCCGATGGGGTGGTGGAAGCGTTGGAGTTGCCCGGCTATCCTTTTTGTATCGGGGTGCAGTGGCATCCCGAATTTGGCATATCGGCAGGGGACCGTCTCCTGTTTGAAGGTTTGATCGACGCCGCAAGGCAGGCAGGAACATGACACAGGACCATTCTTCTTCCGCATCCCCCGAAAGGGGCGACCGTATCGCCAAGTGGCTGGCCCGTTCGGGTGTGGCCAGCAGGCGGGATGCGGAACGCATGATTGTCGAGGGCAGGGTGCAGCTTAACGGTGCGGTCGTGAACCATCCGGCTACCTTCGTGGGGGCAGGAGATATCGTGCAGGTCGATGGTAGCGTGGTCAGCGCGCCTGACCGCACGCGGCTGTGGCGCTACCACAAGCCCGACGGGCTGGTCACCACCCACCGTGACCCCGAAGGTCGCCCCACCGTGTTCGAGTCCCTGCCGCCCGGTCTGCCGCGTGTTGTCAGTGTGGGGCGGCTGGACCTGAATAGCGAGGGGCTGCTGCTGCTGACCAATGATGGCGAACTGGCCCGCAAGCTGGAATTGCCCAGCAATGGCTGGATCCGCCGCTACCGCGTGCGCGTATTCGGTGTGGTGGATGAACGCCTGCTGGCTTCCCTTGCCAGGGGTAGTGAATTCGACGGCGTCCGCTACGGTCCGATCGAGGCGCAACTGGATTCGGTCAAGGGAGACAACGCTTGGCTGAGCGTGTCATTGCGTGAGGGCAAGAACCGTGAGGTGCGCAGGGTCATGCAGGGGCTTAACCTGCATGTCAGCCGCCTGATCCGTACATCCTACGGGCCGTTCCAGCTTGGTACGCTTACAAAGGGCGAACTGGAAGAAGTCACTGGCAAGGTCATCCGCGAACAGGTGCCCGGCGGCCTGTCTGGCGGCAAGTTCCAGCGCAGGCCGTAATGCGGATCATTGCGGGAGAATGCCGGGGGCGGAGCCTGCGCGCGCCGGCAGGGCACGCCACACGCCCTACGGCCGACCGTGTGCGCCAGGCCCTGTTTGATACGCTTTCCCACGCATCATGGGCCGGGCTGGATTTCCTGCGCGGCGCGCGTGTGCTGGACGGGTTTGCTGGCACCGGCGCGCTGGGGCTGGAAGCCCTGTCACGCGGTGCGGCCAGTGTGTGCTTTGTCGAGCGCGATCGTGCCGCCCTGCGCGCCCTGCGGGAAAATATTGCGGGCTGTGGCATGAATGCGCGCAGCACGGTACGGGCGCTCGACCTACTGCGCCTGCCGCCTGCGGGGGCTGCCGGGTCGGTCGATCTGGTCTTGCTGGACCCGCCTTATGGCCATGACCTGCCAGCACAGGCGCTGGCCGTGCTGGAACGCGGTGGCTGGCTGGGGGGCAGCACCCTTGTGGTGGTGGAAACGGGGGCTGCGGAAAATGCCCCGGTGGCGGCAGACAGGCTGCTGCTTACACGCCGGCATGGGGCCGCTCACCTGTATGTCTGGCGGCATGGGGCGGAAATAGGGGGTCATTGATACCCTATTTTATGCAAGTGGCCTTCTTTCCGTCCCGTGGACGGGGTTATAGTCAGCCTGTTTGATGGGAATGGGCGGGTAAGACATGCGCTGTCCCTGCCTGTTGCACCTTTGGTCCATTCGTGCGCGCAGGCAGGTGGACCTTAAGATCAGGATATGGATTTTTGGCGATCTTCAGCCGTTTTGTCCCTGACTCGCTTTCCTCTGGATCGGTGCCTTCGCGCCTGCGCGAACGGTTGACGGAAGCGGGGGGGCTTGGGCTATGGATCGTGGCACTCTGCCTGACACTGGCATTGTGGAGCTACGACCCGCGTGACCCTTCGGCCAATACCGCCAGCAGTCAGCCGCCGGACAACCTGCTGGGCAGGCCGGGTGCCTATCTGGCGGACTTCATGCTCCAGGATTTCGGGATCGTGGGCATGCTGGCCATCTTTTGTCTGTTGGCATGGGGGTGGCGTCTGATCCGCCACCATGGCCTGGCATCGGCCATGCTACGTTTCATCGCCCTTGTCTGCGGCCTGCCGGTCATTGCGGCCGATATCGCGGCCCTGCCGCTACTACTGCCGGGACTGCACGCGCCATTGTGGCCAACCGATGCAGGGGTAGGGGGTGCGGTCGGCCTGTCGGTGGCGCATATGTCCATTCAGGCAGCAACCGTGTTCATTGGGCACTGGGGCCCACTGCTGGTCTGGCTGCTCGGACTGGTTCTGGGCGGCCTGCTGCTGCTGCTGGCCATGGCGCTGTCTCTGTCCGAATGGAAGGCGCTGGGCCGGGCCATCCGCTTTGCCGTGCGCCAACCCGTGGTGCTGGTGCGCTGGCTGCAGCACGTAAAGCATCGCACGGCCCCGCAGGCACATGATGACACGACTACGGATACTTATCCCGCTTATCTGACACGCAAGGCGGAGCCAGCGGCCGCGCGCGCGGCGGACACTACGGGTCGGGAGCCATCCTCCCCATTCCGCACCCCTTTTAATGCAACGCCTCCTGCGCCGGTCGTCACCGCACCCGGCACGGCCATGATGCCCGTAGACAGCACGCCGCCGGCAAAGACTGTTGCAGCGCCGGAAACCCGTCCCGTTGCCCTTGCCAAGACGGAGGCCCCTTCGCAGGCCCTGCCGGGCCGTAAGGTGGACGCCCCAAGGCCCGCACAGGTTTCGCTTCAGACCAGCTGGATGCACCCGCCGGGCATGGATGAAGAGGTTTCGCCCCCGTTGCTCGGGCCCGCCCCCACCTCGGACCGCGCGCCGTGGCATGAAGAACCGCCCGTAACCGAGCAGAAACCCTTTATCGTCATGCCCGAGGATGAGGACGACCTCCCATATTTGCTCCCTGAGCCTGCGAAGCCGACCTTCCTGTCGCGCCTGTTCTCTGGCGGTGGGAGCCGCGTGGCCGAAGACCCTCATGCCGCACCGGAAGAGGTCGCTCCCCCGGTCGTGCTGCCCGTCGAGGAGGAAAGCTACACCCCGCCACCCCAGCCGGAATGGCAGTTTCCGCCGCTATCGCTGCTCAAACCACCACCGTCCGATGCCGCGACCAAACCAACTGAAGAACTGCTCAGGGCCAATGCTGCCCACCTGGTGACCGTGTTGTCTGAATATGGGGTGCAGGGCGAGATCAAGGCCTACCATGCTGGCCCGGTTGTTACGCTATATGAACTTCAGCCTGCCCCCGGCATCCGCGCGGCGCGCGTGATCGGTCTTGCGGATGATGTGGCGCGTTCGCTCTCGGTGCTCAGCGTGCGTATCGCCACAGTGCCGGGACGTAACGTGATCGGGATCGAGGTACCCAACGAACGGCGTGAGACGGTCTATTTCTCCGAACTGTTGAGTGACCCGCAATGGGCGCATTCACGCAACCGGCTCAACCTTGCGCTGGGCAAGGATATTGCGGGCGAATCGGTCTACAGCGATCTTGGCGCCATGCCGCACCTGCTGATCGCGGGTACCACCGGGTCGGGCAAGTCGGTGGGCGTGAACTCCATGATCCTCTCGCTGCTCTATCGCCTCTCGCCCGAACAGTGCCGCCTGATCCTGATCGATCCCAAGATCCTTGAGCTTTCGATCTATGAGGGCATTCCCCACCTCATGACGCCGGTCGTGACGGAACCGGCCAAGGCGGTAGCCGCCCTGAAATGGGCAGTGCGCGAGATGGATCGCCGTTACCGCGCCATGGCCCATCTGCAGGTGCGTAACATCGCCAGCTATAATGAACGTGTGGCCGAAGCCCGTGCGCGCGGCGAGATCGTGACCCGCCGCGTGCAGACCGGCTACGACCCCGAAACCGGTAAGCCCACGTTCGAGGAACAGCAGCTTGCGCTGGATTCGCTGCCCTATCTCGTCATTGTGGTGGACGAGATGGCCGATCTCATGATCGTGGCGGGCAAGGAGATCGAAGCCCTGCTGCAACGCCTGGCGCAGAAGGCGCGCGCGGCGGGCATTCACCTGATCCTGGCCACCCAGCGGCCATCGGTCGATGTGATTACTGGCACCATCAAGGCGAACTTTCCCACCCGTATCTCCTTTCAGGTCATCAGCAAGTTCGACAGCCGTACCATTCTGGGCGAGCAGGGGGCCGAACAGTTGCTGGGGCGTGGTGACATGCTGTTCATGCAGGCGGGTGGGCGGATCATGCGTGTGCACGGTCCGTTCGTGGATGACAGTGAAGTCGAGGCCGTGGTCGCCTTCCTGTGTGCACAGGGCGAACCGATCTATGATGATGATGTCATCTCCCCGCAGGATGAGGATAGTGCCGCCAAACCCTTCTCCGCCCCCGCCGGAGGGGCCGAGGAAGACGGCCTGTTTGCCCAGGCGGTGGAAGTCGTGGCGCGCGAAGGCAAGGCCTCGACCTCCTTCATCCAGCGTCACCTTTCGATTGGCTATAACCGGGCTGCCAAGATCATCGAACAGATGGAAAAGGAAGGTCTCGTCAGCGAGGCCAACCATGTTGGTCGGCGTGAAGTCCTGATGCGCCGCACCGCGGAAGACGAATGACCCGTCCCATCCCTCCGCCTGGTCTAGCACTGCCAGCAGGCGTCCTGCCTTTTACGGTGCTTTACCGTGACAACAGGTTTGTTGTGCTGGACAAGCCACCCGGCCTGCCGGTGCATTCAGGGCGTGCGGGCGGTCCCAGTGTCGAGGACTGGTTTCCCCTGCTGTCGCGGCATCGCAACGGCCCGTGGCTGGCCCACCGGCTGGACCAGGATACGGCGGGTTGTCTTGTGGTGGCATTGCGCAAGCAGGCCCTTGTGGCGGCGCAGGAATGCTTCGCGGCAGGGCGGGTAGACAAGACATACTGGGCCATTGTGCAGGGCGCGCCAGCCGGTCCATCCGGTGTGGTGGACGCACCGCTTGCGCGCGTGGAGCAGGGGCGGCAGTGGCGTATGCAGGTCGCCCGTGACGGACAGCCTGCCCGCACGCGCTGGCGCGTTCTGGCCACGGGGCGCGATGATGCGGGCCACCCGATCAGTTGGCTGGAACTGGTGCTGGAAACCGGGCGCACCCATCAGGCCCGTGCTCATTGCGCGGCCCTGGGGTGCCCCATACTGGGTGATGGCCGCTATGGCGCGCGGCAGGCGGGGGCGCTACACCTGATGAGCCGGAGCATCCACCTGCCGCTGGACGTTCCCGTACATGCCATGGCCATGCCCCCTGCGCATATGCGCCGCACCATGGCACAGGCTGGCTGGACCCTTGCGTCCGGTAACGTGGAAAAGGAAGCGACACGGTGTTTGCCCACACATTGACGCAGGAACTGCTGCGCGTTCTGGACCGTCCCGACCTACGGGTGATTGCAGGCGAGCGGCAGATTATGCTGGACCCCGCGCTCGACCTTCCTTTCCGTATCCTGCCGGGTGGTGCCATCGTACTGGGGCTGCCCGCCCAGGGGCAGCAGGAGGAGACGGCTTTTTTCCTACGCCATGCCCTTGAACTGGCCCCGTTGCTGGGACTGGCCCCGCATGATCCCCTGTGCGCTGGCTTCTGCGCCGCCCGCACGGCGGCCCTGTTCTGGTACCTTGATACCGGGCGCGCGGAGACAGACGCGCCTGCCGTCTGGGTACCGGACATGGCGCGGGCCGATGTACCCACGCCCGAGTCCCTGCGCCTGATCTGGCCCCACCTTGCGGTCCTGCAACCCACGCTGGACCCTGATGTTGCACCCGCTTCTTTTGGTGCACTCCATGCCGCGCTACGTGCCCTGTGGCCCATGCTGGGACCGACCGAAAACCTGATGGCCACGGGGGGGGACGCCCGGCTGGCCGTGGATGCGGCGACCGGCCTTAACCATTATGGCTGCTCGCACCGGCCCCGGCCATGGGCCATCACCTTTGCATCCTCCACGGCGTCATCACTGTCCGAACGTGGCTTTGCCGGGGCGGAGAAGGCACGGCTGTCGTTGCTGGCGGGTGCCCTGCAGGGCCGGGCGGAAGCTGCCGCACGGCAGCTTGATGGCGACATACAGACCCGGATCGCGGCCCATTTCGGCCTGACGGCGGAAGAAGGGGTGGTCCTTGCCCCATCGGGCACGGATTGCGAACTGTATGCGCTGGCGCTGGCCGCCCTTGCGCCGGGAGGCCGCCCGGTCAGCAATATCCTGCTGGCACCGGAGGAGACCGGCAGCGGCGTACCCCTGGCTGCGATGGGCTGCCATTTTGCCAATGATACCGCCCTTGGTCAGTCAGTGACCAAGGGGGCGCGGATAGAGGGATTTGCACACGATACCCTTGTCATCAACGTGCCCATGCGCGACGGGGCGGGCCATGTACGCCCGCCTGCGGATGTGGACGACGAGACCTGCCGCCTGACATGGCGGATGCGCCATGCGGGCCAGCATGTGCTGCTGCATCGCCTCGACCTGTCCAAGACCGGGCTGCTGGCGCCCGGCCTTGCCGCTCTTGAGCACGCCTGTGCGCCGGAAGAAGGCGAAAGCTGCCCCCCCGATGTAGTGGTGGATGCCTGTCAGGCCCGTCTGGACCCGCTGCGCGTGCGGGCCTATCTGGATATGGGGTGGATGGTCATGGTGACCGGCTCCAAATTCTTTACTGGCCCGCCGTTCTGTGGCGCATTGCTGCTGCCTGCGGCCGTGCGCCGCAGGCTGGATGGCCCCCGGTCGCTGCCTGTCGGGCTGGGCGCTTACAGCTATCGCCATGCCTGGCCTGCGGGCCGGGCCTGCGGCATCCTGCCGGAAGGACACAATATCGGTCTGATCCTGCGCTGGCAGGCGGCACTGGCGGAAATGGCCGCGCTCAGCGCCATTCCGCGCGTGCTGGTCCATGACCGGCTTAAGGGATTCCTGTCCGCTGTTGCTGGCCGTATCACGGCGGACCCTGCGCTGGAACTGCTGCCCCCCGTAGCCCCCGAGCGGCCCGTGCTGGATAATGCATGGGACTGCCTGCCCACCATTCTGAGCTTTTTTGTTCGGGCACCCGGCACGCAGGGCACCTTTCGCCCGCTGGCCCTGCCACAGGCGCGCCAGCTTTATGCGTGGCTCAATACCGATCTGTCCGGCCTTGTTCCGGTCGATGACCCCGATGCGGGCCTTGCCGCCGTGCTGTGCCATATTGGCCAGCCGGTGCCGCTGGCCCATCCCAACCTGCCCGGTGCGATTGCGGGGGCACTACGTATTTCAGCCGGTGCGCGGCTTGTCTCGGGCGAGCCGTCGCATGCGGGCATGGACCCTACCGAGCGGCTTGGGCGTGAAGTCCGCAATGTGGGCCAGGTCCTTGCCAAGATCAGCCTGATCCTGCGTCACTGGTCCCGTCTGGGCAGCGCCGCTCCGGTCCAGACGTATCTGCCGCGTGGCTGGCAGGCGCAGGCCATCCTGCCTGCCTGACGTTTTCGTGCACCTTTCACCTGACGGATTTCAAGCGTGAGCAAACACACCAACCACGGCAATTTTCTCGATACCCCTCAGCTACAAAAAGGTGTCACCCGATTCTGGCTGATCCGGCACGCGCTGGTGGAACAGAATGCCCGCATGCGGCTGTATGGCACGATGGATGTGGCGTTGTGCCCCGACAGCTTAAAGGCTCAGCGCTGGATGTACGAAGCTCTGGCCCGCCGCCTGCCGCAGCAGGCCCTGTGGTTCACATCCCCTCTGTCGCGCACGCAGCAGACGGCACACGCCATACAGGAAGCGGGTTACGGCCCGCACGCGATGCATGTCGAGCCGGACCTGATCGAACAGTCACTGGGGGAATGGCACGGGATTGAACACCATACCCTGCCAGACAGGCTGAGCCTGCCCGCCCATCCGTTCTGGTCCGTCAGTGCCACCGAACAACCGCCGCAGGGTGAAAGCATGGTGCAGGTCTGTGCCCGTGTGGGGGCGTGCCTGGACCGTCTGGCCGCACGCCATGTGGGGCAGGACATGGTTGTGGTCAGCCATGGTGGGGCCATCCGTGGCGCGCTGGCCCATGCGCTGCGCATCCATGCCGATACGGCGCTGCATTTCTCCATCCAGAACCTGTCGCTGAGCGTGATCGAACGTCTGCCCGAAGGGTGGCGGATCGTGACCGTGAACGAACTGCCCCAGCCTCCGGTAGTGGTCCAGCGGCCCGTCAACCTTGCCGCAGTGGACAGGATGCTGGCCGGGTCCGGTATCGACCTGGACCGGGAGGAGGACGAAACCTATACCGAAGCCCTTTACGCCCAAGCGGTTGCCCTTGTGGCTGCCGAGCGCGAGGTATCGGCTTCTTTCCTCCAGGGCATCCTGTCCGTCGACTATGCCTGTGCTGCCCGGATGATCGCGCAGATGGAAAAAGAAGGGCGGGTCAGCGGACCCAACACCGTAGGACAGCGTGACGTGCTTATGCCCAATACGGTGGTGCAGGAGCCACGCTGACTTTCAGCGTGCGCTGGCGTGCAGCATGCAGGTCAGCACGCAACTGTCGCCAGACTGGCTGCGTGCAGGGCGTAAGCCGTTTGATGTGGCCATGCCCGCCACGATGGCGGCCGTGGCAAGAACAAGCGTGAGCGTATGCATGACCCTGTCCTTCCCCCGATAGGCCGACTGCATGCGCCATGGCAGCAGGAACGGCCCGTATGCGTATCTGCCAGCGTACGGGCCTGCATGCCTCTGCGCGCTGATGTCAGTCTGTAACGATGTTGGCAGGTTGAAGTGGCATTGATCCACAAAAAAAGTCGTCATGCCCTATATTCGGGTTGAGGTGACACCTTGCCGGGGCAGGGGGCGCTGTTATCGTATCGGGCATGACAGGTTTTAAGGCTTGCCCGGCTGACTTCATGGATATTGCGATGGAGGAAGCCCGTGCCGCAGCGATTCGGGGGGAAGTACCGGTCGGCGCTGCCCTTGCGGGGCCGGATGGACGGCTGCTGGCGCGCGCGGGCAACCGGGTGGAGGCATGGCACGACCCTTCTGCCCATGCGGAAATGCAGGTGATGCGTGAGGCGACCCGTCTGCGCGGTGGCGCGCGACTGGCGGACTGCACGCTGTACGTAACCCTTGAACCATGTCCGATGTGTGCGGCTGCGGCCATCCATTTCCGTATGGGGCGGATTGTGTTCGGGGCCTATGATCCCAAAGGTGGTGGGGTGGAGCACGGGCCGCGCCTGTTTGCCCATCCGCGCTGCCTGCACCGGCCCGAGACGGTGGGCGGCGTGCGTGAGCGCGAGGCGGGTGCGCTGTTGCGCGATTTCTTCCACCGCTTGCGCGCCTAACCTATTTGTCATGCAACGGTATAACACGGGTCGGCTCTCTTGCGGCACAATGCAGGGGATGGGACTGTAAAGCCACGGCGGTCAGTCCCGCCCGTATGTTCAGAGTTTCAGCAGGACCATTATGTTCAGGGATGCCATGTCAGACGTATTGCGGTCGCACACCCCCAATCCCCGCCGGTTTCGTAGCAGGCTGCTGGCTTCACTGGTGGCCAGCACGGTCGCGGGTGGCTGCCTGCTGGCCGCCCCTGTCGCGCGGGCAGATGATACCGGGGTGATCCGCCCTGATACCCAGATCCAGCAGCTGCCGAACTTCGTGCACCTGGTCAAGCAGGTCAAGCCTGCCGTGGTCTCCATTACCGCGCGCATCAAGGATGCCGATACGGGTGAGGATGGTGGCCCCGGCGGCATGCCCGGTGGCTTTCCCTTCCCCTTTCCCTTCCAGATGATGCCGCAGCAGGCGCACCGGACGGTGGAAGCCCGTGGCTCGGGCTTTGTTATCTCGCCCGATGGGTACGTCGTGACCAATAACCATGTGGTCAAGGGTGCGACCAAGGTGACTGTCACGCTGGATGACGGCACGGCGCTGCCTGCCAAGATCGTGGGTCGCGATTCCAAGACCGACATCGCCCTGCTCAAGGTCTCGCCCTCGGGTAAGCTGCGTTTCATCGAACTGGGGGACTCCGACAAGGTTGAGCCGGGTGAGTGGGTGGTGGCCGTGGGCAACCCCTACGGCCTTGGTGGCACGGTAACCGCCGGTATCGTATCCGCCCGTGGACGCGATATCGGTGATGGCCCCTATGACTCTTTCATCCAGGTCGATGCTCCCATCAACCGTGGTAATTCGGGCGGTCCGCTGTTCACGCAGGATGGCAAGGTGGTGGGGGTGAACACCGCCATCCTCTCGCCCTCCGGCGGGTCGATCGGCATTGGCTTTGCCATCCCCTCCGATACCGTCAAGAACATTGTCGACCAGCTTGAAAAGACCGGCCACGTCACGCGCGGCTACCTTGGGGTAACGGCGCAGGCCATCACGCCCTCCATGGCCAGCGCGCTTGGTATGAAGCCTTCGGCCTCGGGCGCACCGGCAACCGGCGCGCTGGTGGCCAGTGTCAGCGCTGGCAGTCCGGCGGAAAAGGCGGGACTGAAGGCAGGTGACGTGGTGACCGACCTGAATGGCCAGCCCGTTGACACTCCACATACGCTGGCAGTCAAGGTCGCCACCATCGTGCCGGGCACGAAGGCCACCCTGTCCTACCTGCGCAACAACAAACCACAGACGGCCACGGTCGTAATTTCCACCCTTGGCAAGGGCGGCACGGCTGATGGCACGGTGGGCGATACCGCCCACGATGCCGACAAGGGCCCGAAGCTGGGTGTGACCCTGGCCCCGCTTACGCCTGACCTGCGTCAGCAACTGGGGCTTGAGGAAAGCGTACGCGGTGTCGTGGTGAGCGATGTGCAGCCCGGGTCCTCGGCTGAACAGGCTGGCATTCATGCGGGTGATGTGATTCAGGCCGTGGGTGAGGTGCCGGTGGAAAACCCGCGCGCCACAGTTTCCGCCATCCGGCAGGCGTTACAGACCAACCATTCCGTGCTGCTGCGTGTGGTGCGTAACGGGCAGAGCGTGTTCGTGGCGGTCAGCCCCAACAGTGATGACGCTGATAGTGCCAGCCAGGATGATGACGACCAGCAAGAGATCAATTAACCTATTGATAATAAAATATAAAAATATTTTTGGTACCGTCTTTTTTTAAAAAGGCGGTATTCTTTTCAGCGTTTGGGAAAAGATTTACCAAAAATTTTCTGATGTTTGGCTTCTGCTGTTTCGCGTCATCATTTCTCCATGAACGCCCTGTGGCCGCGACAGTCATGTCGTGGCCATTTTTATGAAAAAACAGCGGTCGGGTGTATTTTTTCTACTCTTTGGGCAAAAAACCGGGAGGTGATGATTGTGGCGGGCGGCCATCTTGCCTTATCTGCACGCATTGCCTTGTTTGTCTTGGAGGGATGATGACCGGTCCAGCACTATCCAATGCGTACGCATCCCCGGGCGCGCGCCTGATTGATGGCAAAGGGTTTGCCGCACGCCTGACGCAGGATATCGCAACCGATGTCAGCGCGTTCTATGACCGCCACCACATCACCCCCGGCCTGGCCGTGGTACTGGTGGGCAATGACCCAGCCAGTGAGGTGTATGTGCGCAACAAGGCGCTCCAGACCCATCGCGCGGGTATGCGTTCGTTCATGCATATGCTGCCTGCCACCACATCGCAGGAAGAACTGCTGGGCCTGATTGCCCGGCTCAATGTCGATCCCGAGATCCATGGCATCCTTGTCCAGTTGCCCCTGCCAGCCGGGCTGGACCCGGTGGCGGTGACCAACGCCATCGTGCCGGAAAAGGATGTGGATGGGCTGGGTGTGGTCAATGCTGGCAGGCTGACGTTGGGTCTGCCGGGCATTGTGCCGTGCACGCCGCTGGGCTGCCTGCTGCTGCTGCGCCATTATGTGGGGGACATGCGGGGGCAGGACGCGCTGGTCATCGGGGCATCCAGCCTTGTAGGTCGGCCCATGGCGCAACTGCTCCTGCAGGAAGGCTGCACCGTCACCGTGGCGCATATCGACACGCGTGATACGGCAGCCCTTGCCCGGCAGGCCGATATCGTGGTGGTGGCGACCGGCGTGCGTGAACTGGTACGCGGTGATTGGATAAAGCCCGGCGCAACCGTGATTGATGTCGGTATTTCCCGCGTTACGCTGCCCGGAGGCAAGACGCGGCTGGTGGGCGATGTGAAGTTTGACGAGGTCGCCCCCCATGCCGGGCTGATCACACCGGTGCCGGGCGGGGTGGGGCCCATGACCATCGCTTGTCTGCTGCGCAATACCCTTGATGCGGCGCGCACCATAGTGGAAGGCCGCGCGTGCTGAAGCATAATGACCGGAAGGGAATGAAAACATGGGCCTGACGGCTGTTGAACTGATCCCGCGTGATGCGGAAACCCTGCTGCGCGATGCGGGGGAAGTCAGTCGCCTCTTCCCCGATGCGCAGGTGATCAACATTCCCGACCTGCTGCGCTTTCCCCTGCGTAGCTGGGAGGCAGCGCGCCTGATTCGTCCCATCTTCCCGCGTGTAATCCCGCATATCCGCGCCATCGACATTGCCCCCGATGCCCCCCTGCCGGGGGCGGATGATCCGGCCTTGCGTGAAGTGCTGGTTGTGCAGGGTGATCCGCCAACCGACCTACGCCACCGCACGTACCCCAATACCAGCGAGAGCGTGATTGCCCGCTACCGGCGTGAAGCGCCGCATCTGGCAGTCTATGCCGCGTTCGATCCCTACCGCCGTGCGCCCTACAAGGAAATGCAGGCTATTGCGCGCAAGAAGGAAGCAGGTGCGGCCGGGTTCTTCACCCAGCCGATATTTGATATGCGCATGCTGGACCTGTGCATGAACTGGTTGGCGGGAGAGAACGTATTCTGGGGCATCTCGCCCGTTATTGGCCCCAAGTCACGTTCGTACTGGGAGACGACCAACCACGTCATCTTCCCCCATGATTTCGATCCCACCCTTGAGGCTAACATCGCCTTTGCCCGGCAGATGATGGATGTGGTGACACAGGCGGGGGGAAATACCTACCTCATGCCGCTGCGGGTCAATCTGGAGCGCTATCTTACCCCCCTGCGCCGCCAGTAAGCGGCGTGCTGGGCCTGCCATGCAAAGGGCAGGTCCAGTCGGGATCAGATCCAGCCACGGGCGCGGATCAGCCCGAATGTCGCGATTGTGACCATGCAGGTAATCCGGCCGTCGATGATCATCTCCTGCATCTCGGGCAGGGTCACGGTATGGCAGGTAATGTCTTCTTCCGTATCCTCGCGCTGATGCGGACCCTGGCGCAGGCCGGTGGCAAGATAGGCGCGGCCCTTCTGTGTGGTGTAGCCCGCCCCCTGATACATCAGTCCGGCATCACGCATGCAGTCGGCCACAAGCCCGGTTTCTTCACGCAGTTCACCGCGTGCCACGTCTTCCGGTGTGGCGTCGGGGCTATTTTCCCACATGCCCATAGGGAGTTCCCACATCCGCTTTTGTATGGGATAGCGGTACTGGCGGATCAGTGTTACGCGAGGGCCGTCCGGTCCTTCCCACAGGGGCAGGATCACGACAAAATCACCCCGTTCCACCACACCGTACAGGCCCTGTCTGCCGTTGGGACGGATGATGATGTCCTCGCGTACGCGGGTCCATGGGTTTTCATAGGCGGTTCTGGTAGAAATTGTTGCATAGCCGCCTGCATCTGGCGGGGGGGAATGTGTCATGGAATGCCATCCTTACTGATCGTGTCTGCCAGGTCTGCATGCGTTACACACGGTACTGTGGTGCGGGAACGAATGTACGGCGTGGTTTTTTCTATTTTTCCATAAACGGTGTCAAAGATCGTTCCAAAAGCATTCTGCCTGCCATCTGGCATGATCCCCATTCATGACCGGGCAGGGCACGTATTTTTTTAAACTCTGGAGTTTATGCGTATTATGACCGGGCAGCAGGCGTCATCGGGGTCACCTACACGGCGGATACTGCCCGTCGTACTCTTCAACCTCCTGTGTTACATCGATATCGGGCTGCCGATGGCGGTCATTCCCGTCTTCGTGCATCAGGTGCTGGGCTATAATACGGTGCTGGCGGGGCTTGCGGTCTCGCTGCAGTACCTGGCCACCTTTGCCTCGCGCGCCAGCGCCGGGCGGCGTGCGGACCGGCATGGAGCCAAGCCCACGGTGGTGGCGGGGCTTGCGATATGCACCCTGTCGGGGGTGGCGCTCATGCTATCGGGGATCATGCTGCATTTTGCGGCCCTGTCCATCGGATTGCTGATCATCAGTCGTATCCTGCTCGGGATCGGGGAAAGCTGGACCGCAACCGGCGCCATCATGTGGAACATCGGTCGCGTGGGCGCGGCGCGGACCGCGCAGGTCATCTCATGGAACGGAGTGACCTCCTATGGTGGCATCGCGCTTGGTGCACCGGTGGGGCAGTTGCTGGCAGGGTTGCCGCTGCCCTATGGGGGGCTGACCGTGGTGGGCCTGCTCTCGGCGGGGCTTACGCTGTTTGGCTTCGTACTGGCGCGACAGTACGCACCCGTGCCGCCCGTGGCGGCCAAGGGGCCACCCATGTCGTTCGGTGCCGTGTTCATGCGCGTGCTGCCCCATGGCGCGGTGCTGGCATGCGGGTCCGTGGGTTTTGGCACGATCTCGGCCTGCCTTGCGCTGTTCTATGCCCATAACAACTGGAATGGCGCAGCGATGGCGTTGGCCGGATTTGGTGTGAGCTTCATGCTCATGCGTTTTATCTTTGCCCGGCAGATCGACCGCTATGGCGGACTGGTCGTGGCATTGGTCTCGTTGCTGGTGGAAACGCTGGGGCTGCTGGTGCTGTGGCGGTGTACCACCGTGGCAGGTGCCGCACTGGGGGCGGCGCTGACGGGGGCGGGCTTCTCGCTGGTCTTTCCCGCAATGGGGGTGCTGGCCGTGGCGCGCGTGGGGCCGGAAAATCGCGGTGCGGCACTGGGTGCATTCTCGGTTTTTCTTGATATTGCCGTGGGCCTGTCCGGCCCGCTGCTGGGGCTGGTGATCCAGACCATGGGATATGGCGCGCTGTTTGTGGTGTCCGCCCTGTTTACGTTGGCGGGCGTGGGTGTAACCATTGTGCTGAAATTCCTGCCACGCTGAAGAGCATGGCGAACTGATATTCTTGCAGGGAGCAGAGTTGGGTCTATGCAGATTTCATCCGTTGCCGTTTTTTGTGGGTCGCGCTTCGGCTCGCGGTCGGAATATGCAGCACAAGCCCGCGCGCTGGGGGCCGCACTGGGGCACGCCGGCATCAGGCTTGTCTATGGCGGGGGCCATGTGGGGCTTATGGGCACGGTGGCGGATGCGGCCCTTGCCGCCGGTGGCGCGGTGACGGGCATCATTCCCGCCTTCCTGCATTCGCGTGAGATCATGCATGAAGGTGTGACCGACCTGACCGTGACGGAGGGCATGCATGACCGCAAGGCGCGCATGTTCGCGCTATCTGATGCTTTTGTGGTGATGCCGGGTGGCCTTGGTACGTTTGACGAGACGATCGAGATCATGACCTGGCGGCAGTTGCGCCAGCACGACAAGCCGATCTACATCGTCAATATCGCGGGCTGGGCCGATTCTCTGCTGGCCATGATCGAGAGTTGCATCACCGACGGGTTTGCCGCCCCCACTGTGCGTAACCTGTTTGCCGTCGTGCCCGATGTGCCCGCCCTTATGGCGGCACTGGAAAGCCTGCCGGTGCAGTCCAATGCGCGCGATACGGTGCCGACACTGTAAAACTTTCATCTATCCCCTTGCCTAAATCCTGATGGCCTTGTATAGCCGCCTGCAACGGAGTGTAGCTCAGCCTGGTAGAGCACTGTGTTCGGGACGCAGGGGCCGGAGGTTCGAATCCTCTCACTCCGACCAGATTTTCAAGCCGGATGCCCTATGGTGTCCGGCTTTTTTCTGTTTCATGTCGTAACACCCCTGGTATTGCGGCCTTAGGGGAAATCCTCTATTTCCGGTTTCCGGCGGGGGATGGTCTGCATGCGGGGTGTCCTTGACCTGCATCGCCATCTGATCCGCCCTACAAGCCTCCGGGACCATGACCAAGTATGCAAATTTCTTCAGTCGTCGCGCATTCTGATACGCATGACAGAGGGGAGGCCCAGCCGGGGCCGGTCCTGAGCATCATCATTCCCTGTTACAATGAACGGGGCAATGTGGAACCCCTGGTCCGCGCCGTGGAACAGGCAGTGACACACCCGCATTGGGAACTTATATTCGTTGATGACAACTCCCCTGATGGCACCATTGGGGAAATCTGGCGTCTGGCGCAGCTAGACAGTCGGGTGCGCGGCATCCTGCGTGTGGGCCGCCGTGGCCTGTCCTCTGCCGTGATCGAGGGGGTATTGTCGTCATCCGCGCCGATTGTTGCCGTGATGGATGGTGACATGCAGCATGATGAACGGCTGCTGGAACAGATGTTCGATGCCATCCACAACCAAGGTTACGATGTAGCGATTGGCAGCCGCCATGTCGAAGGGGGTGATAACAGTGGCCTTGCCAATGCCTGGCGGTTATTCCTGTCCAATACCGGCATCCGTATTGCCCAGTGCTTCCTGTCCGTGCGGGTCAGTGATCCGATGAGCGGGTTCTTTGCCGTCCGGCGCGACCTGTTCGTCAACTCTGTCGCCAATCTTTCCGGCACGGGATTCAAGATCCTGCTTGATATGCTGATGGCGCAGAAAACCACCCCACGGGTCATTGAACTGCCATTTGTTTTCCGTTCACGCCATGAAGGGGAAAGCAAGATGGACAGCAAGGTGCTTGTGCAGTTCGGGCAGATGATTCTGCAGCATATGCTCAAGAAAAAAAAGCGTTCTCTTTCCGCTGTTTCCTCATCGTGAAAACAGGCTTCGCCGTAGCCTGTTTTTCTCTGCTCCAGGCGCATAATTCCTACCCGTAGCAGCGAATGTTCCGGCTCCCGGAGCAAAATCTGGTTTTCGGCTCTCGATGTGTCATGACCGCGCACGCCATGGAGATCCCCGAAGGTTTGATGGTAGCGTCAGAAGCATGTCTGTTTACATGGTGCGGGGCCGACTGGATGGATAGCCCCCAAGGGAACGCCAGGCCGTTCAAGGTTGAGTAACGTTCTGTCTCATGGGGGGAGTCAGGCAGACGGGCTACGATGACGAAACGGGATTTCCTTTGGCATGTTCGGTCCGATGGATATGAAGATGATAAAAAACAGCAGGTTGTCAGTGCCGTTCATAGTCTTCATATTCATTATTTCGTTCCTTTACCGCTTTGCCATCCCCTGTTTTTATCCCTCGGCCCTGCGTGCGGATGAAATATTCCAGGTCCTCGAACCTGCCCATCGCCAGTTGACCGGCCACGGCGTGACAACCTGGGAATGGCAGGCCGGTATCCGTAACTGGGCCTTTCCTGATCTGATCGCGGATGTATGGCGCGTAACCGATGCTCTGGGGCTGGGGCATTCGCCGCTTTGGATACAGGGTATCTTGTGTTTTTTTTCGCTTGGTCTCGTTGCAGTCTTCATGGGACTGGGCAGGATTGCGGCGGGGCGCACCGGGCTGGTTGCTTGTGGTCTCATGGGTGCGTTATGGCCAGATCTCGTGCTGGGGGCCTCCCGTACCGCAACCGAGATGGTAGGGGGTAACCTGCTGGCGCTGGGCACAATTATGGGAATGATTGCGCGTATGGCGCAGGGCAGCCAGCCTGGCTTGTCTCTTTCCCGTGTGGCAGGTCATGGCATTACCGGTCTTTATACGGGCTCGGCATTTTTTATCGGCTGTGGCGCAGGGTTGCGTTTCCAGCTTATGCCCGCTGCCGTTCTGACGCTGGTATGGATGGTATGGTGGTGCAGGCGGCAACTGGTCCGGGTCGTATTGCTGGCTACGGGTTTTGCCCTGCCTGTGCTGGTATATGGTCTCGTTGACCTGCGGACATATGGTACACTGTTTGGTTCTGTTTTCCGTAACGTGCATGCCAATATCGGGCAGAATATTGCTGCCAGTTATGGAACGGCGCCCTTCTATTTCTATATCATCGACCTGCTGGGGCGCTGGCAGGTGGCTTTTGTGCTCGTCATCGGCTTTTTCATATATGGGTTCCGTCAGTTTTCCATGCCAGCCATGGTGGCGGTGGCGGTCATTCTGTCCCATTCCTTGATCGGTCATAAGGAACCGTCCTTCATTTACGGTGCCATCCCGTTACTGCTGGTCGTGGCGACAGTGGCGTTCAGCCAGTGGGTAAACCAGGATCCACTTCTGTGGTCAGGGCGCAGGGTCATGTTGGGGCTTGTCATGATACCATTGCTTGGCTTTGTGCAAGAACTGTCCCTGATCCATATCCGTAACAGTGATGCCCTGATCCGCCTGCAGCAGATTGCAGCGCGGCAGCCCGATATCTGCGGCCTGGCATTTCCCATTCGGGGGGAGTGGTCCCATGTGGGGGGGTACTCCTATTTTCCCCATCATGACGTGCCGCTCTATTTTGCTTATGATACAGCCTCTATGGCGCAACTGGCTGGACGGTACAACTACCTCATCACATATGGTAAAACGTGGTCCGCACCACCCGAGGATAAGAGTGTCGCCTGCTTGCGGGAGTTCTGTCTTTTCCGCGTGGAATCCCACTGTAGTGCCCCGCCGGATTATGAACAGTTCGGACAGGTGGTAAGGCAGTATGAAGCAGCTACCCATGCTGGTCACGATTAGGCAGGGAAGGGACGAAGCTACCGCTGGGAAGTCGGTCTTTCTACAAAGAAGAAGATACAGAAGATGGCCCTGAAGCGTTCTTGTTTTTCAATTATTTCAAGGCAGGCTCGATGATATGAGCGTAAACGGCAAATATATTTATCTTATTCTGATATTTTCTTTTATGTTACTTGGGGGAATTTCGTGTTATCATTACGGTTTGCGGTTTTTACCTGATTCAGATCAGGCCAATGCTCTGTTCGAGGCGCAAGATATTGCGCAAGGAAATGTGTTTCTGAAGGGATGGGTCAACTCCCCCGATAATTTCTGGTTGATAGACCTGCTGAGCATGGCTGGTTTGCTCAAAATCATACCAGATGGCGTGACTGTGTTGCATCTTCTGCCGGCCCTGTGGTGGGGAGGAATCATCGGAGTTGCATCATGTCTGGCGTGCAACGGCAGGGGGGGCAGATCATGGCGATGCCTGCTGCCAGTTGTGGCCTTTATTGCCATCATTCCTCTGTATGAGCAGGGGGCGCTCGCGTTCGTTACTTATACGCCTTATCACGTGGGGACGATGTTCGTTGCGCTGCTTGGTATCATGGCAACAGGGCGGGTGTTGGACGGAACAGGTGGAAAGCTGGCGCAGGCCAGTCTGTTTGGGATCGTTAGCGTTATCTTTATTAGTGACCCGTTTGCCGTATGCTGTTTTGTCATGCCGGCCTGTCTTGTCAGTCTGTGGCGGGTCTGGACGGGGGATAAACCCGCCAGCGGCGTACGCTGCTTCGTGCTTATGGTTCTCGCCTTTGTAGTAGCTACGGGTATCAAGACCGGCATCCGTGAGGCAGGAGGCTTTCGGTCCATGCACGCTGCGGCACATTTTCTGCCGCTGTCCGAGCTGCCTCGGCATCTGATATTTTCGCTTATGTCTGTGCTTGATCTGTTTGGTGTCAACTTTTGGGGCAAGACTATTGCTGGGCGCGCTAACCACAATGCCCTGACAGATATGGTACGCTTGGTACCGTTTGCGCTCATCGTGCACTATGTGTGGCGTTATGTCCGTAACCGGCTGGATGAGGTTAGACAGAACCGGTCTTTTTCTGGTGGCGATGCTGTCTCGGATATTCTGGTGCTGGGCCTTGTCATGGATGCCGTTGCGGCCTCAGTACTGAATTTCTATATCCCGGGAGAGGACATTATTCGTTATTTTCTGCCGGTCCTGCTGTTTGCTCCCATCGTTTATGCCCGTTCTGGCAATGCTGAAAAGACATCCGGCTTATTTTTGGGCGTGATTGTGTGTTCATCATTGGCCTGTGTACTGACATGGAATCCGCGACAGGATGTGGATGTGGATATCGATCCATATCAGGTCGGTCATCAGTTGGATGTGCGGCCTCTGGTGGAGCTGCTGCGCCAGCAGCACCTTACGCATGGGTATACAGATTATTGGCATGCCTCGCTTACAACATTGGTCAGCGGGGATGAGATAAGACTGCGGGCAATTACGGATAGCCCGGATACATTTGGCCCGAAGCTTGGTGCGTGCACCCTGCAGGCCCGTCCGTGGCTGAGCAAAAGGCAGTGGTATCTGCCCGAAGATTTGCAGGGTACGGACCGGGTCTTTTTCCTGGTCTATTCCCATGCCCTTCAGAGTGACGATCACCTAACGCGAGCTGTCATTGTGAAAAACCTTGGAACACCCAATCTGGTTCTGCCCGTAGACGACTCACTGTCGCTGCTCATATATGACCGTCAGAGAGTCATGCCATGTCATGGTCTATTTGAGTGGAAAGAGAATAGATAATACTTTCCCTTCGACGAGGGGCACTGAGGTATGCGTTCTCCCACGTTGATGCATAGTCGTTTCTACTTTCTGTTCTTATAGAATAATGTGCGATCCAGCCAGGACACAGATGAAAACCAAGATATGGGCATTTCTTCTTTTCGTGCATGCTGCCGTACTGGGCTGTATTGTATGGCTTGCCCGTTCCTATGGCGGAATAGCGGCGGCTTCGTGCCACTGGGACTGTTCGGATGCTTATATGCGCATCGTGGACCAGGGTTATGATCGGACATCGTCCCTTGCCGCCCAATGGCTGGGAGAGGCAAATTGGGCTTTTTTTCCCGCTTTTCCCCTGACCCTGCGCACCATAAGGGATCTGACCGGATTACCCGCGCCCGATGTGGGTATCATACTGAACGCCGTTCTGCTGCCGATGTTGGCCTGGTTATGCTACCAGTACCAAAACAGGAAATGGGGACCGGTCGATTATCGGCTTTACTTCCTGTTCTTCTTTACCTTTCCAGCTACCCTGTGGTTCAGGGTCCAGTATACTGAATGCATGTTCGGCCTGTTCCTTATGGGTATGGCCTGGGCCGTTCTGAACAGCCGGTTCTATGTGGCGTCGCTGTCCGCCCTGCTGTTATGTCTCACCCGGCCAACGGGCATCCTATGTGTGCTGGTCTTCGCCGCGTTTCATATATTCATGTCCTGGCGGCGGAATGTCGGCTACCGGGGAAGGGAGCGTCTCCAGGCCCTGGCCGCATCGGTGATGGACAGCAGCCTGCTGGTTCTGGCTGGTGGGACCGGTATCTCGTTGTTTATGATCTATCTGTATCGTCTGACTGGCGACAGTCTGGCTTTTTCCCACGTACAGATTGCCTGGCATCGTGTATTCCATTTTCCGGGCTATTGGGTGTGGTTCAATCTGGAACACAAGACCCACGTCAACCTGGTAGTGGCGGCAATTCTGGACATGATCGTGATTTACAAGGGTTTCCAGAAGAAGCTCTATCTTGAAACGACCGTCCTGCTGGTTACGTTCATGGTTGCGTTTTCCTCAAGCCTGCTGTCGATCCATCGCATCATCATGGCTAATCCATTCTTTTTCATGATTGTCTATGCATGTCTGATGGATATGCGGCCTGCCGTGCGCAATGCGTTCATTGCCTTTTTTTCTGTTACCCTGCTGGTGATTACGGTCTTGTGGTTCCATGATACCAACCTGCTTTATTAGGCTACAATGAACACTCGCTCTCCTACTGTCCGGTTGGGGTATACGGTACGGTGGTACCTTGTACGTCTGGTACTGATTGCGCTATTGGGCGGCATCAATCTGTTTGCTTTCAGCCTGCGTTGGTATCCGCATGTGAGTGATAATTACCGCGATTTCTATATGCGACACGATATAACGCTGGGAGAATACGAGGCTAACGAAATCCGTGGTGTTTATGCCAGCCATCAAGATCGCTGGAGACGGTAGCTGTGGCTGGTCATGCCTTTATTCGGGAGCCTTGCCGCCCGTCTTGTCAGCACGGGTATGGGTCTGACCGGTGTCGCTCCAGCCTGTGGCGGAGCGTCTCTGTTATTCGGGCTTCCCCTGCCTGTTCAGGGATAGTCTGATAGGCAGGGAGAAGCCCCATGACCCCAGCATGTTTACTGCGGAGCTTGGGGACTGCCACTTTCGGCAGGTTTCTGTTCCGTGACGTGCGTATTGTTGCCTGAGGGAACGGCTGTCTCGGTGGGTTGTGCAGCCGGAGCGGGTGGAGTGATTGCATTCCCCGCAGGCTGCGGTGCGGGCGGCGCAGAGGGGGGCGTCGCAGGCAGAGCGGCTGCGGCTGGCGCTGCGCCATCATGCGGTTCCGGTGTTCCTGTCTGCGTGTCTGTCGATGCCGGTGTTGTCTGGATAGGGGGAGCGACAGGTGTGGCAGGTTGTGGTGGCGTGAGCGTTGGGGTCTGGGCCGGTATCTGTGTCGCGGAGGTAGGTGCACTTGCCCCCACGGTGGACATCTGCGGCAGGGCTGGGGTCGGGGCAACCGGGCGGGGCGTGAGTGTAACAGTGGGCTGGCTGTAGCGGTTCAGGACATCATTGTCGCTCTGCACGCCATAGGCGTTCATGGGCGGCAGGGGCTGGGGGGATGGCTGGTCGGCGGCCGGGTTGCGGTCCAGCACCACGCGGGTGTTCTGCGGGTAGCGGTTCATCAGGCCGAGCAGCGTGCCATTGGTCCAGCCAAAGCCGATCTGCATGGGGTATTCACCGCCACCCTTGCCGCCCTTGGGGCTGATGAAGGGATTGACCACGTCATATTTCTCCAGCAGCACGCCGGATTTTTCATACGTGCCGATTACGCGCCCCATCCACCGCGCCGCGATGTCGCTGGCCAGGGCGTCGTAGCCATACTGGTTCAGACCCTTGACCGCCATCCACTGCAGGGGGGCCCAGCCATTGGGTGAATCCCACTGCTGCCCGCTACCCGTGCGCTCGGTGGCGATCAGGCCACCGACCTTGAGCAGGTTCTTGCGGATGGTTTCGGATACGGCCTTGGCCTGTTCTGGTGTTGCCATCTGCAGGAACAGGGGTACGGCGGTTGCACCTGAGAGGATGGAGGTCGATTCCCCCTTCTTCCAGTCATAGTCGATAAAGGCCGCGCGCCGTTCATCCCACAGCACGCGCCGGGCGGCTTCCACGCGCTCCTGCGCCAGATGGCTGTAGTGGGCGGCGGCTTCCTTGTTGCCTTTCAGTTCATAGGCGTGGGCCAGCGTCTGTTGCAGGTGCGGGATCAGGAAGTTGAGTTCCACCGTCAGCAGGTCGGTGGTGTGAATGGTGGACAGGGTATGCCCGTCGGCCAGCCAGCGTGAGGAGAAGTCCCACCCCGTTTCCGATCCCGCGCGCAGATCGCGGTAGACCTCTTCCTTCGGGCGGCCGGACTGGGCGGCAGTGGCGATGTCCTCCGGGTAGCTTTCATCGCGCGGGGTATCCATGTCATCCCAGTGGCGATTCATGATCGTGCCATCGGGCAGGCGTACCACATGGCGGTAGGCCCCACCGGGGGGGACGGAATCCTGCCCATCCATCCAGTAATCATATTCCGCCTGCAGTTCGGGCAGGAAAGTGGTGTAGGCCACCTGCCCGTCATGCATGGCCAGCAGGTCCACCATAAGCGAGAAGAACGGTACCTGCGAACGGCTGAGGTAATAGGTCCGGCTGCCGTTGGGAATGTGGCCGTAGCGGTCGATCATCGAAGCCATGTCGCGGATCATGTCGCGCATGAGGTCGATCTTCTGGTTCTCGTACAGCCCGATCATGGTGAAGTAGCTGTCCCAGTAATACAGTTCACTGAAACGGCCACCCGGCACCACATAGGTATAGGGCAGCGGTAGCTGGGAGGAATAGGCCACCTGCGTATCGGGCGGGCGGCTCAGCACGTCCCACATGCCGTTGATGTAGTCGCGTACGTTTTCATCGGGACTGCGCTGGTACGATACGGTCTTGCGCTCGGGCAGGGTGAAGTGCCGGGCGACGAAATCCTTCAGCGAGAAATCAGGCCGCAGCCGGGCGGTATTGTATTCCGCCATCAGGTCGGCCGGAGCCTCGTCGGGTATGGCGTCGGCCGCGGTCTTGGCGTCGGTATAGATATGGGCCTCGCCAATGGCCTCGAACAGACCTGCCAGCACGATGGAGGGTGGCCGCAGATCCTGCGCCAGCGCCGCTGGTGCCGCCGCGTCGGACAGCAGGGCCGTAGCGGGGGGGACCGGCGTACTACCGCTGGAAACTGGTCCATCTTTGTGTATGACCTGCGCGGATTGGGTGCCCGGTGCGGGTGGCGTGGCTGGAGCGGCCTGTTCGACATCGGAAGGCGTGGCCGTTCCAGCATGGACGGGGGCTGGGGAAGGCGCTGCCGGTGCACCTTTATCCTGTGGCGGGACCGGGGCTGCCGGGGTGTCGGGCTGCGTTGCCGTAGTGGCTGGCGCCGTTACCGCAGGCGTTGCGGCTGCCGGGGCGGCAGGTGGCGCAGGCTGAACCTGCGGTGTTCCGGTTGTGCTCACCGCAGGCTGCGCGGGTGCGGCCTGTGGCGCTGGGGCCGGGGTCATATTCTGTGGCGCGGATGGCATGCTGCCGCTCCCCGAGAGTGGTTCGGGTGTGGGGACGGAATAGGTCTGTTCGTCTGCATCGGCGGCAGGGACCGGAGTGGAGGGCGGCGGCGTGGCTGGAGCGGGTGCCGCTGCCGCTGCCGTTCCATCCGTATCGTGCGGTGCAGATGAGACGGACGCGGGCGTACTCGCCAGATCCGCCTGTGCGGGGGCAGACGCTGTCTGGGCCAGGGCGGGTGCGGCAGCGTACAGGAGGCTGGCCAGCACAAGCCCGGCCTGACGGGGCGCGGACCGGGACAGGGTTGAACCGCACAGGAGGGAAACTTTCACGAGACGCCATTTCTCCGAACAATGAAAACCTGAGCTTTGCACAATGCCCTGCCTTGGTCTGGTATCACAAAGGGAAACCGTGCGGATGGAGGGAAGTTCATTTTCAGGCATGGTGGCTGTCATGAACAGGCACCAGCTTTCCACCATGGGCTGAAACCAGCTATGGTGGGTGCCCTTTTGGGCCTACATGGGCCGAATGGTCGTGTTTTTTCCTGTTCCGTTAACCGGAGTCGCCACTTCATGCCCTCATCCCTTCAGGGTCTTACCCCGCTGGCTGCAACCGATGCCCTGTTCTTTGAACGCGCCGGTGTCCGCCTTGGTCGCCCGGATGCCGAGCGCCTGGTCAACCAGGCGCTTACGGGCATGGATGATGGCGAGCTTTTCTTGGAATATCGTGAAAGCGAGGCGATTTCCCTTGATGAAGGCGTGATCCGCTCCGCAACCTTCGATACGTCATCCGGCTTTGGTCTGCGTGCCGTGCTGGAGGAGGAAACCGGCTTCGCCCATTCCGATGAAATCAGTGAAAATGCGATCCGCCGCGCGGCCGAGACCGTAACCCAGATCCGCGCCGGGCGCAGCGGCACGCTGGCTGCTGGCCCGCGCGCGACCAACCACCGCCTGTATCCTGACATCAACCCGCTGGGGGAGGGCACGTTTGCCTCCCGCGCGGCCATGCTGTCCGAGCTTGATGCCTATGCCCGTGCGCGTGACCCGCGCGTGGTGCAGGTCATGGCATCGCTTTCGGCGGAATGGCAGGCCGTGCAGATTATCCGCCCCGATGGCCAGCGCATGGCCGATATCCGCCCGCTGGTACGCATGAACGTATCGGTGGTGGTGGAGCACGACGGGCGGCGCGAAAGTGGTGGCCATGGACTGGGCGGGCGTTATGCCTATACCCGCCTATTGGCGCCACAGGTGTGGCAGGGCGCGGTGGACGAGGCCCTGCGTATGGCACTGGTCAACCTGGAAGCCCGGCCAGCCCCTGCGGGTGAGATGGAAGTGGTGTTGGGGGCCGGGTGGCCCGGCATCCTGTTGCATGAGGCCGTGGGTCACGGGCTGGAGGGTGATTTCAACCGCAAGGGCACCTCGGCCTTTGCCGGGCTGATGGGCAAGCGCGTGGCAGCAGCAGGTGTGACCGTGGTGGATGACGGCACCCTGCCTGAACGCCGGGGCAGCCTGACCATTGATGATGAGGGCACGCCGACCAGCCGCACCGTGATGATTGAGGATGGCATCCTGACCGGCTACCTGCAGGACCGGCTCAATGCCCGGCTGATGGGAGTGCCGACCACGGGCAACGGGCGGCGGCAGTCCTATGCCCATGCGCCCATGCCGCGCATGACCAACACCATTATGCTGGGTGGGGACGCCACGACCGAGGACATGATCCGCAGCACGAAGCGCGGGCTGTACGCGGTCAATTTTGGTGGCGGGCAGGTCGATATCACGTCGGGCAAGTTCGTGTTTGCCGCGTCCGAAGCCTACATGATCGAGGATGGAAAGGTCACATATCCCGTGCGTGGCGCCACCCTGATCGGCAATGGCGCGGATGCCATGACCAAGGTCACCATGATTGGGGGCGAACCCGCACTGGACCCCGGCATAGGCACCTGTGGCAAGTCGGGACAGGGGGTGCCGGTGGGTGTTGGCCAGCCTACGCTCAAGATGACCGGCCTGACTGTGGGTGGTACGGGCGGTTGAGCCATGAAAAATAAGGAATAAAAGTTTTCGGGTGCCGCCTTTTTTTAAAAGGCGGCGTTCTTTGAAGCTTTTTGGGAAAAAGCTTCACCAAAAACGTCTCTTACTTTCGTGCGGCGGCAATCACATCCTTCATGTGGTGGATGACTGCGGGCAACCCATCAAAGATGGCCTGACCGATCAGGAAATGCCCGATATTCAGTTCCATCACCTGTGGCAGGGCGGCGACCGGGCTGACATTCGCATAGGTCAGGCCATGGCCCGCATGAACCTCCAGCCCGCAGCGTGCCGCGTGGTCCGCCCCCGTGGTCAGGCGGCCGAGTTCCACGGCGCGCGCGGTGTCATCCACTGCATCGGCATAGGCACCAGTGTGCAGTTCCACCACGGCGGCCCCCAGTTGCGCTGCGGATTCGATCTGCGCGGCATCAGGGTCGATAAACAGCGAGACCCGGATTCCCGCATCCCGCATGCGGGCAATGCGCGGCGCAAGGCTGGCTACCTGCCCGCGCACGTCAAGCCCGCCCTCGGTCGTGACTTCCTGCCGCCGCTCGGGCACCAGGCAGCAGGCATGCGGGCGCAGGCGGGTGGCGATGGCGGTCATTTCTTCGGTAGCCGCCATTTCCATGTTCAGTGGAATGGCCAGTTCCGCGCGCAGGCGCTCAAGGTCGGTATCGCGGATGTGGCGGCGGTCCTCACGCAAATGGGCGGTAATGCCATCCGCCCCGGATTTCTGGGCCAGCAATGCCGCCAGTACCGGATCGGGATGCGGGCCGCCCCGTGCGTTGCGCACGGTGGCAACATGGTCGATGTTCACGCCCAGCCGGATCGGGATGGAGGAGGAAGCGCTCATGTCTGGTTCCTGTGTTGGGCCATCTGCCGTGCCATATCCAGGGCGGCCACAAGGCTGGCCGGGTCGGCCACGCCGCGCCCGGCTATGTCAAAGGCAGTGCCGTGATCGGGTGATGTGCGGATGATCGGCAGCCCCAGCGTGGTATTGACCCCGTTTGCCATGTCGATGGTCTTGAGCGGGATCAGCGCTTGGTCATGGTACATGCACATCGCTACATCGTAGCGCGCGCGGGCAGGGGGCGTGAACATGGTGTCCGGTGGCCAGGGGCCGGTGATATCCATGCCTTCGGCACGCAGGGTCTTCATGGCGGGGATGATGATCGTCTGCTCCTCCGTGCCCATACTGCCATCCTCGCCCGCATGCGGGTTCAGCCCGGCCATGGCGATGCGCGGGGCCGCAATGCCAAAATCCCGGATCAGGGCGGCATGGGTGGTACGGGTGGCGGTCATGATGCCCTCGGTCGTGAGTTCATCCAGCGCACGCCGCAGGCCGACATGGATGGTGATGGGCACCACGCGCAGTTCGGGGCAGGCCAGCATCATAACCTCGCGCCCCGGCACGTTGCACAATGCGGCAAGGTATTCGGTATGGCCGGGATAGGCGAAACCCGCTTTCTTCAGCACGATCTTGCTGATCGGGTTGGTCACCACAGCCCCTGCCTGCCCGTTGCGCGCCAGTTCCACCGCTCGTGCGATGGATGTGGTGATGGCGCCAGCATTGCGGCTGTCCGGTTCCCCGGCAATGGCCGGGGCGGCAAGGGGGATTGGTAGCACAGGCACCGCATGGGCAAACACATCCGCCGTCTGTCCGATGGTATCAATCTCACGCACCGGCACGCCAGAGCGCGCGATCAGCGCCGCATCGCCCAGCACGGCAAAGCGCAGACTGCTTTCGTGTAGGCTGCGCCACGCACCTGCCGTGATTTCCGGCCCGATCCCCGCCGGGTCCCCCATGGTCAGGGCAAGGGGACGGCTTTCCTCAGCCATCCTTGCGCGCCATGGCGTGCAGGATGCGGACCCATGAGCGCATGCCCTTGTGGAAGGAAGTCAGCTCATATTTTTCGTTGGGGGAATGGGCGCGGTCGTCATCCAGCGCAAAACCCACCAGCAGGGCGGGCATGCCCAGTATGCGCTGCATGTCGCCCGCCACCGGGATCGAGCCGCCACAGCCGATGGTCACGGCCGGGGTATCCCATTCCGCGCTCAGTGCGCGCAGTGTTGGTTGTAGTCCGAAGGCATCATTGGGCAGCGCGCTGGCGGTCGAGCCGCCACAGGGGGTAAAGGTCACCGTGCAGTCATCGGGCAGCATGGCGCGCACATGGGCACAGAAAGCCTGCCGGATATGAACGGGGTCCTGCCCCGCCACCAGCCGGAACGAGACCTTGGCCACCGCCTCGCCCGGCAGTACGGTCTTGAACCCTTCGCCGGTATAGCCGCTGGAAATGCCGTTGATCTCGAAGCTGGGGCGGCACCATGTCTGTTCGATGGCGGTGTAGCCTTTCTCGCCCGCTGGGACGGACAGCCCGACCTCACCCAGGAAGGTCGCGTCATCAGGTGCAATTTCGCGCCAGCGCGCGCGCAGGGCGGGAGCAGGCTCTTCCACGCCCGCGTAAAAGCCGGGCAGTACGACACGGCCGTCCCCATCGCGGATGGAGGACAGGATGCTGCACAGCAGTTCCGCCGGGTTGCGCGCAGCATTGCCGTATACGCCTGAATGCAGGTCGCGGGTTGCACAGCGCAGGTGGATTTCCTCGCCCAGCATGCCGCGCAGCGTGGTGGTTACGGCGGGTACGCCGGGCAGCATGGCGGTGTCGCAGATCAGTCCCACATCGGCGCGCAGTTCATCCCGGTGGCTGTCCATGAAGGGGACAAGGCTTGGGCCGCCGCATTCTTCCTCGCCCTCGATCAGCAGCGAGATATGCACCGGAAGCGTGCCCGTGGTGGCGCGGATGGCGCGGATGGCCTCGATGAAGGTCATCACCTGACCCTTGTCGTCCGATGCGCCGCGCGCCACGATGCGCGTGGTGCCATCAGCACCCGTTACCAGCTTCGGCTCGAACGGGCCGCTCTCCCACAGGTTCAGCGGATCGACAGGCTGGACATCGTAATGGCCATAGAACAGCACATGTGGCCCTTCGGGGGGCGTGCGGTCATGGGCAACCAGAATGGGGTGGCCGGGTGTTGCATGCAGCGTTACGTCAAACCCGAGTTCATCGAGTTGCGCATGCAGCCATTCCGCTGCCCGCCTGCAGTCATCTGCATGTTCGGGCTGGGTGGAAATGCTGGGAATGCGCAGGAAGGCAAACAGCCGTTCCAGCGCTGCATCAAGTGTGCGGTCCGCCTGTTCCAGAACGGGAGAAAGGGAAGGGGGGATACTGGTCATGCATTCTCCGTCATGTGACAGGCATCGGGCGGCCCGGATGGGATGAAAGGGATTTTGCCTGTTATGAAGCCAAAAGCAACGTGTCCCTGCGGGGCACGAAACTGGTTTGAGGAATATGCCTGCGTTTTGATGGGATAGGTCCACGCCGTACAGTCAGATCATGACCGGCCATGCAAAAGAATGTACGGAACATGCCAGCTCCTTACTTTTATTGATGACGATCAGGAAGACCTGAAGCCATTGTACAGTGAATATGGGGTCGTCTACCCATGTCCTGCACTGCCCTGAAGCGGATATTGTGGTATTTGATCAGCAGATTTAGGATGCAATGATCCTGCCTGCTGCCGCAGTGAGTTTTCCATAAAACTACGGATGGTGTGCAACGCCCGCGTGCTCAGCTCTGCCCGTGCAGGAACCCCAGCGCGGGCAGTGGCCGCCATGCGCGCGGCAGGTCCGCGCGGCGGTAGGGGCGGATAGTGTAATGGGGGATCGCAGTTTCATTGCGTTCAAGAAAATTGCGGTAGGCCGCGACCTGGCGGTTGCGCCATTCGCAATCCGCCTGGGCGGCGGTACGGGTGGGATAGATGCTGGCGATGCGCGTTTCGCGCCCGGTGGAAGTCACGACCGCCCATGATTCATCATGCCGCGCAGTGGTCCGGAATGCGACAACCTTGCCCATCTGCTTTGCCCCTGTTCCAGTTTACGGTAGCGTTCATGCAGGCAAGCATGGTCGTGGTCTGCAGTGCAAGCAGCGCGCTGATGAATTGATTTTCTTGCAGGTGTCCGTTGTTGGGGGTAGGGAACAGGATCATGATACGTCTTTTCATTACCCTGCCCGTGATCGTGGCACTGATCATTTTCGCGGCCTGCAATCAGGCGCCGGTGGAACTGTCATGGCTGCAGTGGAAATGGACGTCATCGCCCGGCGTGCTGGCCCTGCTGGTGGCCGCCCTGTTCTATGCCACCGGGTCAGCCAGTGTATGGATCGTGGTGCTGCGTCAGATGCGTCGTGCCCGCCGGGCTGAACAGGAACTGCGCGCCCTGCGCGCCAGCCTGCCAGCGGATGATGCTGCCGTTGCCCGCCCGGTAGGTCTGGCTTCCGCCCCGACCAGTTCCCCCATGGTGCAGGCCTATGCGGCGGCCCAGCCCGTAGCAGTGCACTCGCCCCCGGCTGCCGCAGGCACGGCTATGACCGAAGCCCCCCCTACACCGGAACGCCCTTCGGAATCCTGAACCCTTCCGGTCGCCCTGCCACAACCTGCTGTCTGTTTCTGGAGTACCGCCAATGCGTGGACGGTCCACCCGCCTGATTGTTGCCCTCGATACCAAGGACACGGCGCAGGCCGAGGTCCTGCGGCATGTAACTGCCCCTTATGTCGGGGCGGTCAAGCTGGGGCTGGAGTTCACTTATGCAAGCGGGCTGGAGGCGGTGCGCGCGGTGGCAGGGGACAGTCCGCTGTTCCTTGACCTGAAACTGCATGATATTCCCAACACCGTGGCTTCCGCCATTGGTAGCCTTGCTGCGGTCCGACCCGCCATGCTGACCATTCATGCATCGGGTGGTCGCGCCATGATCGCGGCGGCACGAGCGGCAGTGGATGCAACCTTTCCGGCACAGGCCCGGCCGTTGCTGCTGGGTGTGACGGTGCTGACCAGCATGGATGAAGCGGCCCTGCATGAAACAGGCGTTGCGGGCAGTGTGGCGGCACAGGTGATCCGCCTTGGTCGTTTGGCCATGGAAGCCGGGACGGACGGCCTGATCTGCTCCCCGCACGAGATTGCGCCCCTGCGGCAGGCACTGGGGGATGCGCCCGTTCTGGTGGTGCCCGGCATCCGCCCCACCGGGAGTGACGCAGGCGACCAGAAGCGGATCATGACCCCCGCACAGGCGCGCGAAGCGGGCGCGGACTGGATTGTGGTGGGCCGTCCCATTACCCGCGCCGCCGACCCGGCTGCTGCCGCTGCCGCAATCGCAGCCGAACTGGCGGCCTGAACATCAGAAAACAGAAGCATAAAGAAGTTTTTGGTAAAGCTTTTTCCAAAAAGCTTCAGAAAATGCTGTCTTTTCGGAAAAAGGTAGCACCCGAAAACTTTTATCCTTTTCAAACACCCTCCAAGGCGAACGGATGATGACGGTGCGTGTCAAGATATGCGGCCTGCGTGACCGTGCGGGGCTGGATGCGGCCTGTGAGGCAGGGGCGGACTGGGTCGGGTTCGTGTTCTTTGCCCGCTCGCCCCGCCATGTCACAGCGCAGGAAGCGGGCATGCTGGCGCGTACCATGCCCAAGGCAGGACCGCAGCGTATCGGCCTGTTTGTGCGCCCCACCGATGTGCAGATCGCGGAGGTGCTGGACCATGTGCCCCTTGATGGCCTGCAGATCTATGATGATGCGGCACGTGCCACGGCCATCCGGGCGCGTTTCGGCCTGCCGGTATGGCTGGCGGCGGGAATTGCCAGCAGGGCCGACCTGCCGCAGGCGTGCGCGGTGGATAGGCTGGTCATTGAATCACGCCCCCCCACCGGGTCGGACCGGCCTGGCGGCAATGCCCACCGCTTTGACTGGGTCCTGACACAGAAGTGGCAGGCCCCCGTACCCTGGCTGCTGGCAGGAGGTCTGGACCCGGATAATGTCCAGCTTGCCATACGCCAGAGCGGGGCGCGGGCGGTCGACGTTTCATCGGGGGTGGAATCCGCTCCCGGTATCAAGTCAGCCACCCTGATCCATCGCTTCGTGCAGGCTGCCCGAAACTCCGCCTGATCGCTAATAACCGCCGTAATAATAGCCACCATAATAGGCCGGTGGTGGCGGTGGTGGTGGTGGCGGCGGATAGGCATAAACCGGCGGCGGCGGATACCCGTAGACCGGATATCCGTAGGCTGGATAGCCATACCCGCCGTAATAGGGCCGGTAGCGGTAGGGTGACATGGCCACACCCAGCGCCGTGCCGGCGGCAATGCCCATGCCAAAGCCGCCCCAGCCCCAGCCGGGACGCCATCCCCAGCCGCCGCCACGCCAGCCACCACCATGCCATCCGCCGCCCCATCCACCTCCGTGCCAGGCATAGGCGGAGGGCGCGGGCAATACACCGACCAGCCCCATGGACACGGCCAGCAACAGGGCTACCTTACGCATATGCTCGCTTCCTTTTTCAGGCATCGTGCTGTTATCCGATATTGGCACAGGACAGGTAAATATCCACCTCATCCTGCATGCCTGTGTAACAAGACTGTTGTGATGGCAGGAGGATGCGGCATGTATGTGGCATTGCAGGTTGGTGACACGAAATTTTCTAAATAGACAGTTGATAAATATTAATAAAGATTTCTTCAGGTAGTGCTTTTCCCAAAGCAGGGAGCCTGAAGTTTTCTGAAAAAAGCTTCACCGGGAGCTTTCAGAAAGCTCATGGCTTCAGGGCATGCCATGGGCAGCAATGTCTACCCTCCCCCCGGATTGCGCCGTGTGCCCATCCATCCCCCCAGTCGCGCCAGTGCATCCTTCAGCGGTCCATCGGGCATGTCGTCAATCCGGACCGGGGCCGGGGTAGGCTGTCGCTGGGGGCGGGGTTGCGGGCGGGGAAGTACGGTCAGGTCCTGCACCATTTTTAGTCGTTTGACCACGCCCTGACCGCATGTGGTGTTGATGCGCGCGATCACGGTGGGGGCCAGGTGCTGTAGTTCCATCGCCACGGGGCCGGAGCAGGCAACCGTTAGTGTGCCCGCACCCAGCCTGCGTGGCACGGTCAGGGCCGCAAGGTGCGGGCCGACAATATCGGGCCAGTCCGTCATGACCTGCACCGCAGTGGCCGATTGCTTGCGAAACACAGGGCGGCTGACAGCGGGCAGCAGGGCCGCCAGACTGCGCGCGCGCATGGCCCGCCGGGGCGGCTCGACCGGAGTGGGAGCATTCTTTCGCTTGCTGGCGGGCGGCGGGTTCGTCATAAACGGGTCCGTGTTACCTTCTGCTGCCGATCTGTTACGCTGGTATGACCGGCACCGTCGCATCCTGCCATGGCGCGCCCTGCCGGGCCAGAGCGCAGATGCCTATCGGGTCTGGCTGAGCGAAATCATGCTCCAGCAGACCACGGTTACGGCGGTCATGCCGTATTTCGAGCGTTTCCTTGCCGCTTTCCCCGATGTGGGCGCACTGGCCCGCGCGCCGCAGGACCGGGTCATGGCGCTGTGGGCGGGTCTTGGCTACTACGCCCGCGCGCGCAACCTGCATGCCTGCGCGCAGGTTGTGGCGGCCAGCGGCGGCCGGTTTCCCGATACGGTGGAAGGGTTGCTGGAACTGCCGGGAATCGGTGCCTATACCGCTGCCGCCATTGCCGCCATCGCCTTTGGTCGCCCCGTCGTGCCGGTAGACGGGAATGTGGAGCGCGTGACCACACGCCTCTTTGCCCTGACTGATCCGCTGCCTGCTGCGCGCAAGGCCATAGCCCGCCGGGCCATGACGCTGAACGGGGATGCGCTTGCCCGCGCCCGCCCGTCTGATTTTGCTCAGGCACTGTTTGACCTGGGTGCCGGCATCTGCACGCCGCGCACGCCTGCCTGCGTGCTGTGTCCATGGCGGGAAACATGTGCTGCGAACCGGCAGGGAATCGCGGCCACCTTGCCGCGGCGTGCGGCAAAGCCCGTACGCCCGGTGCGCTACGGGGTGCATTTCTGCATGGTGGACAGTGCCGGCGGTCTGCTGCTGGTCCGTCGCCCCGAAAAGGGTCTGCTGGGCGGCATGATGGGCTTGCCGGGGCCGGTATGGCGTGACGCCCCATGGTCGGACACGGAAGCCATGGCCCATGCGCCCACGGCTTCTCGCCTGCGCCCGCAATGGCATAAGGTAGGGCAGGTCAAGCATGTCTTTACCCATTTCACCCTGCTGGTGGATGTCTATGCCGCGTGTGTGCAGAGCTTTCCCAATAGCCTGGTCGCAGCGGAGGGGATGGTCCACCGCACGGGGGATGATGAAGTGGCGCTGCCCTCGCTCATGCGCAAATGTATCAGTCTGGCGCAGTCCGCGCATGTTTTTGATTGACGTGGGTAGGAAACGCGCGGTTCACTGATTCCTGTCCGATAAGGAAAGGGACCGTTGATGTTCGCTTTTGTCCAGATGCTTTCCCCTGTTGTCGCCGTGCTGGGTATTGCCGGTGTCGCGCGTTATTTTACCTTGCAGGCCCAGGCATTGCAGCCCGTGCGGGTTCGCGCCCGCCGCCATGATCGGGGCATGTAAAGAGAGGTAGCAGAACCCTGTCTGCGCTGCTTTGCATCACGCCCCGGCTTCCTGTAGCAGCCATGGCATGACATTCATGACCATACAACGCGCGGCACCATACAAAGATGTCGCGCCACGCACCGGGGTGCTACTGAGCAATCTGGGCACCCCGGATGGTACCGGCTATGCGGCCGTGCGGCGGTATCTGGCGGAATTCCTGTCGGACCGGCGTATTATCGAAGCCAGCCCCCTGATCTGGAAGCCTATCCTCTATGGGCCGGTGCTGACTTTCCGCCCCCGTAAGTCGGGCGAGGCATATCACCGGATCTGGCATCACGACCGTGATGAAAGCCCGCTACGCACCTATACGCGTGATCAGGCCGAAGGGCTGGGCGCAAGGCTGGCGGCGGATAATGTGCCAGTGGCATGGGGCATGCGCTATGGCGCGCCTTCCATCCGTCAGGCGTTGCATGAACTGGTGGCGCAGGGCTGTGATCGGATCCTGCTGGCCCCGCTTTACCCGCAATACAGCGCGACCACCACGGCCACGGCCAACGATCAGGCGTTCCGTGTGCTCATGCGCATGCGCAACCAGCCCGCCATTCGTACCCTGCCAGCCTTTTCTGACCATCCGGCCTATATTGCAGCGTTGGCCCGTTCCATTACTGCCCGGCTCAAGACGCTGGATTTCATGCCGCAGATGATCGTGGCGTCCTTCCATGGTCTGCCCAGGGTGTATGTGGAAAAGGGCGATAGCTATGCGGATGAATGCGCGCGCACCATAACCGCCCTGCGCCGCGCCATGGGATACGACGCCCAGATGATGCCGCTGACCTTCCAGTCCCGCTTTGGTCCGGCAAAATGGCTGGAGCCCTATACTGCCCCGTTTATCGAATCCCTGCCCGCGCAGGGGATCGAGCGTATTGCCGTGATCACACCCGGATTCATCTCCGACTGTATCGAAACGCTGGACGAAATCGGCAACGAGGCAGGCGATGCTTTTATCAAGGCGGGGGGTAAGGAACTGGCGCTGATCCCGTGCCTGAACAATTCCCCTGATGCCATTGACCTGCTTGAAACTCTTGTGCGGCAAGAATTGCAGGGTTGGATGCCGCGCCAGCCGTAGTCGGATTGTGCGACAACTCTGCCCGGTATCCAGAAAAAACTTTTCAAAACAGTATATTATAATCAATCTGGTCGCCGCGATCATCAGCTTACGCTCATTCCCAACAGGCTCCAGACAGTCTTAAAAAAAGGGCGGCACCATCATGGTACCGCCTTTTTTGTGGTTTCTGTTTTCGTGTGCGATCCGGTTCAGCTTTTCTCTTGCTGCCGGGCCACGAAGTTTTCCAGCCAGTGGATGGTGTAATCACCCTTGCGGAACTGGGGGTCTTCCAGAATCTTGCGGTGCAGCGGGATGACCGTCTTGACGCCTTCGATCACGAACTCATCCAGCGCGCGGCGCATGCGTTCGATGGCCTCAAGCCGCGTGGGCGCGCGCACGATCAGCTTGGCGATCATGCTGTCGTAATACGGCGGCACGCGGTAACCCGCATAAAGCGCGCTGTCGATTCGCACGCCCAGCCCTCCCGGCGGGTGATAGACAGTAATCGTGCCCGGCGTGGGCATGAAGGTCTGCGGGTCTTCGGCATTGATGCGGCATTCGATCGCATGGCCGGAGAACTTGATGTCCGACTGGCTGTAGCCCATCGGTTCGCCCGCCGCGATGCGGATCTGCTCGCGTACCAGGTCCACATCACACACCATTTCCGTCACCGGATGTTCCACCTGAAGGCGGGTGTTCATCTCGATGAAGCAGAACTGCCCGTCCTGGTACAGGAACTCAAGCGTGCCGGCGTTGCGGTAGCCGAGCTTTGTCAGGGCGGAGGTTGCAATCTGGCCGATCTCGTCACGCTGCTGCGCGGTCAGGGCGGGGGAGCCTGCTTCTTCGAGCAGTTTCTGGTGGCGGCGCTGCAGCGAGCAGTCGCGCTCGCCAAAATGCACCACGTTACCATGCGTGTCCGCCATGATCTGCAGTTCGATATGACGCGGCTTGTCGAGGTATTTCTCGAGATAGACCTCATCATTGCCAAATGCGGCACGGGCCTCGGTGCGGGCCACGCTCCACGCTTCCTCCAGGTCGGCCTCGGTGGGGGCAACCTTCATGCCGCGCCCGCCGCCGCCTGCCGCCGCCTTGATCAGTACGGGGTAGCCAACTTTCGCCGCGACCTCGCGCGCCTGCTCAAGGCTTTCCAGCGCGCCGTCCGATCCGGGGACTAGCGGCACGCCTAGCGCCATCATGGTGGTCTTGGCGGTGATCTTGTCACCCATCATGCGGATATGTTCCGCCGTGGGGCCGATGAAGGTAATGCCGTGGGCTTCCACCGTTTCGGCAAAATCGGCGTTTTCCGACAGGAAGCCGTAACCGGGATGGATCGCATCCGCACCCGTGATGGTGGCGGCCGACAGGATGGCCGCGACATTCAGGTACGAGTCGCGGCTGGCCGGCGGGCCGATGCACACCGCTTCATCCGCCAGGCGGACATACATGGCATCCGCATCCGCAGTGGAATGCACGGCAACGGTGGGAATGCCCAGTTCGCGGCAGGCCCGCAGGATGCGCAGGGCGATCTCGCCACGATTGGCAATGAGGATCTTGGAAAACATTACTCTATGATGACCAGCGCTTCGCCGAACTCGACCGGCTCACCCGATTCGATCAGTACCTTGCTCAGCGTGCCCGCGCGTGGCGCCTTGATCTGGTTGAAGGTCTTCATCGCCTCAATCAGCAGCAGGGTCTGGCCCGCAGTGACCTGCTGGCCTTCGGTTACGAAGGGAGGGGAAGACGGGTCGGGTGCCAGATAGGCCACACCCACCATGGGGCTGGTCACGGCGCCGGGGTGCTTGGACAGGTCGCCCGCAGGGGCTTCCGCCGGAGCCACGGGTGCAGCCTGCGGGGCTGCCACAGGTGCCGGGGCCGGCACGGCGTGGGCGACGGGGGTGGCCGCGCGGACCACGCGGATGCGATTGTCCTTTTCCGCGATCTCGATCTCGGTCAGGCCGGTATCGGTCAGAATCTCAGCCAATGCCCGAATGGCATCCGCATCCACGAGCAGTCGGCTCATTGATCGTCCTCGTCCAGAATCATGTCTGTCATGGCCTGAAGCGCCAGAGCATACCCCCGTACGCCCAGCCCGCATATGACGCCAATGGCGGCGCGGGAGACGTAGGAGTGATGACGGAAGGCTTCACGGCGGTGAATGTTGGAGATGTGCACCTCGATCACGGGCAGATCAACGGCAAGAAGCGCGTCAAGGATTGCGACCGAAGTGTGGGAATAGGCTGCCGGGTTGATGATGATGCCGCGTGCGCGGCCCCGGCATTCCTGTATCCATGAAACGAGCTCCCCCTCCCCATTGGTCTGGCGGAAGTCAATGGCCACATCCAGCCGTTCGGCGGCCTGTACACAGACCTGCTCTACGTCATCAAGGGTGGCGTGACCATAGACCTCGGGCTGCCTGAGTCCGAGCATATTGAGGTTGGGGCCGTTCAGCACGGCAATGAGAGGGCGCTCCATGATGCACGCGCCTAGCACGCTCACCGCCGTGTTCCAAGCCTGTTGATGGATGGCGTGATCCTGAAGCCCATTATTCCCGCCATCCGTGGCGGCCCGCACGCATGGCTACCGACAGGAGTGTAATGATAGGATAATGGACCATATCGTGCTATACTCAGGCCATGACTGGATATCCCGATCACCACTGCGGTGGCGCGGGGACAGGTTATGGCCCTGCGACACGTCTTGCATGGCCGGTTGTCATGGCCTGTCTCATGCTGGCGGTTTCCGGCGCCACGAATGTCGCCTGCGCGATGGCACGCCATGGTGCGGTCATGCGGCACGGTGCGCGGGGCCTGGTGCGGCGCGCGCCAGCCCTGTCACGGCCCCCTGTCATGTCATATGTGCCCCTGCACTGGAGCCAGCATGGCGTGGCAAGTTGGTATGGCAAGGGCCGAGGCACCGCATCGGGGGAGGGATTTGATCCCGGTGCCCTTACGGCGGCCCATACACAGTTGCCTTTTGGCACCCGTCTGCTGGTGCGCTCCAGGCAGACAGGGCGGTCCGTTATCGTGCGCGTCAATGACAGGGGGCCGTTTGGTGCCCACCGGATCCTTGACCTTTCGCGTGAGGCGGCGCGCCAGCTTGGCATGCTGGGCGCAGGCACGGCCCTTGTCGATGTAGAACTCGCCGATGAGGAAGTGGCCAGCGCCCCGCGCTAGGGCAGGCACCAGACCTTATAGTGACTGGTGCTTGGTCCAGCCTTCCATCGTGTTGTCGGTCGCGCAGCGCAGGTTCATCTCGATTTCCAGACCCGCGTTCAGTTCCGCGCCAAGCAGTACCACATAGGCCGAGACATAGAACCACATCATGATGGCGATGAACGCACCCAGCGGCCCGTATGTGGCGCTGTAGCTCGCGATATGGCTGACATAATAGGAAAACCCTGAAGACGAGAGTAGCCACAGCAGCGTGGCCCCCACCGAGCCGGGCAGGATGCAGCGCCAGTAGGTATGCGGTCGGTTCGGCCCGAAGCGGTACAGCACCGAACAGAGCGACAGCACGAACAGCAGCATGAGGAAGGGGGCGCCCATGTGGATCAGCAGTTCAACCGAACCCGGCGGCGGTGCCAGTGACAGGTGCTCGGGCAGGTAGTCCAGCAGGAACGGCAGCGCCACCATGAGCGCAAGCGTGAGGATACCACCGCAGATCGAACAGAACGTGAGCGCTATGCTCATGCCCTGGAAGCGCACGAAGCTGCGTGTCTCGGGTGTGTTGTAGGCCACGTTCATCGCCATGATCAGCGAACGCGTGGCCGCCGAGGCCGACCACGTGGCGATCATGGTGGAAATGATCAGGTTGAACGTCAGGGAGGAATGCGATTCGGCCACCAGCAGGTGGATCCTGTCGCCAATGACATCATAGGCGGAAGGGGGCAGCAGGTTACGCAGCACCACAAGCTGCGGCTCCACCGTCTGTAAATCAAACAGCAGCCCATAAAGGGAGATGAGCGTGCTCATGGCCGGAAACAATGAAAGGGTGGCGTAGAACGCGCACCCCGCCGCAGCCAGCGTGATCTGGTCCGATACGATATTGCGGGCGACCTGCCGCAGCACCTTCTTGACCTGCGCCCATGAGAAATGGAGCAGGTGGGGGGTCGGTGAGGGGGTTTCCGTCATAATGATTTCGGTGGATGAGGAACCAATCAATGGGAAATTCGTGTCCTGTTATGGAGCCTGTGGTCAGGATGGCGGATTCTGGCCGCCACCATGTGTGCATTGTGCCACGATGATGCCAGCCTAGGGTAAAAACTGCATAAAAGGATGATTTTTCTATTGCATGGCGCGCGTATTGTCCTCATATGCGCTTCCTACGCAACAACGCACGTGCCACTGGCCCTCTGAGGTTACGCAACGACGTCAAGCGTTCTGGCAATCGGGCCACCACACAGGTGGGGGTCCTTATTGGTCGCTGGTCCGTTAGACCGTTTCGCAACATCTGTCCGTTTGTGCAATTCCAGAATTGTATTCATCCGGGCGGCAGAACAGAAGGGATTTGGGTGCGATGACTCCCAAAATCGCTCGTTATCTGGCTGAGCAGACCCCTGCAACGCCTTGCCTTGTCGTTGACGTTGACCGGGTGGAAGAACGCTATCGCGCGCTGCGCGAAGCGCTGCCCCTGGCCCGGATCTACTATGCCGTCAAGGCGAATCCCGCCAACGCCATCCTCCGCCGCCTTGTCGGTCTGGGGTCCGCATTCGATGCCGCATCGTGGGAAGAGATTTCCATGTGCCTTGAAGCCGGCGCCCGTGCGGCCGACATCTCGTTTGGCAATACGGTCAAGAAGGCCAGCAACATTGCCCGCGCCTATCAGGCTGGGGTGGATATGTTCGCCTTTGACTGCGCGGAAGAGCTGGACAAGCTGGCCCGCCACGCGCCGGGCTCACGCGTCTACTGCCGCCTGATCGTGGAGAACGAGGGGGCGGACTGGCCGCTGTCGCGCAAGTTCGGCACCACGCTGGACAATGCGCGTGACCTCATGCTCCGTGCCCGCGAGCTGGGGCTGGAGCCGTATGGCCTGTCCTTCCACGTTGGCAGCCAGCAGACGGAAACCGGGGCATATGAAGCGGCAATCGCCCGTGTAGGCATGCTGTTTACCGACCTGAAGGCCGCAGGTCTTGAGTTGCGCATGATCAACCTTGGCGGTGGCTTCCCCATCCGCTACCGCGAGGACGTGCCGGGCATCGACCGTTTTGCCGTGGCGATCAGCCATGCCATGACCGAGCATTTCGGCAACGACCTGCCGGAAATGATCATCGAGCCGGGGCGCTTCATGGTGGGTGACGCGGGCGTGGTCTCGTCGGAAGTGGTGCTGGTCAGCCGCCGTGGCATGAATGATGGCGTGCGCTGGGTCTATCTGGACATTGGTCGTTTTGGCGGCCTGGCCGAGACCGAGGGCGAAGCCATCCGCTACGGTATCCGCACCGCGCATGATGGCATGGAAACCGGTCCGGTCGCCATTGCTGGTCCCACCTGCGATGGGGCTGACATCATGTACGAAAAAACGTCCTACGCCCTGCCGCTCGGGCTGGAGTCGGGGGACCGGATCGAACTGCTGTCTACCGGTGCGTATGTCTCGACTTACTGCTCTACCGGGTTCAACGGCCTCAAGCCGATCATGGAACACTATATCTGAGTCCAGCGCCTGAAGTGCTCTGTGAAACGTAGGGAAGTTTTTGGTTAAGTCTTTTTTTCAAAAAGCCTCACGGCACCTCGCCTTTTTGAAAAAAGGCGGCACCCAGAAACGTCTCGATTTTTATAAAAGGGCGGATCGGTCGTAGTCTCTAGAACGGCGCGCGATTTCAGGGCGGCAGGATGAAAGTCTTGCCGCCCTGCGCATATCGGGAGAATACAGGCGGCAGTCCAACCCATGCCAGAGGTGTCCCACCTGTGTCCTTTTCTACAGTATTGCGCAGTTGCTGCGTGTTCGTCACGGTGCTGGGCGGCCTTGCCGCGCGAGCGGATGCAGCACCCGTTCTGGTCCATGCGGAACCGGCGGCAGGCCAGCTTGTACCGGCGGGTAATGTCGCGCTGAAGCTGTCTTTCAATAGTGTGATCGACCCGTTCCGTGCCCGCCTGCTGCTGCTTGGCCCAAGCGGGGTGCCGCAACTCCTGCCGGCATCCCCCACCGATGACGAACAGCATGGTCTGGCCACCACCGTGGCGCTGGCGCCGGGGCATTACGTGCTGCATTGGCGCATGCGCGGGCAGGCGGGCGACCCGGCGCAGGGTACGCTGCCGTTTGATGTGGGCGCAGCCCCGGGCACGACAGCACTCCCTGCTTCAGCATCTTCCAGCCCGGTCGCGGCTTCCGTAGTAAAAAAATAGGGCGGACTATTCCACCGCAGCCCGCAGACCGGCTCCCGCTGCCAGCGGGCAGAGTGGAATGGCCGCAGCCAGGAAAGCCCCCAGTAGTTCAAGGTCCGGCCCCCATGAGAGGCCGGTCTGCGCCGCATCGAGTGCGGCCGCGCCAAAGATCAGCGCGGGCGTGGTCAGCGGCAGCACCAGCAGCGGCAGCAGCACGCCCCCACGCCGCGCGCCCAGCACGACCGAGGCCGCCATCCCGCCAATAAGCGACAGGATGAGCGTACCCAGCAGCAGCCCGATCAGCAGGACCGGCATGCTGGGGGTTGGCATGCCCAGCATGATGGCCAGCGGCCCCGCCGCCAGCAGGAGCGGCAGGCCGGTTGTCAGCCAGTGGGCGATCATTTTCGCCAGTGCGATCAGCGATGGTGGCAGCCCGGTCATGAGTAGCTGGTCCAGAGAGCCATCTTCCAGCTCCGAGCCGAACAGCCGGTCCAACGGCAGCAGGGCTGCCAGCAGCGCACACACCCATACAATGCCGGGCGCCATGCGCCGCAGCAGCTCGGGTGAGGGGCCAAGCGCCAGCGGGAACAGCGCACCGGCCAGGATAAAGAACAGCACGGCCCCGAGCGTGTCCGCCCCATGGCGCAGGGCAAGGCGCAGGTCACGTTCCAGGATGGCCATGATGAGGGAGGGAATCCGGAATGTCACAGCAGGTCGTCCTCGGGGAAATCCTCGATCGGTTGCGAGATGTCGGATTCGTTCAGGCCCGGCAGCGCCAGCGTGCGGGCATGGGGAAGGGGCAGCGGAACGTGGGTGGTTGCAATCACAATTCCGCCAGCCTGCCGGTGGGCCGCAAACAGCGTGCCCAGCAGGTCCATGGTGTTGATATCCAGCCCCAGGCTTGGCTCATCAAGCAGCCAGAGCGGGGCCTGCGCCAGCAGTACGCGCGCCAGAGCCGCGCGGCGTTTCTGCCCGGCTGAGAGCATGCGCGCGGGCAGTTCGGCCAAGCCCAGGATATTGAGTGAATCCATGCACAGGTCAGGATTTCCGCCGCTTGCGCGCATGGCAAGGGTCAGGTTTTCGCGCAGGGTCAGCCCCAGCTTGAGCGCATCCTGGTGGCCCAGATAGGCAACGCGGCCAGCGTGCTGGCTCCGGTCGGCCAGCGCATCCACGCCAGCCCACAGCACATGGCCGCCTTCCGGTTTGCGCAATCCGGCCAGTACACGCAGCAAAGTGGACTTGCCAGCACCGTTCGGTCCGGTCAGGAGCAGGGCGTCACCAGCCCCAAGCGTAAAGCTGACACGATCCAGAACCAGCCGTTCACCGCGGAAAACCGATATATTTTCCACTTCCAGCAATGGGCGGCCGGGGGGGGTAAAGGCAGGAATGACGGAAATCCTCCAATCGGTGGGTCAGGGGCGGCATAAGCGAAAAAAACGCCTGCTCCCGGTTTCTTGTTACCGGGTCCAGCTTGTGTCGCAACCGCGTCCGGGTATGTTCTACCCCCGTTGGGAGATCAAGCAGGTTGTCCCCGACAAGGCCGCAAACCCCGCGCCATGGAAGTGGGTCGAGGGAAAGCGGTCATACGGGACGATCCGTTGCTGATGCCTCGGAGGAAACAAAGCCAATGAAGACGGTTGGGCACGACTCACTGAAAACGGGCCGCACACTCAATGTGGACGGCAAGACCTACCATTATTTCTCGATCCCGGAAGCTGAAAAGACAATCGGCTCCGTCACGCACCTGCCGGTCAGCCTGAAAGTGCTGCTGGAGAACGTACTGCGGTTCGAGGACGGGCATTCCTACTCGGTTGAGGATGCCAAGGCCATCGCCGAATGGCTGAAGGAAGGGCGCAGCACGAAGGAAGTTCCCTTCAAGCCCGCGCGTATCCTGATGCAGGATTTTACCGGCGTTCCCGCCGTGGTCGATCTGGCCGCGATGCGCGACGGTATCCTCAAGCTCAAGGGTGACCCGCAGAAGGTGAACCCGCTGGTTCCCGTCAACCTTGTGATCGACCATTCGGTCATGGTGGACGTGGCCGGCACGCAGGATGCGCTGCAGGACAACGTGACCATCGAGTTCGAGCGCAATGGCGAGCGTTACGCTTTCCTGCGCTGGGGCCAGGAAGCGTTCGAGAACTTCTCCGTCGTGCCGCCCGGCACGGGGATCTGCCACCAGGTGAACCTGGAATACATCGCTCAGGCAGTCTGGACGGCAAACGTGGGTGGCAAGGACTATGCCTACCCCGACACGCTGTTCGGCACCGACAGCCACACCACCATGGTCAACGGCATGGGCGTGCTGGGTTGGGGTGTTGGCGGGATCGAGGCGGAAGCCGCGATGCTGGGCCAGCCCATCGCCATGCTGATCCCCGATGTGATCGGCTTCAAGATGACGGGCAAGCTGCCCGAGGGTGCGACAGCAACCGACCTGGTGCTGACCGTGACCCAGATGCTGCGCAAGAAGGGCGTTGTCGGCAAGTTTGTCGAGTTCTTCGGCCCGGCACTTGACCACCTGCCGGTGGCCGATCGCGCGACCATTGCCAACATGGCGCCGGAATATGGTGCGACTTGCGGCTTCTTCCCCGTTGATGACCTGACGCTGGATTACCTGCGCCAGACCGGTCGTGAAGAGCACCGCATCAAGCTCACGGCTGAATACCTGAAGGCCCAGGGCATGTTCCGTCATGCCGACTCGGCGCATCCCAAGTTCACCGATACGCTGGAACTTGACCTGTCCACCATCGTGCCCTCCATCGCAGGCCCCAAGCGCCCGCAGGACCGCGTTGTGCTCAAGGGTGCCGACAAGGCGTTCGAGAGCGAACTGACCGGTAGCCTGGGCGTGCCCGCGTCCGACAAGGACAAGAAGGCCAAGGTGGCCGGCACCAATTATGAGATCGGCCACGGTGACGTGGTGATCGCAGCCATCACCTCGTGCACCAATACCTCCAACCCCGCCGTGCTGATCGCGGCAGGTCTGGTGGCGAAGAAGGCACGCGCGCTGGGCCTGAAGCCCAAGCCGTGGGTCAAGACCTCGCTCGCACCGGGTTCGCAGGTGGTGACGGACTACCTCAACCGTGCCGGCCTGCAGGACGAACTGGACGCGATGGGCTTCAACACCGTGGGCTACGGCTGCACGACCTGTATCGGCAACTCCGGCCCGCTGGAAGATCACATCGTCGATGCGATCGAGAACAACAAGCTGGTTGCGGTTTCGGTGCTGTCGGGCAACCGTAACTTCGAAGGCCGTATCTCGCCCAACGTGCGCGCCAACTACCTGGCCAGCCCGCCGCTGGTGGTCGCCTACTCCCTGCTGGGCACGATGCGTGAGGACATCACGACCACGCCGCTGGGAACCTCCAAGGACGGCAAGCCGGTGTACCTGAAGGACATCTGGCCGACCAACCACGAGATCGCGGCCCTGATGGGGTCCGCCATCACGCGTGAAGAGTTCATCAACCGCTACAAGCACGTAAGCCAGGGCACCAAGGAATGGCAGGCGCTGAAAGTCGCCACCGGTTCCGAGACCTACAAGTGGGATTCGTCCTCCACCTATGTGCAGGACCCGCCGTATTTCCAGGACATCACGCCCGAGCCCAAGTTGCGTGGCGACATCATTGGTGCGCGCCTGCTCGCACTGCTGGGTGACAACATCACCACCGACCACATCTCGCCTGCCGGCGCGATCAAGGAAAGCTCGCCTGCCGGCAAGTACCTTGAAGCACATGGCGTGGCGAAGAAGGACTTCAACTCCTACGGCTCGCGCCGTGGCAATGACCGTGTGATGGTGCGCGGCACATTTGCCAACATCCGCATCAAGAACGAGATGCTGCCCGGCACCGAAGGGGGCGTGTCCAAGCACTTCCCGGACGGCAAGGAAGGCTCCATCTACGATGTGGCGATGGAATACAAGAAAGAGGGCGTACCCCTGGTCGTGATCGGCGGCAAGGAATACGGCATGGGCTCCTCGCGTGACTGGGCGGCCAAAGGCACCCTGCTGCTGGGCGTGCGTGCGGTTGTTGCCGAAAGCTTCGAGCGTATCCACCGTTCCAATCTGGTGGGCATGGGCGTGCTGCCGCTCCTGTTCGAGGAAGGTACGACGCGCAAGACGCTGGGCCTGAAGGGCGATGAGACCTTCGAAATCCGTGGACTGGACAAGATCACGCCGCGGATGACCATGACCATGACCATCACCCGCGCCGATGGCTCCAAGCAGGACGTTCCTCTGCTGTGCCGTGTCGATACGCTGGATGAGGTGGAGTATTTCCGCAATGGCGGCATTCTCCAGACCGTGCTGCGTGGCATGACGCAGGACGCCTGAACCTGCACACTGTTCCGGCCTCGGTCGGAACAGGACTGAATAGACGGCGGCCCTGTTATTACGGGCCGCCGTTTTTTTATGAACAGGTTATATATGCATATTTTGCATATGTTTTTGTCGTTACCGTTGCGTTCCGCACATATCCGTGGTGTCTTTTCTCTATATTGTGTATAAATAAGATGCCGTCTAAAAACACGACTGTGTAATAACACATTTGGATGTGATGGAGCCCCATGGATCTGCTTTCTGCCCTGCATAGCTTTGTCCGTGTGGCTGCCACGGGTTCGTTCTCTGCCGTCTCGCGTGAGACGGGTGCGAGCCAGCCAACCATCTCACGTCATATCGCTCTGCTGGAGGCGCATTATGGCGCCACCCTGTTTGCGCGCACCACCCGCAGCCTGATGATGACGGAAGATGGCCGTAGTCTGCTGCCGCATGCCTATGAAGTGCTGGAAATCCTGGAAACGGCGGAAACGGCGCTGGGCCGTCGCCGGGCTTCGGTATCGGGGCTGGTGCGGCTGGGTGTGACCACGGCATTCGGGCTGTACCTGACCAGTCGGCTGGGTAGCCTGCTGGAAGAGCATCCCGACCTGTCGGTTGAACTGGTCATGCGTGACGGGTTTGGTGATTTGGTGGAAGAAGGGCTGGATCTTGCCGTGCGGATCGGTTCCATAGCCGAAGGTTCGCTGATCGCCCGCCGTCTGGGCTCCGTGCATCGCTGCGTGGTTGCCTCAACCGATTATCTGGCCCGTCGTGGCATGCCCGAACACCCGCGTGATCTGCTCAACCATCCCTGTATCGCCTACAGCTATGGCGGCATGCGCCACGACTGGCCCTTTACCCGCAAGGGAGAAAGCGAGACGGCGGTAGCAGCCAGCGGTCCCTTCCGTGCCAATTGCAGTGAAGCGGTGCTGCAGGCGGTCCGGGCCGGGCTTGGCATTGGTATGCTGCCGATCTTCCAGGTAGAAGAGGATATCGCGTCTGGAAAGCTCAGGCAGTTGCTACCGGAATGGACGGTGCCTGAACTGCCTTTTTATGCCGTGCATACTGGTCCGCGTACCCTGCCGCTGCGTACGCGCACGGTGCTGGATTTCCTGATCGAGATTTCAGACGTGCTGCGGCAGGGTTAAAAGAAGAGACGTTTCGGGGTGCCGCTTTTTTTCAAAAAGGCGGCATTTTTCTGAAGCTGTTTGAAAAAGTCTTCACCAAAGACTTCTCTGGTTCACAGGCTTTTTTAAGCTGTTACGTCAGTCCAGCGGATTGCCCTGTCCTGCTGGGGTTGCGGCCGGGTCACGCGAGAGGCGCGCGCGCTGTTCCTCGCTGGAGGCCAGCATGTCGCTGTTGAACCCATCATGCAGGACCTGCGCCCAGCCTGCCATCCATGTATTCGTGCGCTTGACGAAATCGGCTGCCGCCGGCTGCTGGCCCAGCGTGTCCTTGTTCCAGAACTCGGGCGTGCGCAGCATCTTGGTGCTATCGGTATTGACGGGGTTGATGAAGATGGTCACCGTCTCGACATTGACGTTGTGGTCACCGGCAGGGGTGCTGTAGCTCCAGCCCGATTTCAGGAAGACCGGTGGCAGGATGAACCCTTCTTCCTTCAGCCTGTTGGCGATGATGGCCGTGCGGTTGATGGATGCGGGATAGACCGCTGCCGTAAACCAGCATTCCATTGCGGGTGGATGGGCTGACAGCACGTGGGACATGAAGTTACGGTCATCGTGGCAGCTGGAGTCGATGGAAGCGATTGCGGTCTCGGGAACAGGCTGGGTGCTGCCTTCCGCGCCAATCAGTCCGGTCACGACATGGCCTTGTACACGCACCAGCACATTTTCCAGCACTTCGCCATGCGGGCCGTTGATGATGTTCATGACCGGATGCCATACCCCCGCCGGGAGCGGCAGGATGCGCCCGGCAAAGGGAATTGCCTTGGTCAGCCGGTCGGTAATCGGCATCATGGTGATCACGCCATCGCCATCATTATTGCCACCGGTGCTGTCCACCCCTTCCGCCGGAGCATTATGCATGCCCAGGTGGTTATGGATGGAGGCAGAAATCGCCGCCAATTTGGGTAGGAGACGCGTCAGGTAGGCTGGCGGGAAAATGAACGTCAGCAACCCGAAAGGCAGGATGAGGTAAAGGCAGAGCCGCCATAGGGGCGCGCGCTGCCACAGGCGTGAGAAAGCAGACATTCAGTCGCTCAAGCCGCGCACGGCCACGCCTTTCCGCAAACGGGGGGGCAGACTGGTAGGGGTGGCAGTGCAACGTGACACGGAGCGGATCATGGCAGCCATGGATCAGGAACTGATCCGCGCGCGCTGGGCTTCTTTGTCCTGGTCCGCGATCTCGGCCACGATTCCATCCTCGTTCTGCACCACGCGCACCAGCTTCGCACCCTGCTGGCGTGCGGTGATCAGGGAGTCGCTGATCATGTCCTCAATGGAGCGCGCCAGGTCGCGCGCACTGGCGGCAGGACCCATGCGGTCCTGACGACGCATGACCTCGAACAGCAGGGCGGGGTCGATACCGCCAGTCTCCACCTTCAGGCCATAGCTGTCGATCATCGCCTCGATCTCGAGTGCTGAAACGCGGGCAATGTCCAGTCCCTCGAGCGGGCGGAACACGAAGATGCGGTCCAGCCGGTTCAGGACTTCCGGCGCGAATCCCGCCTGGCGCAGTGCCTCGACCGACTCGGCGCGCATCTTGTCCGGTTCGTCCGCCAGCCGGTCCGCAATCTCGGACAGCGCATCGGTGGCGATGTTGGAGGTCAGGATAAAAATGCAGCGTACGGTCGAGATCTGCTGTCCAGTCGAGGCCTCGGTCACATGGCCATCATTCCATGCCGTCAGGAATTTCTTGAAGACATCGGGGTGAGCCTTCTCGATTTCGTCTAATAGCACCACCGCATCGGGTTTTTCCTTCAGGCCGCCGGTCAGCTTGCCGTAGGTGTCGGAGCCGACATAGCCCTTGGGCGAGCCGAAAAGCTGGGTCGCGGCGTGGGGCGAACTCATCTGCGTCATGTCGAAGTTGAGCAGCGGGCGGTCAAGCTGGCGGGCGAGTTGCTTGGCCAGATAGGTCTTGCCCGTGCCCGGCGGCCCGGCAAGCAGGAAAATCCCCACCGGCTTGCCACGGACCTGCAGCGCCAGGCGGCGGCGCAACTGGGTCGCCACGTCCTCGCATACCTGGTCCTGCCCGATCACGCGGGCGCGCAGGCTTGCGGCCAGTTCTTCCGCGTCGATCACGGTTTCTTTCTGTTCACGCGCCAGCATTTCCTCCAGCGCGCTGCGATTGGTCAGCCTGGCGAGTACGTCCATTATCCATCCCCGTCTGCGTCGTATCCCCTTGCGGGCCAGTTTTTCGGCCCGGTTCTCGAACCACAGCCCGGTCAGCGCCAGCAGGGCGCTGCCCGCTGCCACGACCGGATAGGCCGGGGCACACCATTCCATGAAATGCCGTACGCTGGCGAGCGAAAGATGCAACGCCATCGCCGCCTGAAAGCTGCCCAACACCAGGAATATGACCATGATGAAGGGTACAAGCCGTTCCATCAGCCCTGAATAGAGCGGTTTCATTGCACGACCACCCCGATTACGATTTCGGTATCCCGCGTCAGGGTTGGCAGGGGCGTCGGCCCCGGTACGAACACCGCGCCCGCGTGGATGCCGGTGGGCCCCGGATCGCCTGCGGCGGTAATGGAGACGTTGCCGGCAATGCGTATGGGCAGGATCACGCTTTTGGGCTGCGCGCCCAGATGCACGGTCTGCACCAGCCCCAGCGATTGCACGTTCACAACCGCGTTGCCGCCCGTCATGTCATACATCGGCATGTCCGCCAGCACGATGTCCCGCCGTTTCAGCGCGGCCAGGATCTCGGCCTGCTGCTGGATGGAATAGGAAGTCTGGCGCAGCATGTCCGCCGCATGCTCGGGCGAGATCATGGGCATCTGACCCATCATGTCCGGGCGATTCTGTACCGGGGCGTTGAGCGTGAGGTGGCTGCCATCATCGGCACCCCCACTCCCCGCTTCCGCTGCGGTTGGGGGTGTCTGGCTGCCGCTGCCGCCTTCGCGTGCCGTCAGCAGTCCGCCACTGCCCAGGCCGCCCGCCGCCACCACGGCCGCGATCAGCCCCACCACGACCAGCTTACGGCTGGCGAGGCGTTCACTGCGTTCCCGTGCGGGTTCAGGCGGCGATTGCAAGGGCGTCATCAATTCATAATGCGGCTCAGGCGGGTCATATGGCAAGACGTTAAGAGACAGGAAATGTAACCCTGCTCCATATATATATAGTTCTTGCGGACAGGCTGGTCGTGACCTATGCTACTGACAATTCCTTCATCTCTGGTTCTTCTTTGGGGGGTAGCCGCAGGGCTGCCTTTTTTGCATTGGACGCTGATCTGCCTTTCCTGACGGGCCTTGATGCCCGCATTGCCGCGATGATCGCACCGGCACTGGCCGACATGGGGTTTGACCTCGTGCGCGTGGCGGTGCTGGGGCGCGAGTCTCCTACCGTACAGATCATGGCCGACCGTGCCGATGGCACTCTCATTGCCATTGAGGACTGTGAGCAGATCAGCCATGCAGTTGGCGCCATACTGGACGTGGAAGACCCGCTTCCGGGGGCGTGGACGCTGGAAGTCTCGTCTGCCGGGATTGACCGGCCCCTGACCCGCGCCAAGGACTGGGAGCGTTTTGCCGGTCATCTTGCGCGTGCCGAGATGAATATGCCCATCAATGGCCGCAAGCGCTTTGCCGGTATCGTGCTGGGCGCGCGCGACGGGCATGGCCTGATGCGCCTTGATGATGGAACCGAGGTTGCGCTGCCTTTTGCCGAGATGCGCAAGGCGCGCCTTGTCCTGACGGACGAACTGATCGAGGCGAGCGCCCGGATGATGCAGCCGGACGCCACCAGTGACGAAAACGGGCCTGATGAAGAGCAGGCCGGGCTTGGCGCACCGGCAGGGGATGCTCCCCTGGCAGGAAAGCGTAAGCCTGGCCGCAAGCCGGCCCGCAAGGCCAATTGAACGATGTTGTGGAGACACTGATGGATACGTCCGTTGCCCGTCCCGAACTGCTGCTGGTGGCCGATGCCGTAGCGCGGGAAAAGTCGATTGACCGCGAGGAAGTGCTGGAAGCGATGGAACAGGCCATCCAGAAGGCCGGTCGCGCAAAATACGGCCATGAAAAGGATATTCGCGCCACCATCGACCGCAGGACGGGCGATGTGCGTCTGTCGCGCTGGACCGAGGCGGTCGAGGCGGTGGAGAACGAGGAAACCCAGATCCCGCTGTATATCGCGCGTAAGTTCAAGCCCGAGATCCAGTTGGGTGAATATCTGATCGACCCGCTGCCGCCCATCGATTTCGGGCGCATCGCGGCGCAGACGGCCAAGCAGGTCATTGTCCAGCGCGTGCGCGAATACGAGCGTCGCCGCCAGTTCAATGACTTCAAGGACCGCGTGGGCGAGATCATCAACGGTACCGTCAAGCGTACGGAATACGGCAACCTGCTGGTCGAGATCGGCGATGCCGAGGCTCTGCTGCGCCGTGACGAACTGATCCCGCGCGAAAGCTTCCGTAATTCCGACCGTGTGCGTGCCTACATCTATGATGTGCGTGACGAACCGCGTGGTCCGCAGATCTTCCTTTCGCGCACACACCCGGCGTTCCTCGCCAAGCTGTTCGCGCAGGAAGTGCCCGAGATCTATGATGGTATCATCGAGATCAAGGCCGTGGCGCGTGACCCCGGCTCGCGTGCCAAGATGGCCGTCATATCGCGTGATGCCGCAATCGACCCGGTCGGCGCCTGCGTGGGTGTGCGTGGCCGGCGCGTGCAGGAAGTTGTCAAGGAACTTCAGGGCGAGAAGATCGATATTATTCCGTGGAGTCCACAGGCTGCGACCTTTGTCGTCAACGCCCTTGCCCCGGCTGAAGTCAGCAAGGTGGTGATGGATGAGGATGCGGGCCGAGTCGAGGTTGTCGTTCCCGATGACCAGCTTAGCCTTGCCATCGGGCGCCGCGGGCAGAACGTGCGTCTGGCCAGCCAGCTCACACGCTGGGATATTGATATTCTGACCGAGGCCGAGGAATCGGAGCGCAGGCAGGAAGAGTTCCGTCGCCGTAGCAGTCAGTTCGTCACTTCGCTTGATGTGGATGATGTGATTGCAGGTTTGCTGGTAACCGAAGGGTTCCATTCCGTCGAGGAACTGGCCTTCGCCGATCCCGAAGAACTGGCGAACATCGAGGGTTTTGACGAAGATGTGGCCGGTGAACTTGTCCTGCGTGCCGAGCGGCACCTTGCCCAGCAGGAAGAACAGCTGGACGAAAAGCGCCGCGACCTTGGCGTGACCGACGATATTGCGGTACTGGGTGTGTTCACCAACCAGATGCTGGTGACGCTGGGTGAAAAAGGCGTGAAGACGCTTGATGACCTGGCTGATCTGGCGGGTGATGAACTGGTCGAGATTCTGGGCAGCGATGCCATAGATGAGGATGCGGCCAACGAAATCATCATGGCGGCACGTGCCCACTGGTTTGATGGTGACGCGAAGGGCGATGCCGAGTCCGGGAAAGAGGAGACGTCCGACGTCTGATCAGGAGGAACATCCCGACGTGCAGGACGCGGGCGACATGGAGCATGAAGAGCGCGGTCCGCTGCGTCGCTGTGCCGTGACCCGCGCCCGCCTGCCAAAGGAGGAAATGATCAGGTTCGTCATTTCGCCTGATGGAGTCGTGATCCCTGATCTTTCCGCACGTCTGCCCGGACGGGGAATTTGGTTGAGCGCACGTGCGGATGTGTTAGAAACAGCACGCACACGCGGCGTATTCGCCCGTGCGGCAAGGGGAAGGGTTGTTATTCCCCCTGACCTGACCCATCTTGTAAGGGATGGACTGCTACGGCGCATGATGGATGTCGTAGGGCTGGCACGGCGGGCCGGGCAGATTGTCTGCGGCTTTGCCAAGGTGCGTGAGTGGGTTGAGGGCGGTCGTGCCGGTCTGGTTATCCAGGCGGTCGATGGCAGCCCCGACGAGAGGAAGAGAGTTTTGTCTGGTGCACGGGAACTGCCGGTTGTGGTTGTTCCTACGGCACTGGGTCTGGGTGCGGCATTTGGCCGTGACCATGTTGTTCATGCAGCAATGCTGCATGGTGAGCTGGCACGTCGTTTCCGTACCGAGAATGAACGTTTTGCGGGTCTGTCCGGCAGGATCGGCCCGAATTCGGCGGAGTGTTCCGCCGGACGGTGTGAACAGGCGGGTACATGAGCGAAGGCAACGATCAGGATCAGGGTAAGGGACGCTTGTCCCTGCGGCCGGCGGGCCGGAGGGAAGTTGGACGGACGGTAGATGCCGGCTCCGTGCGGCAGAGCTTCAGCCATGGTCGATCAAAGGTGGTTCAGGTCGAGGTGCGCAAGAAGCGCGGGGCCGGGGCTGCAGGTAACGGATCGGGGCCGGCTGGCGGTCGCGCCGGTGGGCGGGGCGGTCGCGCCCTGACGGCAGCGGAGCTGGCGACGCGCCAGCGTGTGCTGGAAGAGCAGCGCAACGCCGCCATCCAGCGCGAGAAGGAAGCGCGCGAGCAGGAGAAGATCACCATCCTCTCCGCCGCGGAAGAAGCGCGCCGTCAGGAAGAGGAAAATGCCCGCCGTGCCGAAGAAGAGGCACGCGTGCAGGCTGATGCCGCCGCTGAGGAAGAGGCCCGCAAGCGGGAAAGCCGGAGTGCCGAGAAGGCCGCTCCGCCCGTAGTCGAGCCTGAGCCTGCCGGGCCGGTTGTCTCTTCCGTACCCATTCCCGGCGAAGTCACGCTTGCGCCGCCGATGCAGCGCCTGCGTCCGCTGGCCGAACGGGCGATCATGCCCGCCCAGCCAGTGCGTCCGTCGCGTCCGGCGTCTGGTGCGGCCGCGCGGCCGGCCAGTGGTGCCACTGCCGGTGCAGGTGCGGGCGAGACCCTGCGCCTGCGCAGCGGCCGTGCGGAAGGGGGCGAGGAAGAACGTCGCCCCAGCCGCCGTCCTGGTAACGCCACGCCAAGCCGTCGCCCCTCGGGTGGTGCTAAGAAGAACAGCGACAACCGTCGGGCCGGTCGCATTGACGTGCAGGCTGCGATCGAGGGGGATGACGACAAGACCCGTTCGCTCGCCTCGGTCCGTCGCCAGCGTGAGCGTGAGCGCCGTCAGGCTGAACTCGAACGCCTGCGCTCCGATCAGGTGCGCGTTGTGCGCGACGTCGTTCTGCCTGAAACAATCACGGTGCAGGAACTGGCCAACCGTATGGCCGCCCGTCAGGGTGAGGTCATCAAGGCGCTCATGAAAATGGGTGTTATGGCAACGGTCACGCAGTCGCTTGATGCGGATACAGCGGAACTGGTTGTGCAGGAATTCGGCCATCGAGTGCGTCGTGTTGCCGATAGCGATGTCGAGATCGGCATTGAGGGCATCGAGGATAAGGTGGAAGACCTCAAGCCGCGGCCGCCTGTCGTGACCGTCATGGGTCATGTCGATCACGGCAAGACCTCGCTGCTTGATGCCCTGCGTACGACCGATGTTGCCAATGGCGAAGCCGGTGGCATTACGCAGCATATCGGTGCGTATCAGGTAACCTTGGCGTCGGGTTCGAAGATCACCTTCATTGATACGCCGGGCCACGAAGCCTTTACCGCCATGCGTGCCCGTGGCGCGTCCGTAACGGACGTTGTGGTGCTGGTTGTTGCGGCGGATGACGGCGTGATGCCGCAAACGGTCGAAGCCATCAAGCATGCCAAGGCAGCCGATGCCCCGATCATTGTGGCGATTAACAAATGCGACAAGCCGGGTGCGAACCCCGACCGCGTGCGTCAGGAACTGCTGAACCACGAAATCGTGGTGGAAAGCATGGGTGGCGATACACAGGATGTCGAAGTCTCCGCGCTCAAGCGCACGGGTCTGGACAAGCTTGAGGAAGCGATTCTGTTGCAGGCCGAGATCCTTGACCTGAAGGCAAACCCGGATCGTGTTGCTGAAGGCTCGGTGATCGAAAGCCGTCTTGACCGTGGTCGTGGTCCGGTTGCGACCGTTCTGGTCCAGAAGGGTACGCTGCGCCGCTCCGATATTGTGGTGGCTGGTGCCGAATGGGGCCGTGTGCGCGCCATGATCGACGACCGGAACCGCCAGTTGGCTGATGCTGGCCCGTCCATGCCGGTTGAAATCCTGGGTATTACCGGGGTGCCAGGTGCGGGTGAGCCGTTCGTGGTGGTGGAAAACGAGAATCGCGCCCGCGAAATCTCCGAGTTCCGCCAGCGCGTGATCAAGGACCGCACGGCTGCTGGCCAGACTGCCGCACGTGGTACGCTGGACCAAATGCTGGCCCGTATTCAGGCTGGTGCGCAGAAGGAAGTGGCCGTCCTGATCAAGGCGGATGTGCAAGGCTCGGCGGAAGCGCTTGAAGCCACGGTGCAGAAGCTGGAGCATGAGGAAGTCAAGATCCGCGTGCTTAACGCCACTGTCGGCCAGATCACCGAAAGTGATGTGCAACTGGCCAAGGCGTCTGGTGCCGTCGTCATTGCCTTCAATGTCCGCGCTACGGCGCAGGCGCGTGAACTGGCGCAGCGTGAGGGTGTGGATATCCGCTACTACTCCATCATTTATCAGGTTGCTGATGATGTGGAGCAGCTGGTCCGCGGTAAGATCGCGCCCAAGCACCGCGAGAAGTTCCTTGGTTACGCCGAAATCCGCAAGGTTTTCGAAATTACCAAGGTGGGCAAGGTCGCCGGTTGTTACGTTACCGAAGGCGTGGTCAAGCGCGGCTGTGGCGTGCGTCTGCTGCGTGATAACGTCGTAATTCATGAAGGGGAGCTGAGCCAGCTCAAACGCTTCAAGGATGACGTCAAGGAAGTGGCGCGCGGTTACGAGTGCGGCCTGTCCTTTGCCGGGTATAATGACCTGCGCGAGGGTGACGTAGTTGAATGTTATGAAATGGAACTCGTCCCGGCATGAGCCGTAATTCATCCAGAAAAGGGATGAGCGAGAGCGGGCCGGCAGGGAAACTTGCCGGCCATTCCGCGTCAGGCCCCTCGCAGCGCCAGTTGCGCGTGGCGGAAGAAGTCCGTCGTGTACTGGCAGAGATATTTGCCCGTACCGAGTTCCGTGACCCGGATCTGGCGGATGTGCATATTACCGTGACCGAAGTGCGTATTTCACCCGACCTGAAGCATGCCACCGTATTCGTCGCGCGTCTGGGCCGGAGCGATGTGGCCGAACTGCTACCGGCACTCAAGCGTGTCTCGCCGTTCCTGCGCACACGCCTGTCGCACGCAGTGCGTCTGCGGGGAGTGCCTGATCTGCATTTCCAGCCCGATACGGCGCTGGATTACGCCATGGAGGTGGATACCATGCTGCGTCAGCCCGAAGTCCAGCGGGACCTGAAAGAAGACTGAACCGCGTTCGCGGATTATCCTGTTATAAAAAATGACAAAAGGTTTTGAGTGTCGCCTTTATCTTAAAGGTGACGTTCTTCTGGAGCTTTTTTTGAGAGAAAAATTCACCAGAAACTTTTATGTTGTTCAATTTTAAAAAGCCCGGTCTGGTATCTGCCAGAACCGGGCTTTTTTTATCTGTTTCTTGTAGGGCGTGACTTAATTGCGTCGGCCCATCAGCAGCAGTTGCGGGTTGCGTTCCACATCGGTGGCAAAGCCACGCAGGGCGGAAGCAGCGGCGGCAAGGTCACGCAGGGACGAATCGATATTGGAGCGGTCGGCGGAACTGGGGGCCGTAATGTCGTGCAGTCCGGCCAGTGCGCTGCGTGCTTCAGTTACCGTATCGTTGGAGTTGACAAGCAGGGTATGCAGTTCGCTGCCGCGCGCATCCAACTGTGCCGTGCCGCTATCGGCCAGATGGTTGATGGAGGCCAGCGTGGTGTCCATCCGGTGGTCAAGGTCACGGATGGCATCGGTCGCGGTATCGACCGTCACTCGCGTATGGTCGGATGTGGCGCGCACGCTGTCCACCAGGGGTGGGATGTCCTTGTCCAGCTTGTCGGCCAGCGTGCGGATACTGACCAGCATGGCATCAGCATTGTTAGCAATGTTCTTGAGTGGCAGCGCGGTCAGGGCATCGGTCAGCTTCTGCATGTCCGATTCACGGGCCGGGATCTCGATCAGGCTGGTCAGGCCGGGATGCAGCTTGGCTGGCACGCTGGGGTCGAAGGTCAGGTCTATTTCTTCCTGCCCGGTCACGAAGCTTTGCATATGCAGTTCCGCGCGCAGGCCGTTTTCGATCAGGCGTGGCAGTTCCTTGGTATCAAGCGCCTTGCCGTGACCACCTGCCATGCGCGCGCCGTTGGCTTCGAGCTCCAGCGTTACGGGAATATAGGCCTGGTGGGTCTGGGGATCAAACTGAACGGCAATATGGTCCACATGGCCGACCTGCACGCCATCGAAGGTGACAGGTGCGCCAACCCCCAGCCCATTGACCGGACTGTCGAATATGACCATGGCGCGGTTGGTGGGCGAGAAGGGATGAAACTGTCCGAACAGCGCTATGGCGGTCACACCAAGCAGAGCCCCGCCCAACACAAATGCACCGACCGTGGTCTGCCGTTCAGCCATGGTGTTCAGGTCTCCCTAGACGCAGAATGAAAAAACGCCCGAACACAATCAGTCATGCGCCCGTTTGCTGCAAGATGGCACCACCCTTACCCGTGGCAAAGCGGGGTACGGGGATGGCAGGCATGTGCCCGCCCAGTCTTTTACCATGCGGGAGGCTGGCTGCCAGCCCCCGTGGTGGAATGGGGCATTGCCGTGCATGCGTGCCTCGTCTAAACGCAGCCCACCCCCATTATCCGCACAAGGTGCCCTGCAATGCGACGCAAACGTGGACGCCCGCTTGATGGCTGGCTGATAATAGACAAGCCATTGGGAATGACTTCCACCCAGGTCGTGGGCCGGGTGCGCTACCTGTTCGATGCGGCAAAGGCGGGCCATGGCGGCACGTTGGACCCGCTCGCGACCGGTCTGCTGCCCATAGCCTTTGGCAAGGCGACCAAGACCGTACCCTATATAATGGATGGCACCAAGCGCTACCATTTCACCCTGCGCATCGGGGAAGCGCGCGATAGTGATGACGCCGAGGGCGCCGTGACCGCAACTTCAAGCGTGCGGCCCGACAATGCGGCGTTTGAGGCGGCACTCGCGGCCTTTCGTGGCGAGATCATGCAGGTGCCCCCGGTTTATTCCGCGCTGAAGGTGGGGGGAAAGCGTTCGTATGACATGGCGCGCGCGGGCAATGCGCCTGAACTTGCGCCCCGGCCCGCGCGTATCGACCGTTTCGAGCTGATTGCCCGCCCTGATGCCGACACGGCCGTGTTCGAGGTAGAATCGGGCAAGGGGGTGTATATGCGCGCGCTTGCACGCGATATTGCGCTGGCCTGCGGCACGGTGGGACATGTGGCGGCGCTGCGGCGGCTGAACGTGGGGCCTTTTGATGAATCCCATGCGATTCCACTGGACAAAATTGTCCCAAGCGTTGACAACGCGCCTGCCCCACCGGATCTGCTTCTTCCGGTCGCGACCGCGCTGGCCGACATCCCGGCGCTGGCCCTGACACGAGAGGAAGCGGATGCCCTGTCATTTGGCCAGGCGATTGACCTGGGCCTACTGGCGGACCGGATGCCGGAGTACACCGACCCCCGCTCGGGTGTCGTGCGTGCGATGGATGGGGCGCGTGTGGTCGGACTGTGCCGCCCTGAAGGCGGCCTGCTGCGATCAGTGCGCATGCTGTGAACCGAATGATCAATGGAGATGACGATGTCGATTACTGCTGAACGCCGCACGGCGCTTATTGGCGAATACCGCAATGCCGAGACCGACACGGGCTCGCCGGAAGTACAGGTTGCCCTGCTGACCGAGCGGATCGTGAACCTGACCGATCACCTGAAGACCCACGCGAAGGATTTCCATTCGCGTCGTGGCCTGCTGATGCTGGTCGGTCGCCGCCGCCGCCTGCTGGATTATGTCAAGCGCAAGGACCAGGCCCGTTACGAAACGCTTATCAAGCGCCTCGGCCTGCGTCGCTGATTTGCGACATGGTAGGAACGCGGTCATAATGCGCTCCTACCATACGACCCGCACGGGCACGGCGCATGCACCCGCATGCCCGTGTCTGGTCGGGTCGGTTATTTTCCGGTGTCCGTGACCAAACGGGTGCCATCAACACGCTGCCGACGCCACGGCGGAGATGTCCGGACCGGATCGCAGCGTTTCAGGCCACATGGTGTTCTGGCGGTATGTGCCGTCATCACTCCATGCCGTCCGAGGCGCTGCCATCAACGTTCCAATGTCCGGCCCGCCTGCATTGCGGCAGTCAACGGACAGGGTTGTCTGGATGTTTAATTATTTTCGCAAGGAAATCGAATGGGGCGGCCGCCCGCTGGTGCTGGAAACGGGCAAGGTTGCCCGCCAGGCCGATGGCGCGGTTGTCGTAACCTATGGCGACACGGTGGTGCTGTGCACGGCCGTTGGCGCCAAAAGCGTCAAGCCGGGGCAGGATTTCTTCCCGCTGACGGTCAATTATCAGGAAAAGGCCTATGCCGCGGGCAAGATCCCCGGTGGCTTCTTCAAGCGTGAAGGCCGCCCGAGCGAGGCCGAAGTCCTGAATTCCCGCCTGATCGACCGTCCGATCCGGCCGCTGTTCCCCGAAAACTTCCGCAACGAAGTGCAGGTCGTTGCCACCGTGCTCAGCCACGACATGGAAAACGACCCCGCCGTTGTGGCGCTGATCGGCTGCTCCGCTGCGCTGACGCTGTCGGGCATTCCGTTCTTTGGCCCCGTGGGTGCGGCCCGCGTGGGTTACAGCAACGGCCAGTATGTACTGAACCCGACCATTTCCCAGCTCAAGGAAAGCGAACTGGACCTGGTGGTGGCCGGCACGTCCGAAGGCGTACTGATGGTCGAGTCCGAGGCGGTCGAACTGTCCGAAGACGTGATGCTGGGTGCCGTGACATTCGGTCACGAGGCTTTCCAGCCGGTGATCGACCTGATCATCGACCTGGCGGAAAGTGCCGCCAAGGCACCGTGGGATCTGGCCGAGCCGACGGCTGAGGAAATCAAGCTGCGCAAGAAGGTGGACAAGGCCGGTCGCGCCCTGATCGCCGAAGCCTACAAGGAACGCGCCAAGCAGGTGCGTTACAAGAAGGTTGCCGCAGCGCGTGAAGCCATCCTTGCCAAGATTGGTGAGGCCGATGCCGACGCCGCCAAGCCCATGATCAAGGACCTGGAAGCCGACGTGGTCCGCACTGAGGTGCTGGATACCGGTTTCCGTATTGATGGCCGTGACCTTGAAACGATCCGTCCGATCGTGTCTGAAGTCGGCATTCTGCCGCGCGCGCATGGCTCTGCCCTGTTCACCCGTGGCGAGACGCAGGCCCTTGTGGTCGCGACCCTTGGCACCGGTCAGGACGAGCAGATCGTGGATGCGCTGGAAGGCGAATACCGCAACAACTTCATGCTGCACTATAACTTCCCCCCCTTCTCGGTGGGTGAGTGCGGGCGCATGGGCTCCCCCGGTCGCCGTGAAATTGGTCATGGCAAGCTGGCATGGCGTGCGATCCATCCGCTGCTGCCGGGCAAGGATACCTTCCCGTACACCATGCGTGTCGTGTCCGAGATCACGGAAAGCAACGGCTCCTCCTCCATGGCGACCGTATGCGGCACCTCGCTTGCGCTGATGGATGCCGGCGTGCCGCTCAAGCGCCCGGTGGCTGGTATCGCCATGGGCCTGATCAAGGAAGAGGACGACTTCGCGGTCCTGTCCGACATCCTTGGTGATGAAGATCACCTTGGCGATATGGACTTCAAGGTAGCTGGCACCGAGCAGGGTGTTACCGCTCTGCAGATGGACATCAAGATTACGTCCATCACGCCGGAAATCATGAAGATCGCGCTGGGTCAGGCCCGTCAGGGTCGTTTGCACATCCTGGGTGAAATGGCCAAGGCGTTGACCGAAGGCCGTACGGATGTCTCATCCTCTGCGCCGAAGATCACCACGATCTCGGTTCCGAAGGAAAAGATCCGCGATGTGATCGGTCAGGGCGGTAAAGTTATCCGTGAGATCGTTGAATATTCGGGTGCGAAGATCGACATCAACGATGATGGCACGATCATGATCGCCGCGTCATCTGACGAGCAGGCTGAAAAGGCCATTGAGCGAATCCGTGGCATCGTGGCCGAACCCGAAGTGGGCCACATCTATAACGGCAAGGTCGTCAAGACCGCCGATTTCGGTGCGTTCGTCAACTTCCTTGGTCCGCGTGACGGGCTGGTTCACATCTCTGAACTGGCGGATGGACGCGTTTCCAAGACGACCGATGTCGTCAAGCAGGGAGACGAGGTGAAGGTGAAGGTGCTGGGCTTTGATGATCGTGGCAAGGTCAAGCTGTCCATGCGCGTGGTTGACCAGAAGACTGGTGCCGACATTACCGAGACAGTGGGCGCCAAGCCCGGCCGTGCCCCTGGCGCGCGATAACACGCGGGCCCCGGCCTATTGATAACCCGAACGCGGGGGGCGCCACACAGCGTGCCCCCGTGTCCGGGCAGATACATGACGATGGAATGGTGATGAAGCCGATCAATGCGATCCGTATGGGCGGGACGGATATTCTGCCCCTGGTAGAAGGGGGGAAGGGCGTCTCGATCTCGACTGGCGTTTCCGCCGGGCACTGGGCGGCGGCAGGTGGCGCTGGCACGATCTCGATCGTGAATGCCGATTCCTATGATGAAGAAGGCAACATCGTCCCCCAACTCTATCATGGCAGGACACGGCGTGAACGGCATGAAGAACTGGTGGATTATGCCATTCGTGGCGGTATCGACCAGGCCCGCATCGCGCATGACCTTGCTGGTGGCAAGGGGCGGGTCCACGCTAACATTCTGTGGGAAATGGGTGGGGCCGAGCGGGTCATCACCGGTGTACTGGAAGGCGCGCCGGGCCTGATCCAGGGGCTGACCTGTGGCGCGGGCATGCCGTACCGCCTGTCAGAAATCGCAGCGCGTTTCGGTATTCATTACTATCCCATCGTGTCTTCCGCCCGCGCGTTCAACGCCCTGTGGCGGCGTGCATACAACAAGACGGCGGAATTGCTGGGTGGCGTGGTGTATGAGGACCCGTGGCGTGCGGGTGGCCATAATGGCCTGTCCAACACCGAAAATCCGCTGGTGCCGGAAGACCCGTTCCCCCGTGTGCTGGCGCTGCGTCAGCAGATGCGCGCCTTTGGGCTGGACCAGACTCCCATCATCATGGCCGGTGGCGTGTGGTGGCTGGAGGAATGGCAGGACTGGATCGACAATCCCGAACTGGGGCCGATCGTATTTCAGTTCGGCACCCGCCCGCTGCTGACGCGCGAAAGCCCGATTCCCGATGCATGGAAGCGCCGCCTGTTGACGCTGAAGAAGGGGGATGTGTTCCTCAACCGCTTCTCGCCGACCGGTTTTTACTCTTCCGCTGTGAACAACACATTCCTGCATGAACTGCGTGGGCGTTCGGAGCGGCAGGTACCGTTTTCATCCGAGGCAGTGGGCGAACATACCGCAGCCCTTGCCATTGGTGCCCGTGGGCGGCAGGTCTTTGTCACCCCCGCCGACCGACAGCGTGCGCAGCTGTGGATGGGAGAAGGCCATACCGAGGCCATGCGTACACCGGACAATACGCTGGTGTTCGTAAGCCCGGAAAAGGCACGTGAGATTCTGGCCGATCAGGGGGCCTGCATGGGCTGCCTGTCGGAATGCCGCTTTTCCAACTGGTCGCAGCGCCCGCCTGCCTATTCCAACGGGCACAAGGCTGACCCGCGTTCCTACTGCATTCAGAAAACCCTGCAGGCGGCAGCGCATGCTCATGGTCCCGACCAGGATACGGTGATTGACAATAACCTCATGTTTGGCGGCACCAATGCGTGGCGGTTCGCGACTGACCCGTTCTATGCCAATGGCTTCGTGCCCACCGTGGCGCAGTTGCTTGAACGGATCATGAGTGGGCGCTAAGTGCCATTATTGACTAAAAAGAATAGAAGTTTTTGGCGAAGCTTTTTTCCAGAAAAGCTTCAAGACAACGCCGCCTTTTGAAAAAGGCGGCACCCCAAATTTCTATCTGTTTTAAAGGCTGGCCCTATGGGGCCGGCCTTTTTTATGCCGCGTCCTTCGGCAGGCAGGTATCGCGGAACAGGGCGAAGGCCAGGCCACGATGGCTGATGGCGTTCTTTTCCACGTCCGTCATGTCCGCAAAGGTACGGTTGCCCGAACCGGGTGCGAAAAGCGGGTCATAGCCATGGCCGTGCGTGCCATGAGGCGGCCAGATGACATGGCCATCAATCCGGCCCTCGAATGTTTCGGTATGCCCGTCGGGCCATGCCAGGCACAGGACGGAAATGAACCATGCTCCCCGGTCGGGGTTGTCCCCAATCTGGTCATGGATGCGGCGCATGGCGTCGGGATAGTTTTTGTCCGGCCCGGCCCAGCGGGCGGAGAAAATGCCCGGTGCCCCCCCAAGGGCAGAAACGCAGAAGCCGGAATCATCGGCCAGTGCGGGCAGGTTCGCAGCTTTTGCCGCGGCGACAGCCTTGATGGCGGCGTTGCCGGAAAAGCTGTCCGCCGTCTCTTCCGGTTCAGGCAGCGACAGTTCGCCCGCCGAGCGGACATGAATGCCATAGCCGCCCAGAAGGGTCGCGAATTCGGCGATCTTGCCCTTGTTATGTGTGGCCAGCACCAGCGTGTCGCCCCGGTTGAGGCGGGTGGGTCGGGTTGTCATGCCTTGAGGGCCTCTTCAATGATGGCAGTCTGGATGCGGAACAGTTCGGCCGTGCCGGTGCGGGCAAGCCGCATGAGGGTATTGAACTGGCTGTCGGTAAAGGGGGCCTGCTCGGCCGTGGCCTGTATTTCCACAATGCCACCATCGGGGGTCAGGACAAAATTGGAATCGGTGCAGGCCGTGCTGTCCTCGGCGTAATCAAGGTCGAGCACGGCACCGTCCTGCGTCAACCCGCATGATACGGCGGCAATCTGCCCCTTGAGTGGTACGACGGCCAGCGTGCCCGCGCGCACCAGTTTCTCCAGCGCCAGGCGCAGTGCAACCCACCCGCCGGTAATGGCCGCGCAGCGCGTGCCGCCATCAGCGTTGAGCACGTCGCAATCCACCGTGATCGAGATTTCTCCCAATGCGTTGAGGTCGGTCACGGCGCGCAGCGAGCGGGCGATCAGGCGCTGGATTTCCTGTGTGCGGCCCCCTTGCTTGCCCTTGGCGGCCTCACGCGCGCCACGGTTATGGGTGGCGCGGGGCAGCATGCCGTATTCTGCCGTAACCCAGCCCCGTCCCTTGCCACGCAGGAAGGAGGGTACACGCATTTCCACGCTGGCGGCGCACAGGACTTCGGTCCCACCCATGCGGATAAGGGCCGAGCCTTCCGCATGGCGGGCAAAGCCGGGCTGTATAAAGACGGGACGCAGGGCGTCGTGGGCACGGCCGGATGGGCGCATGGGGCTTAACTCCGCAAGGTAAGGGGGCGGCATAGCGCGCAATGACCGCCTGTTTCCAGTCTCGCGTGGGCAGGGGGGGCTATCATCTGTTATGATGATGGCCAAGGAATGGTCCATGGCGGATGAACAGACAAACAGGAGGCATGGCGATGGAAACCCGACCACCGGTATCGCAGCCCGGTCTGCTGTCCGGGCTTGAGCCGAGATCTGCCGCGATCCTGCGCGAGATCGTGGAGCAGTATGTCGAAACGGGCGAGCCGATGGGTTCGCGCACGCTCTCGCAGCGCCTGCCGCTTTCACTCTCGCCTGCCACGATTCGCAATGTCATGGCGGACCTGACCGATGCGGGACTGCTGTTTTCCCCCCATGCCTCGGCCGGGCGCCTGCCAACCGAGAAGGGCGTGCGGCTGTTTGTTGACGGTCTGCTGCAATTCGGCAACCTGAGTGAGGAAGAGCGCGAAAGCATCGCGGGCATGCTGGACATGAAAGGCCGCTCTTTGGAGGATACGCTGGCGCAGGCGTCTTCCATGCTGTCGGGCCTGTCATCGGCGGCGGGGCTGGTCATGGCGCCCAAGAGCGATGGCTCCACCATCAAGCATATCGAATTTGTGGCGCTGGGACCGGGCCGTGCGCTGGTCATTTTGGTCAGTGCCGACGGGCAGGTGGAAAACCGCGTGATCGAAACGCCGCCCGGCCTGCCGCCTTCGGCCCTGGTGGAGGCGGGAAATTACCTGAACGCCCACCTGTCGGGCCAGACGCTGGACCGCCTGCGCGAGACGGTCAGCACCGATATGACGGCCAATCGCAACGAACTCGATCATCTGACGGCAGAGGTCGTGGCCAGCGGCCTTGCCACATGGAGTGATGCCGATGAGCGCGGCGGTACCCTGTTCATACGCGGACAGGGCCGCCTGCTGGCGGACGTGACCGAGATCGAGCGCCTGACTACCATCCAGATGCTGTTCGAGCGGCTGGAAACGCAGGAAACCATGCTGCGCCTGCTGGACCTTGCACGCGAATCCGAAGGGGTACGGATCTTCATCGGGGCCGAGAGCGGCCTGTTCGGCATGGCCGGCATGTCGGTCGTGGTGGCGCCCGCGCGGACCGACAGCAATCGCATCGTGGGCGCGATCGGGGTGATCGGGCCCACGCGCATCAATTATGCCCGTATCATTCCCGTGGTGGACTATACCGCCCGCGTAATTGGCCGCATGCTGGGCTGAGGGTCGGCATTGCCCTGCAACCCGGCCCGCTGGCGGCCTTTATGTCTGCCACACGCAAACCGCGCGCCATGATGACCCGATACGGGATGTGGCGTGCCCGAACGCGCAAGGAGAATGGCATGTTCACGCCCGATGCAAGGCAGTCCGGCTCATTCATGATTGGGGGGGATCTTGAGGTCACGCGGCTTGGCTTTGGTGCCATGCGGATTACCGGTCCCGGCATATGGGGGGAACCGGTCGACCGCAAGGCGGCCCTGGCCACCCTGCGTCGCCTGTCCGAACTGGGTATCAACTTTGTCGATACGGCGGATGCCTACGGTCCGTTTGTCAGCGAGGACCTGATCCGCGAGGCGCTGCATCCCTACACGGACACCATCATTGCCACCAAGGGTGGCCATACCCGCCACGGTCCGAATATATGGAAGCCGGTGGGCAACCCCGATTACCTGCGCCAGTGCGTGCTGATGAGCATGCGCAGGCTGGGGGTGGAGCGCATCGACCTGTGGCAGTTGCACCGGGTGGGGGCGGACTGTACGCCCGAGCAGCAGTTCGAGGCCATTGCCGCCATGCGCGCGCAGGGGTTGATCCGCCATGTCGGGCTGTCTGAAGTAACGGTGGAGATGATCGAGCGCGCGCGGCTGTATTTTCCGGTTGCGACCGTCCAGAACCGCTTCAATCTGGTCAATCGGTATTCCGAAGACGTGCTGGACTACTGCACGAAGGAGAATATCGGCTTCATCCCCTGGGCGCCGCTGGCGGCAGGCGGCCTGACGAAGGGCGATACCCTGCTGGCCCGCCTTGCCAGCGAGAAGGGCGTACAACCCGGCCAGATCGCGCTGGCATGGCTGCTGCGCCGTGCACCGGTCATGCTGCCCATTCCGGGCACCAGCAGCCCCGACCATCTGGCCGATAACGCGGGCGCTGCCGCGATTGAACTGAGCGATGAGGAATTCCGTCAGCTTGATAATGAAGGCCGGGCCGAATGGGCCAACCGGAATGATGCCTGAGCGACAGGCCCGGAGCCTGTAAAACGCGAAGACGTTTTTGGTGAAGATTTTTTCAAAAAGCGTCGAAGAACGCTGTCTTTTTGAAAAAAGGCAGCATCCGAAAACTTTGATTCCTTTTGATTGACGGATCATTCTGACCACAATTTCCACGCGCACAGGCTGGCATGAGCCGCTGGATCAGGGGCGACGGCGGCGGCGGACAATGCTAGACAGAGGCCACCAACACATAACGGCCCTTTTCTTTGCCTACTGGATACCGGATGACGCTTGCTGACGGATCAGGCCGCGATGGCCGGACTGATGGACCCTCCCGCCCAGGTACGGGTGGCCCACGTCGGCCCCGCTACCGGATGGTGCGCTGGCTTGCCGGCACAACACTGGCCGTGGTGCTGCTGGGGGGCAGCACGGCGGGACTGGTGGCGTGGTGGGAATATGAGCGCCTGAGCGAGGGCCTGCCTACTGTGGATGGCTTGCGCACCTACCAGCCCCCGGTCATGAGCCGCCTGTATTCCGGTGATGACCAGGTCATGGCGGAACTGGCGGCAGAGCGGCGCATATTCGTGCCCTACAGCGCCATACCCGAGCGCGTGCGCAGCGCCTTTCTAGCCGCCGAGGACCAGAAGTTCTTCAGCCATGGCGGCGTGGACCCGATGGCCATCCTGCGTGCCGGCCTGACTGACATGATGATGCATGGCACCAAGCATCGCCCTATCGGTGCCTCCACTATTACCCAGCAGGTCGCGCGCATCATGCTGCTGGGGTCCAATGCGGTGTCGATTGACCGCAAGATCAAGGAAGCGCTGCTGGCCATGCGCCTGGAGCAGACGCTGGGCAAGGAGCAGATCCTCGAGATCTATCTCAACGAGATCTATTTGGGTGAAGGTGCTTACGGTATTGCCGCCGCCGCCCAGACCTATTTCAACAAGCCGCTTGACCAGTTGGATAATGCCGAGGCCGCTTTCCTTGGTGCCCTGCCCAAATCCCCCACCAACTACAACCCGCACCGCTTCGTGCAGGCTGCGACCGCACGCCGCAACTGGGTGCTGGACCGCATGGCGGACCTCAAGGTCATCACGCCCGAAGATGCCCGCGCGGCTCAGTCCGAGCCGCTGGTGCCCGCAAACTTCACCCGTCCCGGCCCGGTTCCGTCCTCGGAATGGTTTGCCGAGGAAGTGCGGCGTGAACTGATCGAACGCTATGGTATCGGCACCACGATGGAAGGCGGGCTTTCGGTTCATACCTCGCTTGATTCGCATCTCCAGCAGGTGGCCACCACCGCGTTGCGTGACGGGTTGCTGCGCTATGACCGCGCCCATGGCGGCTGGCGTGGCGCCTTTGGCCATGTGGATGAAAGCGAGGCAACAGGGGACTGGGCCAACGCGCTGGCCCATGTCACGCCGCCTGCCGCCATGCTCGAACAGTGGCGGGTTGCGGTGGTGCTGTCGGCTGCCACCGGCCGCGTCGGCTGGCTTGAAGGGCGCGACCCGGTGGTGCCTCATACGGGTGAACTGCTGGCGCGTGACCGGGCATGGATACGCGGCGGCAAGGGCGTGCAGACCGGTGACGTGCTGCTGGTCGAACCGCAGGCCGATGGCAGCGGGGTCGCCATCCGCCAGGTGCCACGGGTGGAAGGCGCGCTCGCCACCATCGATGTCCATACCGGCCGCGTTATGGCGATGGTGGGCGGGTGGTCATTCAAGGAATCGCAGTTCAACCGCGCCACACAGGCCGCGCGTCAGCCCGGTTCCTCCTTCAAGCCATTCGTCTACCTTGCGGCGATGGAGCAGGGGATCTCGCCCTCGCAGAAATTCGATGACTCGCCCGTCAGTTACGGTGAATGGCACCCGAACAACTACGAGAAGGATTTCTGGGGCCCCACCACCCTGCATGATGCACTGCGCGAATCGCGCAACCTCGTCACCATCCGCCTGGCCGCCCAGATTGGCATGAAGCCGGTGGCGGCACTGGCGCAGACGCTGGGCCTGACGCATTCCATGCCGCTGGTGCTGCCCGCGGCGTTGGGTGCTGTCGAAACCACCGTGATGCATGAAGCCGCCGCCTATGCCACCATCGCCAATGGCGGCAGGCTGGTCACACCCACCCTGATCGATGACATCAAGGATCGCAACGGCAACGTGATGTGGCGGGCCGACAGCCTTGCCTGGCAGGCGGGCGGCACGCCCGCCGATGGCCCGCAGATGGTCGATACGCGCCCGCAGGTTGTCTCCGCCGCATCGGCCAGCCAGATCGTGGCGATGATGCAGGACGTGATCCGGCGCGGCACCGGCGTGCGCGCGGGTGCCGGTATTGACCGGCCCATCGCGGGCAAGACCGGTACCAGCCAGGACTTTAATGATGCGTGGTTCGCCGGATTCTCGCCCGATCTGGTCACGGTGGTATGGGTCGGATTCGATACCCCGCAGTCACTGGGCAAGAACGAGACCGGTGGCGTAATTGCCGGTCCGATTTGGAACCAGGTGATGAAGGCGGCGCTGTCCACCCGCCCGCGCCTTGATTTCCGGGTGCCCGAAGGTGTGCAACTGGCCCGTTATGATACCGGGATGGGCATGGCGATCGACGCCTTCAAGCCCGGTCAGGTACCCGGCGTGAGCGTTGATCTGGGTGCAGGCTCCGGCATGACGCTGACGGCGGCGGATACCGGTGCGGAGAACATGCCCGATTCCGAGACCGACATGGCGACCACGCCGGGCAGCCCGGTGGCTGCCCCCGATAGCACGACCTCGGCCGGGCATACGGCGGCAGCACCGGGCGTACCGCCCGCATCCCAGCCTTCCGGGGGTGACATTGGCATGGGCGGCCTGTATTGACGCCCCATTGCCGGGCACCCTGCGCGCCCGGCACTTATGACCGTTGACCAAGGAGCAAGCCCATGTCTGCCGAGACAGAGGCCCTGAACGACCAGATCAAGCAGTCGGTGGCACTGCTGAGGAGGCATCTTTGACTGGGATGTCGCAATCGACCGCCTGGCGGAACTGAACAACCGGGCCGAAGACCCCGAATTGTGGAACGATTCCGAAGTCGCCCAGAAGCTGATGCGCGAGCGTACGCTGCTGGCCAACCAGATCGAGGGCGTGCAGCGGCTTGAAGCCGATGTGAACGATACGCTCGAACTGGTCGAGCTTGCGGAAATGGAAGGCGATTCGGCTGTCGTGGCCGAGGCGCTGGCCGCCCTGCGTGCACTGGCAGAGGAAGCCAAGCGGCGCGAGACGGAAAGCCTGCTTTCGGGCGAAGCGGATAGCAATGACTGCTACCTTGAAGTCAATGCGGGCGCGGGCGGCACGGAGGCACAGGACTGGGCCGAGATGCTGCTACGCATGTACACCCGCTGGGCCGAGCAGCATGGCTACAAGGTGACTATGATGGAAAGCTCGGAGGGGGAGCAGGCTGGCATCAAGTCCGCCACCATTCAGGTCAGCGGTCCGAACGCCTATGGCTGGCTCAAGACCGAAGCGGGCGTGCATCGGCTTGTCCGTATCTCGCCGTTTGATGCGGCAGCACGGCGGCAGACCTCGTTTGCATCCGTGTGGGTCTATCCGGTGGTTGATGACTCGATCGAGATCGAGATCAATGAAGCCGACCTGCGCGTGGATACATTCCGGGCATCGGGTGCGGGCGGGCAGCACGTCAACAAGACGGAATCGGCCATTCGCATTACCCATATCCCTACCGGGATCGTGGTGGCATGCCAGACCGACCGTTCCCAGCACCGCAACCGCGCCACGGCCATGACCATGCTGAAGGCGCGGATGTACGAGCAGGAACTGCAGAAGCGCGAAGCTGCCGCCGCCCAGACCGAGGCCAGCAAGACCGACATTGGCTGGGGGCACCAGATCCGCTCCTACGTGCTGGCGCCCTACCAGTTGGTCAAGGACCTGCGGACCAACGTGGAGAAAACCAACCCTGACGCCATCCTGGATGGCGACATTGATGACTTCATGGCCGCGGCCCTGGCCGCGCGCGTGGGGGCAACCCGTTCGGAGGCAAGTGCGCAGGCGCAGTGACCCCGTGCGTTCCCGACAGGCAGACCCCGCGGCCCCGGCCGCGGGGTTTTTTTGTCCAGGCGTGATGAGACATTGTTCCATATGGGGAATTTTGTTGCATACCTGTTGCATAACCTGCTTGACACGCCCCCTCTGACAACCCCCAATTCATGGTCTGGTAATTGATCGCGCGCCCGCACGCTAATGGCGGGCCTGTGCGGTGGTGGGTGAACAGGGGCGGCATGTGGTCTAACGAAGCGATGGGACTGGATTACGTTGCCCGGCAGCGCAGGCGTACGCCTTATCTGCGCGTGACCGGGGTTATCGTGCTTGTCCATGTAGTTGTGCTGTCCGCGCTGGCCTACGGGCTGCGGCCCAAGGCCAAGCCCATGTTTCCCGCGCCCTATCGGCCGCTGCCGCCCGTCACGCTCAGGATCATACCCGAGCCGCCGCCCATCGTGCCTGCCGCACCTGCCCTGCCGCGTCCGGTTATGGTCCAGCCGGTGACGCCTGTCCTTCCCGCACCTGTCATCGGGGCGGACAGGCGGGTCCGTCAGCCAGAAATCGTTCTGAAAACGATACAGGTGGATTGATTTTCAATGTCCGGACTGGTCAGATGGCAGCCATGAAAAGTGTTGCAGGCCAGAGCCATGGCTTTATTCGTCAGAGGATTTTAGGGAAATGACCCGACACCATCGTAACTCAGTTATCGCGGCCGTGCTGCTTACCGCCCTGCCAGCCCTTGTGTACGCAACCCCTGCCGCCGCGGCTGAAGCCAACCCGTACGGGCTGGGTGCACTGTGGTCGAATGGTGATTTCATTGCCCGTACCGTCCTGCTCATCATGGTCGTGATGTCGGTGGGTACATGGTACATCATGATCATCAAGTTTCTGGAGCAGGCCCGCATCTTCAGGGATGTGAAGGAAGTGAAGACCAAGTTCTGGCCTGCCGCCAATATCCGCCAGGGAGCGAGCCAGCTCGATACGGCATCGCCGTTCCGCTACATTGCCGATACCGGCATCAAGGCTGCCGAGCACCATGAAGGCACGATGCAGGAAACCATCGATCTGCCTTCGTGGACCGCGCTCTCTCTCCAGCGTTCAGTGGACTTTGTCCAGAACCGCCTGCAGGGTGGCCTGGCCTTCCTTGGCACGGTGGGGTCCACCTCCCCGTTCGTGGGCCTGTTCGGCACGGTGTGGGGCATCTACCACGCGCTGACGGCCATCGGCATTGCTGGTCAGGCATCCATCGACAAGGTGGCCGGCCCGGTTGGTGAATCGCTGATCATGACCGCCATCGGCCTGGGCACCGCAGTGCCGGCGGTTCTGGGCTACAACATGCTGGTTCGCCGCAACAAGGGCGCGCTGGATGAGGTGCGCAACTTCGCGGCCGACCTGCAGTCCATCCTGATTGGCGGCTACCGCCATGAAACGCATGACGTGCCGAAATGACGATCCGCCTGCACGCGTAACCTGATCTCGTATTCCGGCGCGACGGTCCTGTCCTGTAACGGTCCGCCGCTGCCTCTGGTCAGGGGCGCATTGAATGATGGGCCGCGCGGGTCCATCGTGATGCCCTGGCCGATCATTCGGGCCATGACCCGTTCATGGAAGGACATCCAGTTGAAAAACATCACATCCAAATCGTTGTTCCAGTTGCGTGGGCGCCTGCTGGCGGGGGTCATGATGGCGCTGCCGGCGGTGGGCGTGTTCACAGCCCATGGCGCGTATGCGGCAGACCAGTTGGGGCAGAAGGTCGGCACGGCGCTGCAGAAGGCCCAGACCGACCTTGCCGCCAAGAAATATCCGCAGGCCATGGCCGATGTGAATGAGGCCGATGCCGTGACCGGTAAGACCGATTTCGAGACCTATACCATTGCCCAGATGCGCGCCGCCGTGGCGGCCCAGTCGGGCAACGTGCCGGCTGCGATCTCGGCCTATGACACGCTGATCGCATCGCCCCGCACGCCTGCCGCTACCAAGGAGCAGATGGCGCTGGCCGAAGGCAGCATGGCGTTTACCGCCAAGGATTATCCCACCGCTGTCAAGGTGACGGAAAAATACATCAAGGCGGGTGGCAAGAACCCGCAGATGCTGACCATCCTGATCCAGGCCTATTACCTGCAGCATGATTACGCCAATGCCGCCCGCGTACAGAAAGCGCAGGTGGATGATGCGATCAAAGCGGGTGCGAAGCCGGTCGAGAACCAGCTCCTCCTGCTCGCGACCTGTCAGGCGCAGCTGAAGGACAACAGCGCGCTGACCAAGACCTATGTCCTGCTTGCCACCTATTACCCCAAGCCCGACTACTGGGCGCAGGTGGTCCATTCCGTGCTGAGCGTGCCCAATATGGCACCGGGGCTACGTCTTGACATCGACCGCGTGCGACTGGAAGCGGGTCTGGTCAAGACCCCGGCCGAATACATGGACATTACCGAGCTTGCCATGCAGGCGGGCCTGCCGCAGCTGGCGCTGGACATCATCAACCAGGGCTATAGCACCGGCGTGCTGGGGCATGACGCCAGTGCCCCGCGTGAGGAAAAGCTCAAGGCGCTGGTGACCCAGGGTGTGACCGACCGCAAGGCGGGTCTTGACGCAGCAGCGGCACAGGCCACCACGGGCAACGCCATGCTCACGGCTGGTTACAACTATGTGCTGGCCGGTCAGGCGGACAAGGGGCTTGCCCTCATGCAGCAGGGTCTTGCCAGGGGTCCGTCGGATGTGAACATCGGCCGTCTGCACCTGGGTCTGGCGCAGGCCGCCGCCGGGCAGAAGGCTGCTGCCATCGCGACCTTCAACAGTGTTGAGGGGACCAACGGCGCGCGCGACATCGCGCAGTTCTGGGTGCTCAAGCTCAACGCGGCATCCGCTGCCGCCCATTAGGTACCACGCACCACATATGGTGTGAGTGGAACGGGGTGCCGGTTGGGTTCGGCGCCCCGTTCTGCTATGCGGTATCCGTGCGGAAAAGACATTTTATGACATGAACGATGGTCTTATCCCGGCCCGGTGCGTTGGATATGCTGCAAGGCAATAGCATGAATGGCATCATGCCTGTCCTGAACCAGAACCATGGCCGAGAGAATGACACAGACACCTGCCACTGATGATCTGCCCGCCCGCATCCTTGTGGTGGAAGATGACCCTGGCATGCGCACCCTGATCGTCCGGGCACTGCAGGGCGATGGCTACCGCGTGCGCGGCGTGCAGGATGGCCCCGAAATGTGGGATGCCCTGCGCGCGCAGGGGGCTGACCTGATCATTCTGGATGTAATGCTGCCGGGCATCAACGGGCTGGACCTGTGCCGTGCCCTGCGCGCGCAGGGCAGCCCGAGCGCACCGGGCGAAGCACCACTGACGGAGGTTCCGGTTATCATCGTCTCCGCCCGGGGCGAGGAACTGGACCGTGTGCAGGGGCTGGAACTGGGTGCGGACGACTACGTGCCCAAGCCCTTTGGCCAGAAGGAACTGCTGGCGCGTGTGCGGGCGGTGCTGCGCCGCCGTGGCGGTGGGGTCACCACCCCCAGTGCCGGGCGGGAGCGCCGGGAGACCGTGCGCTTTGGCGGTTGGACACTGGACCTGCGGCGGCGGGAGTTGACCGACCCTTCAGGGGTGGCGGTCGAGATTTCCGGTGCGGAACATGATCTGCTGACCAGTTTCCTTGACAACCCGCAGCGTGTCATTGGCCGCGACCGGCTGCTTGAGCTCTCGCGCACCCGGCTGGGCGATGTGTCCGATCGTAGCGTGGATGTGCTGGTCAGCCGCCTCCGGCGCAAGCTGGGACCGGATTCGGATGGCCTGATCCGTACCGTACGTGGCATGGGCTACATCTTCACATCGGAAGTGGAGCGGGTCTGAGCACGCCTGTGGTGCCGGAGCAGGGGACAGTGCCGGGCAGCCGCGCGCCTATGCCAGCGGCGCGGCGCATCACGCTGTGGCCGCGCGGACTGGTGGGGCGCGTCATGTTCGTGCTGCTCGTGGCCGTGGCCCTCGTCTTTGTTGGCAGTTCCGTCTTTTATGAGGAAGCCGAGACCTACACCATTGATGACGCCCAGCTTGAACAGGTGGGCGAGCGTCTGGTGATTGACGCGCGCGTGCTGGCGGCAACGCCCACGTCGCAACGCATGGTGCTGGCCGCCATGCTTTCCACCGGGGACCTGGCGGTAGACTGGCGCACGCCCGCACAACAGGGCATGCTGAAGGTGCAGCCCACTTCCCTGCATATGCTTCATGACCGTATGGCGGGCACGCTGCCCGCCCTGCAGGGGGATGCGCTGAACCTGTCGGGCACCATTGCGGGCACGACCGATGTGCGCGGCACACTACGCCTGCCCGATGGCAGTTACATGGGCTTCATGGCGCCCGATATTCTCCAGCCCCACCACATGCGCCGCGGGATCGTGTCGGCCGCGATTCTTGCCGGTGCGGTGCTGCTGGCGGCGGGCATGCTGGTGCGCGCGCTCAGCATGCCGCTACGTGCGCTGGCCGATGTGGCCGATACCGTAGGTTCTGGCCGCTGGGTACCGCTGGCGGACAAGGGCCCGCGTGAGGTACGCTATCTGGCCCGTGCCATCAACGCGATGCAGGACCGCATAAACCGCCTGATCGCTGACCGGACCGAGGCACTGGCCGCCGTCTCGCACGACCTGCGCACACCGCTGGCCCGCCTGCGGCTGCGCGCGGGCTTTCTGGATGATGCGAACGCCCAGAAGGAGATCGAGGCGGACGTGACGGAAATGGAGGCCATGATCACCGGCGTGCTGGCCTATCTTTCAGGCGAGAAGGACCCCGAACCGGCGCGCCCGACCAATGTCGCCTCCATCCTTGCCACCCGCGTGGATGATGATGCCGATCAGGGCCGCGACGTGACCTATGCCGGTCCCGATCAGGCGCAGGCCGTGGTCCGCCCGCTGGCGCTCAAGCGCGTTCTGGGCAACCTGATTGACAATGCCGTGAATTATGGCGGAAACGCCCATGTCAGCCTGACCGTGATGGCGGACAGCCTGCTGATCCGGGTGGAGGATGACGGCCCCGGCCTGTCCGATGCCGAGATCGGGCGTGTCACGACGCCCTTCTACCGGGTGGAGGGTTCGCGCTCGCGCAGTACAGGCGGGCTGGGGCTGGGGCTGGCCATCGTCAGCCGCGAGGTCGCGCGCGATGGCGGCCGCTTCCGGCTATACAATCGCCCGCAGGGCGGCCTGTGCGCCGAAATTGTCCTGCCCCGCAATGCCGTGATACGTCCGGCCAGCTAAAAGCAGGGCTTAGCGCCCCGGTGGGGTTGGATTCGCGACCGGGTCGATCATATAACAGGACCCGGGCAGTACTTTTGCCTTTCCCCTGTCCCGTCATGTCTGGAAGACCGAGCTATGTTCATCGAAACGGAAGACACCCCCAATCCTGCCACGCTGAAATTCCTGCCGGGGCGCGAGATCATGGCCAACGGGGCCACGGCGGATTTTATCAGCCCCGATTCCGTGGCGGGCCGTTCAAAGCTGGCCGAAGTGCTGTTTGACCTTGATGGCGTGGCGCGCGTCTTTTTCGGCAACGACTTCGTGGCCGTGACCCGTGCCGACAGCACGGAGTGGGAAGGCTTGCGCCCGCAGGTACTCGCGGTTCTGGCCGACTATCTGGCAACCGGTCAGGCCGTGGTGGAAAGCGACGCGCAGGTGGTGGAAGACCTGATTGCGCCGGGCGATGAAGAAATCGTCCAGCAGATCAAGGAACTGCTCGATACCCGCGTGCGCCCCGCCGTGGCGGGCGATGGGGGTGACATCGTGTTCCGCGGCTACCGTGATGGCATAGTCAGGCTGACCATGCAGGGTGCATGCTCGGGCTGCCCGTCTTCGCGTGCAACACTTAAGCACGGCGTGGAGAACATGCTGCGCCATTATGTGCCCGAAGTGGTATCGGTGGAGCAGGTAGAGGCCTGATCGGCAGGCCTGCGCGTAATCTGGGAATGTTTCATGGCGCTTGACGACGCTGGGCTTGATCTTCTGTTTCGTGATGCACGCACGCCGGTTGCATGGAATGACCGGCCCGTGGGTCAGGACACGCTGCGGCAGCTATACGATCTGGTCCGCCTTGGGCCGACTTCGGGCAACTGCTGCCCGGCCCGCTTCGTGTTCATCACGACCGAGAGTTGCCGTGAGCGCCTGCGCCCTGCCCTGTCGGGTGGTAACGTGCAGCGGGTGATGACCGCTCCGGTCACGGTTATCGTCGCGCATGACCCGCTGTTCTTTGACCGCATGGACACGCTGAACACCGCACCCGGCATCCGGCAGTGGTTTGCAGCCGACGTGGGGCTGGCGGAGGAGACGGCGTTTCGGAACGGCACGCTGCAAGGTGGCTATCTGATCATGGCCGCGCGCGCGTTGGGGCTGTCCGTGCTGCCGCTGTCAGGGTTTGATGCGGCCATGGTGGAAGACTGTTTCCTGTCAAACAGGGGCTGGCAGGCCAATTTCCTTGTCAGCCTCGGTTATACCGATGGGCCGCCACCTACGCCTCGCGCGTCGCGCCTGGATTTTGATGACGCCTGCGTGGTTGTCTAGTCCATGCGGATACTGGTGATGGATGGCGCCCCCGCAGGGGCGGACGCGCAGGCCGTTATCGCCTGCCTGGTAGTGCAGGATGGTGTCCCGACCCTACTGGCCAGTCGCGTGGCCACGGGGCGGGGGGCGGCCGAGCAGTTCCCCCAGCTTGCTACCGACCTGTTCGCCCAGTGCGGCTGGACCCATGCCATGCCGGAACTGGTGGGCGTGGTAGTGGGGCCGGGTTCATTTACCGGATTACGGGCCTCGCTTGCCTTTGCCCATGGGCTTTCGGTGGGTTCGGGCTGCGCGGTGGTGGGAGTTACGGCAGGCGAAGCCATGCGCGATGCCATGCAGGCAGCCGCCCTGCCGTTTTCCGCCCTGTCCCTGTGTTGCACCATTGCGCGGCGGGGGCGTGTCTTCATTGAAATGCCGGGCGAGGGGGCCGCAACGCAGGTTGAAGCCCATATGCTCGATACGCTTGCCCTGCCCGCAGGCCCGCTGTTACTGGCCGGTAATGGTGCCCAATGGGTGCACGATGCCGTAGCGGGCAGGGATGACGTGCATATCCTGCCCCTGATGCAGCCCGACCCGCTGGCCATTGCCGCCACTGCCCTGCGCCGTTGGCAGGGCGACCTGCCGCCACTGGCCGCACAGCCGCTTTATGTGGATGCACCGGAGGCAAAGCTGCCTGCCGCAGGCCTGCGGCCCGCCCCGGTTCCGCCTCCTGCATGAACCCGCCCCCCGTAGCCGCCATAACCCCGCATGCCGCCATGCTGGCGCGGGTCCATGCCACAGCCTTCGCGCCGCTGCACCGCTGGGATGCGCCCGCCATGCAGGCGTTGGTGGACATGCCGGGGGTCTTTACCCTGCTGGCCCCGCAGGGCAGGGGAGATTCGGCTGGTTTCATCATGGCGCGCACGGTGTTTGATGAAGCCGAGATCCTGACCTTCGCCGTTGACCCCGCATGGCGGCGGCAGGGTATCGGGCGCGACCTGCTGGCGCGTTGCGTGCGTTCGGTGGCACAGGGTGGGGCGACGAGCCTGTTTTTGGAAGTGGCGCAGGACAATGCGCCTGCCCTTGCCCTGTATCGTGGCGCCGGATTCGCGCAGGTGGGCCTACGGCGTGACTATTACCCTGACGGGACGGATGCCTGTGTGATGCAGCTCACGATTTGAGCACGACCAGCTGGTGTGTCATGCCATCTGCTTCTGTCTGTATTTCTTCCACAACATGCCCCAGCAGTCCCAGACTGCGCGATACATTGTCCAGCGGGGTTGCGCCACGCAGGCGTACAAGCAGTTTTTCTCCGGTAGAAAGACTGTCAAGGGCCAGACGGGTACGAACGAAAGTCATGGGACATACTTCATGGGTGATATCCAGTACCGTCATTTCAATATCAGACATATTACCACAAAACCTCTGTTGCTGGCGGTTGCGATCTTTCTGGAATTATTTATATAAGATGCATCATTATTCCAGAGTGACAGGATCAGATTGATGGCTGATGAAACGGCAGAAGTGGAAGTGCGTGAACTGGCTGCCGAAATCGTTTCGGCATACGTATCCCGTAACGAACTTGAGGCAGAGATGCTGCCCGGTCTGATTCACCGGGTCTATGAGGCCGTGGCATCGCTCGGGCGCACGGAACCCGCGCCTGCAAAGCCAGTGCCCGCCGTTCCGCTAAAGAAGTCGATCTTCCCCGATTACATCGTCTGCCTTGAGGACGGCAAGAAGCTGAAAATGCTCAAGCGTCACCTCAAGACCGCCTACAACATGACCCCTGATGAATACCGCGAGCGCTGGGGTCTGCCGCATGACTACCCCATGGTTGCCCCGAACTATGCCAGCCACCGCTCCTCGCTTGCCCGCAAGATCGGCCTTGGCACGAAACGTGAGGACTGAACCACACGGTGTGTGGTAATATGGACAGATCCCTGCATGATCGGTGACACCCATAAATATGGTGATGGACAGTAACGGATTACAGACGCGCATCGAGCGCATGTGCATCGAGCGTGGACTGAAGATGACAGGCCAGCGCCGGGTCATCGCGCGTGTGCTGTCCGAAGCTCATGATCACCCCGATGTGGAGGAACTCTACCGTCGTGCCTCCCTTCTGGATGGGCGGATATCGGTTGCCACGGTGTACCGTACCGTTCGCCTGCTGGAAGAAAATGGCATCCTTGAGCGGCGTGATTTCGGTGGCAGCCGCGCGCGTTACGAGACGACCGGGGAAGGCGACCACTACCACCTCATCGACGTGGAAAGCGGGCAGGTGGTGGAGTTTACGCACGCCGACCATGCCGAACTGCTGCGCCGGATCACAGCCGAACTGGGGTTTGATCTGGTATCTCATCGGCTGGAACTGTTTGCGCGCAGGTTGCCTGACGTGCCAGAAGAACAGACGACACAGGTGGCGCAAACGCAGCGGAAAGGCAGATCACGGCCTTGAGTATCGAGAAGACCATTCACTCCCTTTCTACATTGGACCTTGAACGCAACGGTTTCCCTGAACTGCGAGGGGGTAATCTTGGCGTCAGGATTGCCGCGACCGAAGAGGAACGCGATGCCGCGCAGGCACTGCGTTACCGGGTGTTCTATGAGGAAATGGGGGCCCGCCCCGATTCCCGTACGGCCCGCCTGCGTCGCGATGTGGACGAATTCGATGAATATGCCGATCACCTTCTTGTGATCGACCATGCCATTTCCTCGGGCGCGCGCGGCGTTGTGGGTACGTATCGCCTCATGCAGGGCGATGCGGCCAGAAAGCTGGGCAGGTTCTATACATCCAACGAATACGACATCTCCCCTCTGACCGATTTTCCCGGCCGCTTGCTCGAAGTCGGGCGCTCCTGCGTGGATCAGAACTATCGTGGCCGCGCTGCCATGCAACTGTTATGGCGGGGCATTGCCTCCTACATTTTCCTTCACCGGATCGATGTGCTGTTCGGTTGCGCCAGTCTGCCGGGGACCGACCCCGATGCACTGTCCGATGAACTGACCTATCTCTACCAGAACCATCTTGCCCCACCTGCGCTGCGCGTGCGCGCCGTGCCGGAACGGCGGGTGGAAATGCTGCGTTCCGACCCGCAACTGCTTGACCACCGGCGCACGCTTGCCCGCTTGCCCCCGCTGATAAAGGGGTACCTGCGACTGGGCGGGTATATTGGTGATGGCGCGGTGATTGATGAGCAGTTCAACACCATTGATGTGGCAGTTCTGGTCAAGAGTGAACTGCTGGCCGACAAGTATTACCGCCATTACGAGCGCCGCCTGCGTGACGCGCTGGACTAATGCTGGAGTGGTTCGCAACCGGCAGGTGGACCGTAGCTCTTCATGACATTTCTGTTGCGCAAATATGTGGCACTTGCCCGCCTGCACGGCTGGCGGGCCGATCTGGTTATGGTTCTGGCGGGCGGCCTCTATGCCCTTGCTTTTCCGCCGGTCCATGCGGTCATCATGCTGCCGGTTGCCTTCTGCCTGCTGGCTCTGGCTATTGATAACG